>JAEDLI010000009.1 GCA_016295375.1 Fibrobacter sp. | reverse complement strand
CGATTTGCAAACAACATTTCGAGCTTGCGCAAATGGAAGCCGACCATATCACTCCCTGGTGCGAAGGCGGCCCGACAATCGACACAAACTGTCAGATGCTTTGCAGGGATTGCAACAGAAGAAAAAGTGACAAGTAAATAGCCGGAGGAACTATTTTCGCTCAAATTTAGCGTGGGTTAAAAAAGAACTAAACTTACGTTAGGGGTATCCCACTTGTGGGCGTGACCCCTGTTCGCGATATATTTTCGCCCTTTTTTACGCCTGTAAACATTTTTATGGCCTTGACGGAGTCAAATCCCGGTTTAAAAGGCTATTTTTCTCTTGTAACCGATTCGCGGCCCTGTGCCGCAAAGGATAAAACATGATTGGCGTAAAGGGAAAATGGTGCCTGATTACCGGCGGTTGTCGCGGGGTCGGTCGCCTGACCGCCATCGAGATGGCGAAATTGGGTGCAAATATCATCTTGCAGGGTCGCGACAAGGCCCATGCCGAACCGGTTCTGGCCGAAATCAAGAAGCTCGGCGTGGAAGGCCGTGCCGTGGGCTGCAACCTGGAAAACGAGACCGAAATCGATGCCGCCCTTGCTGAAATCGACAGCTGGGGCGTGCAGGTGGACCTGGTGTTCAACAATGCGGGTCTCATGAGCCACTACTTTACCGACTACCTCACCAACACCATGGACGATTTCCACCATGCCATGGCGGTGAACTTCTTTGCGCCCATCAAGATTGCCTACCACTTTTTGCCGGGCATGATCAAGCGTGGCTTTGGCCGCATGCAGCTCACCACCAGCGGTATCGCCAACGAGCCGGAACTGATGGGTTACGCCTGCGCCAAGGCCGCCCTCACCAAGTTCGTGAAGGATTTCGCCTGCAAGCTGAACGGCACCGATGTGATGATGAACGTGATGGACCCGGGTTGGCTCCGTACGGACCTTGGCGGCCCCAACGCCCCCAACGCTCCCGAAAGCGTGATTCCCGGCTCCATGGTCTCCGTGATGCTGGACGACAAGAAGAGCGGTCGCTGGTTCAGCGCCCAGGAATTTACGGGCATGACCCTGGCCGACGCTGTCGAAAAGGGCAAGACCGTCGAAGCGTAAGTTTCTTCTACAGATTCTCCTTGAAGAAAGAAGGCTTCCCGATACCGGGAAGCCTTTTCTCTTATAATGTCATTCCCGGCTTGACCGGGAATCGCCTTTTAAGCCAAAGCGGCAATCCGTGAGCCATAAGCGGCTCGTCTTAACGAGCCGTGTTGGCGAGAGCTTTGGCGTACCGGAGATGCTGTTCCTGCATTAAGCCAAAGCAGCGATGATAGCATCACCCATACCAGTGGTGCCCACCTTGGTGCAGCCATCCTGGTAGATGTCGCCAGTGCGATATCCCTGGGCGATGACCTTTTCGCAAGCCGCTTCGATAGCCTTGGCTGCTTCTTCTTCCTTGAAGGTATAGCGGAGCATCAATGCCACGGAGAGGATCTGTGCGAGAGGGTTAGCGATACCCTTGCCTGCGATGTCCGGAGCGGAACCACCGGCCGGTTCGTACAGACCGAAGCTCCCTTCGGCGATAGAAGCGGACGGGAGGAGGCCCATGGAACCCGTGAGCATGGCGCATTCGTCGGTGAGGATGTCGCCGAAGAGGTTCGGGCAGAGCAGCACATCGAATTCGCGCGGGCGCTTCAGGAGCTGCATGGCGGCGTTATCGACGTAGAGGTGTTCGAGTGTGAGTTCCGGGTAATCCTTGATGACTTCGTTCACGACTTCGCGCCAGAGCACGCTGGTGGTGAGCACGTTGGCCTTGTCGATGGAGGCAACCTTCTTGCCCCGGAGCATGGCGGCGTCGAAAGCGAAGCGGGCGATGCGTTCCACTTCGTAGCGGCTGTACTTCATGGTGTCGAAACCGATTTCTTCCTTGGAGCCAGGAACTCCTTCGCGGCCCTTGGGCTGACCGAAGTAAACGTCACCAGTCAGTTCACGAACGGTAAGGATGTTGAAACCGTCACCGACGATGTCAGAACGCAGCGGGCAAGCGCCTGCGAGTTCCTTATAGACGCGGGCCGGGCGGAGGTTGCAGAAAAGCTTGAAGTGCTTACGGAGCGGGAGGAGTGCACCGCGTTCCGGCTGCAGGTTCGGGGGGAGGTGTTCCCACTTCGGGCCGCCCACAGAACCGAAAAGAATACAGTCAGAAGCTTCACCCAGCTTGAGGGTGCTTTCCGGCAGCGGGGAACCGCTTTCGTCGTAGGCGGCACCACCGACGTTTGCCCATTCGGCGTTCACGTCGAAACCGAACTTCTTGGAAACCACGTCCAGCACGCGGACAGCTTCTTTCATCACTTCGGGGCCGATACCGTCGCCCGGAAGCACTGCAATCTTGTAATTCTTGCTCATTGTTAATCCTTGTTGAATTTGAACGCGGGAAAAGATAGTAAAATACCCCCAAAGGGGAAAGCCTCCCGCACCACCTAAAGGTGGCCATGTACACTAAGCGCTAAAGCGCTAAGTGTACAAAGGTTGCTCCAGCCGCGGCTCTTATTGACATGTCACCCCGGCCCAGCCTGCCCTGAACGTAGTCGAAGGGTGCCGGGGCCTCCGTTTCATACCCGCCGCGTCTTCCGCTTCCCCTTCTCCTAGGGACTCGGCCCCTACCCCTCGAATTAATCTTTTAGGTTAACGACACATATAATAAAAAAAGAGAACCGTCAAATAGTTCTCTTTTAATATTCAGATTTTTTTTGATTTTACCACAACAGCGCAAACACCATGCCGGGGCGGAAGTACTTACCTGCGGTGTACTTGAGTGCCGTGCTGTGGAGCAGCATGAACAGGGCGCTTGATTCAACCTTGTTGGCCTTTGCGATGCTGCCGAATGCCTTGGTAAAGGCGGGCAGGTTGCGGGGGAGCTTCGGGCTGATGCGGGAATCTGCAAGCAGGGCGCCCTTCTTCAGGAGTTCCTTGTGCATCTTGTCGGCGGCGGTAGCGCTGAGGCCGAAAGCCTTCACCAGCGCTTCCGGGTGCAGGCGGCAGGAACCGTTGAATCCTTCCGGTGCGGCGAACGGGATGCGGGCTTCTTCGTAGAGGTTGCGGATCATGGAATCGCCCATGTCGGCAGCCTGCTTTTCCAATCCGTGGTGCATCATGGCGCACATGATGCTGTACTGGATGCCGATCCACACGTCGTGAGCCTGGAAGTTGAATTCATCGAGCGGAGAGCCGTCCTTGCGCACAAGGTTTGCGGCACCGATGAGTGGGCTGTTTGCCTTGTAGTTCGTGTTGTAGACGCGGAGAAGGTTGGCCTTGGCCTTCTTCTCGTCGCTGATGGGCTTGAGGCCGAGCAGGCGCAGGTAAGTGTCGGCGAGCATCGTGTCGGCGAATACGTCGTCGCAGTCGTTTGCAATCTTTGCGTTCCAGCTGGCGGTGAATGCGTCCTTGCACTGGGCGGTGAGCCAAGCCTTCTTGAGGCCGCGGAGTTCGTTCTTGGAAAGCTCCACGTCGCTCGGGATTGCGCCGGAGTTCAGCCATTCGTTGATGGTCTTGAGGGCGGCCTTCACGTTGGAACCGTCGATGACGAGCGTTTCCTTGATGGCGTCGGCCAGCTGCGGGAGCTTATCAGCCACGACGTCCTTCGCTTCCATCGGGGTCACGAAGAAGTGGTAGTAGCCTTCGGCTTCGTCCCACAGGGCGACCTCGAATTCCTTGTTGGCGGCATCGGCCTTGGCGTTCCAGGTGTCGGCCTGCTGCTTGTCGCCGAGGAGTTCGGCAATCTTTGCCGCAGCGCGGAGGCCTGCAATCCAGAGGCTACCGCAGTACACGGAAATGCCGTGACTGGAGAGGTTGTCGAAGGTGTCGTCGGTACCATGGGTGAGCGGAAAGTTTTCGCCTTCGTTCACCATCTTTTCGAGGTACTGCATGGCGGCGTAGACGGCTTCCTTGCAATCCTGCAAGTTTTGCTTGTCCTGCGTCTTCACGTAATGGCGGAGAACCATCAAAACATACTTCGGAGCGAGATCCTTCCATTCCTTCACGTTGTGCCAGTCGTAGGCATCGGGTTCAGCATCGAAGGGGCTTCCCAGGTCGTGAATCACGGCACCACGAACGGCGCGGGGACCTTCCAGTTTCGGGTCCGGGAGGTCTGCGTAGGGGAGGTTCACGTATTCGTGGTGACGGCGGCGGTTATTGTTCACGGCGAGAATGGCATCGCCGAAGCGCTTCATCACCACGCCGTCGAGGCGCGGCATCAGGGCCATCAGGCTGAAGCTTCCGTAGAAGTAAACGTCCAGGGAGTTGAAGAACGGATAGTCGGCACATTCGCGAACCAAGAAACGGTCGTCCTTGTCCCACACGGTGGCTTCGGCGAGGAAGCTGAGGGTGTTGATAGCGAGGCTCTTGAATTCGGCCTGCTTGGCGGCAGTCTTGTAGAGCTTGGCCACGGCCTTCTTCGGCACGAGTGCTTCGAATGCCTTGAGGCGAGCGTCAAAGTTCTTGTCGGCGGCGAGGGCTTCTTCTAGGATGGCGCCCACACGGCCATAAGCTTCGGGGAAGAAAGCGGTGTACTTCTTGGCAGAGGTAAGCTTGTTCAGCTTGATTTCGGGGAAGTCCAGCACCAGGTTGAACTGGAAGCTGACCTTCTGCTTCGGCTTCAAAACGGCAGTCACAGCGACGGCGCCTGCAATCGTTTCACGACCGCTGTAAACGTTCTTGACCCAAGAGCCTGCAACGCGACCGCTCTGGAGAGCGCCCTTCAGCACAGAGGCTGCATCGTCCTGGTAGAACATGGGCTTCACGGAAACGTTCAGGTTGTCCTTCTTGTTCCAGGCAACAGACACGCCCATGCAACCGTTGAAGTCGCTTTCGGCGAGCGGCTTTTCGTTGTAGAATTCAATACCGCGCACAGAGCGGCCATCCTTGAGTTCCTTGTCGAACTGCACGGCCTTCGGGAAACGAGCGGCCGGCACCAGCACAAAACTGGAGTCCTGAACGCCCTGGCGGTCCTTCTTGGCCATGTAACCCGTGATGCTGTCCTGAATCTGGACAATCGTCACTTCGCGGGTTTCCTTGGTGGTATTTTCGAGAGTGAACACGGTGGCGTTCACGGGGAGGCTGGAGAGGCGTTCGTCACCCGGAGTCACGTAGCTGGACTGGGTCTTGGTGATAGCGACACCCTTGCCTTCGTAAACGGTTTCGCTCACCGGATAGAGGGCGGTATATTTCATCTTGGTGGCGTCGTAGCCCGGCTGGCCGAGGAATTCGGAGTCGTTTGCCCAGGCGGCGGTGAGGGCGCCTTCGCGGGCTGCCTTTTCGCCAATCATGCCGTCAAAGAAGTCAATGAGAACGGCGCGGTTGATAGCGGCGGTGTCCTTGCCTTCAGCGATCAGAGCCTGGGTGCGGTCGCTGAACTGGATGTGCCAGCGTTCAAAGGCGGCCTTGTTCGTTGCAAAAAGAGTCTTTTCGGCAAGTACCTTGTTGAGCTTGGCTTCTGCCTTCTTCTGGTCCTTCATGTCGGCATCGCCGAAAACGCGTGCACCGTTTGCATCGAGGAGCGGGAAGTTGTTGTTGTAGATGCCGAATGCGGCGAAGCTGCCAATCACGAGGGGAGCCTTTTCGCTTAAGACCGCTTCCTTGAAGAAGAAGTTGTTGAAGCGGAGGTCAGCGGGCTTTTCGGTGCGGACCTGCACGCCCGGCATCACGTTCATCACGGGAGTGGTGCCCGCAGGCGTTGCGGTGAATGTCGAGCCGATACCGCCGACAGCAATACCCGTGGTAGAAGGGGTCGTAGAAAGCGGGGTGTACCAGGGCTGGATAAATTCCACGGCGAGGCCCGGGGTCATCAGCTTCTGGACGGAACCGGCCTGTTTTGCGCCGGCGAGGTAATCTTTGATGCTCATAGTGAATGTCCGTATTAAGGTTTTTATGGTATGGAAAGATAGTAAATAAGAGGTTAGAGCCGACCGCATCAACCCTAATACCTACGACCTACAACCTAACCACTCACCACTCATTTACTATATTACTGCCGTTTTTAAGGGGAGTTTCATGAAAAGTAAATTGTTTGAGATTATAGTCTTGATGGTGGCGGGCCTGGTTTTTGCCCAGTCTGAATCTGCGCCTTCGGAACCGACTGTCGCCAAGCCCGCCCCTCGCGAGCATCGCGGGTTTTACAACAGCGTGTCATTCGGAGCGGCCTACAACTGGTACAAGTCCAGCAGGGAAAATGACGATACCTACACCGAGAATGAGGTTGAAATCACGGAACGGAATGTGGATTATTTCGAGTTCGACGGCTTTACGTTCCCCATGTTCGAATTCAAGTTCGGTGTGGCCATGGCAAACTTGGTAGCTTTGCATACCGTTTTCAATTTCGGCTTTTTTGCAGGTTCCGAAGACTGGTTTTACAGGGAATACGAAAAGGCCTGCTTGGACAATCGTTGCACAGAAACAGAAAAGATGAAAGAACGGGAAGAGGAATCGTCCGATGGTTTTGGTTTCAGGACCTTTGTCGGCTTGGGTAGTACCGTTTATCCTTTCCGCGACAAAACTTCCGCATTGAACGGGTTCTTTGTGGGCGGTGCTTTGGGCTATACCATGTTCTTGACCTACATTGACGGAGACGCACACGCTGCAGGCGATGGTGGCCCGGCGTTTCAGGTGGAAATGGGCAAGGAATGGTGGATAAACGACCACCTGTCCATTGGGGTAGGGCTAGAATTTGCCCATACGAGCTTGTCAGTCGTGTCGGTAGAATCCTATAAGTCCGATAACGTGATTTCCCTTTCGCTTCGGCTCACACGGGGGTAAAAGCGAATGAAAACCATCGCCAAAATCTTGGCAGCGCTCGTTCTTTTATCCGGTGCCTGGGCCCAGGACCCACAGGCTGTGCAGGGGCCCACGCCAACGGCGCCACAAAAGAAGACGCGACCGCCCCACGAGCACCGTGGATTCTTCTTTAGTGCGGGCTTGGGGCTGGCCTATACGGACTTGCATGCGAAAGACGAGGATTCGGACTGTTGCGGGGCAGGAACTACGGAAACCACTCGCAGGGACTTTTCGGGCTGGGCCTTGCCGACAATGGATTTTAAGTTCGGCAAATCTATCGGCAATCTGGTGGTTCTGCACGCCTTGCTGGATTTCGCCCTGTACTCCGGCGAGGCGGACTACCACTATTCCAAATACTACGAGAACGAGGGAGTCAATCTTTTTGGCATTAGCATGCCCAAAATTGATACCAAAGAAAAAGAGGGCATGGAGACAAAGGCCATATCGGTATCATGGGGCTTGGGCCTTATGGTGTATCCTTTCAGGAATCCCCGCTCCGTGATGAATGGTTTTTATGTGGGTATTTCCGGCGGTATGGATTTTGTGGTGGTTGGTCTTTTCGATGAATATAACGATTTCGAAATGTTGTCGGTGTTTTCACAGTACGAAGTGGGCAAGGACTGGTGGGTGAGCGAAACCTGGTCTATCGGATTTGCGTTCAGTTTCGCCATGAACACCGCTGTTGAAATGGTTCAGGCCGAAGAAGGCGGAGACCGGGGCACCTTCAAGTTCCTGATCCGCCTCACCCGCGGGTAGTACAACGTCATTCCCACGACTTGTGGTGAGCGAAGTCGAACCATGGCGGGAATCCCTTAGAGATTTTTGTTTAGCTTATATTTCAGATAACCCGCCATCTGTAGCGGGTGGCAGAAGGTGCCGTCGGCCATTTTCGCCTGCAGTTCCTGGTCGGAAAGTTCCAGAGATTCGATTTCTTCGGTGCTGTCAAAGTGGGTGTTCCCGCCCTTGACCACACCGTCAATGAATACCACGTGAAATACGCCGCGATGCCTGTCCGGGTTCACCGGGAAAGTGCCGATGAACTTTGTCATTGCGAGAGGCGAAGCCTCGTGGCAATCACTGACTGACTTATTTTCGTTTTTGACGCCACACTTTGTCATCCCCGGCTTGACCGGGGATCTGCTCTCGTCTAACGTGTACCCGCATTCTTCCTGCAGTTCCCGGAGGGCGGCCTGCTCCGGCGTTTCGCCCTTGTCGATGATTCCTGCAGGGAACTCCAGCGCGATTTTTCCGGTGCCGTGGCGGTATTGTTCCGTCATGACCCACTTGCCCTGGGCGGTACGGGCAAGAATCAGCACCCAGTCCGGCTGCCAAAGCGTGTAGAAATCGTCGATGACCTTGCCGTTCGGCAGTTCGCAGGTCTCCTTAGCCACTTTCAGCCAGGGGGCATCTACCAGGTATTCCGTTTTGAGCAGTTTCCAAGGTTTCATTTGGAAACGCCCTCTAGAATTTCACGTTTTCCGGACCCTTGATGGGGTGGCTCGCCTGGTACTTTTCTTCCTTGACCGGATCCCACACGTCGGGGTCGAAACCTGCCATCTGGGTGAGGGTCTTGCCCCTCGTGCACAGCAAAGCCCCAAGAATAACTGCGTTTTCAATGGCCAGCACCAGGGCGGTCTTGTAGTCAAGGCCAAAACCCAAAGGAGCGCCCTTCAGGTTTTCGGGGCTGACCCACAAGATGTAATGGCAGGTGATGAAGGTCATGAACATGCAGGGCACGAGGGCAATCCAGAAGTTCTTCTTTTTGCTCCGCAGGTAAACTACCGCCACGCACAGGCTGCACACCGCCATGAGCTGGTTGCTCCAGCTGAAGTAGTTCCACAGGATGTTGAAGCCTTCTTTGTCCATGTTGCTCCAGAAGATGATGATAGCACAAATGGCAAACATAGGAACGGTCAAAAGCAGACGATTCTTGGCGGATTTCTGGTCGATACCCGTAAGTTCGGAGATGGTGAGGCGGAGGCTTCGGAGGCTGGTGTCACCACTGGTAATGGCAAGTATAATCACGCCCACCACCACCAGTACAGAAATGGGGGCGAAGGGGATGACGGTAGAGACCAAGGTGCTGAGGACCTTCACGCCGGAGGCTCCGGTCAAGAGTTCGGGCATTTGGTGGTAGATGAACATGCCGCCTGCGGCCCAAATCATGCCGATGAGACCTTCGATAATCATCATGCCGTAAAAAGTTTGACGTCCAAGCTTTTCGGTCACTTCGGTACGGGCCACGATGGGGCTTTGGGTGCTGTGGAAACCGCTGATGATGCCGCAGGCGATGGTCACGAACAGCATGGGAAGTATGGGCTGTCCCGCCGGATGCTGGTGGAAGTTGGACCCGAAGTCCGCAAGGTTGATTTCGTCAAGGATATTCAGGTGTGGCGCGATGCCGACCATGATTCCGAGAGAAGCGAGAATGAGCAAGCCGCCGAAGAGGGGGTAGATTCGCCCGATAATCTTGTCGATGGGGAAGAAGGTGCTGGCGAAATAGTAGACGAAAATGCAGCCCACCGCAATCCAGAACAGGCTTGGAGACACGGCGGAACCTGCAATGATGGGGGTGTTGATAAGGGCTGCCGGGGTGTTTGTGAACACGGCCCCCACAAGAATCAGGGCCACGGAGATGAGGGCCATAACCACCTTGGATGGTCCCTTGCCCAGGAACTTGCGGGCAAGGGCAGGGACGTTGTAGCCGTTGTTGCGCATGCTGATCATGCCGCTGAAGTAGTCGTGGACCGCTCCGCCCAACACGTTTCCGATGGGGAGCAGAATGAACACGATGGCGCCGAACTTGATGCCGAGAATCACGCCGATGACAGGGCCGATGCCTGCGATGTTCAACAGCTGGATAAGCATGTTTTTCCAGTGGGGGAGCACCATGCGGTCCACGCCGTCGGGATTTGCAAGGGCCGGGGTCTTGCGGTCGTCGGGGCCGAATACCCGCTCCACGAACTTTCCGTATGTAAAGTAGCCGCCAATCAAGATGGCAATGCCGATAAGGAATGTAATCATCTTTTGCCTACCTTAAGTTTTTTTGCGTCATGCCGTGCTTGACACGGCATCTAGTTAGTCATCAAATTCTTCAAATTCATCGTCCGCAGCGGTGGTGTCACCTGCGGCATCTTCCTCTTCTACAACTTTCTTTTTCTTCTTGGACTTCTTTTTTGCCTTCTTCTTTGCTTTCGGAGCCTCCTCCGCTTCATCCACCTCTTCTTCGTCGTTGGAAACGCTGCCGCCACGCACGTAGCCCTTTTCCTTGGCGATTTCGTCGGGAGTCTTGTCCTTGCCGAACTGCTGCTTGAAGTAGAGCACGTTTGTGGTGAAGCTGGACTTGCCCGCGTAATCGTAGCCCAGCACCGGATGGAACGACGACCCGAACTGGAAGGCTACCGCAAGGCCGAACTTGAAACCGTCGTTTCCGTCTACGGTAATGTTCGGGTCGATAGACTGCCCGTTCCAGCCATCGGCGTGGCTCACCAGGTGACCGCTGGAGGCCATGCTTCCGCTCTGGTAGCCGAGAGTCAGCATGACTTCGACAATTTCGATGGGCTTGTATCCGATAACAACGTCAAAGGTGAAAGCTGAGATGTCCAGGTCGAGAGAGCCCTCGTAATCTTCGGGCTGGTAGCTGATGCCGCTGGAGCTGTAACCCAGCACCAGGCTCACGTCCAAGCCCTGGGCGGGCTTGGGCAGCATGTACTGGAAAAGGTGGCCAAAGCTGTACTGCAGGCCGATACCGATGAGGTTGAATTTCTGGAGTTCGCTAACGGCGGGGAGCCACATGCCGCGAAGCACTAGACGGGCATGGTAGAAACCTCCGGCCAGCTGCAGGTAGGGGTAGGTAAAAACGCCCAAGTTGTGGAGTGTCTCGTTACCGTAAACGGTGGGGTCGTAGTTCAGAGGATCGCCGTGGTCGCCAAAGATGGTAGGGACACTTGCACCGTTTTCCGAGAAGGTGCGGTCGTCGCTCCCGATGGGGATAATGGCGAAGGGGAGTCCCGCTTCGAAGGTCACGCTCTGGGGAACCGTAGCGCTCACGTACCAGTTGCTGTTCAGCACAGGGGCGAGGTTGGTGATGATGGGCTTCACATAGCCCGGACGGTTGAATATCCTAGCATCTCCACCAGGGCGATTTTCAAAAGCGGCGATGGACTCGTAGATGGAGGCGTAGCCCTTGTCGTCCATGGCGTGCGCCACAGCCGCCAAGCACAGCCCTGCAACCAGAAATAGCTTGAAAGGCGTTTTCATGGGCCCAAATTTAGATAAATTCAAGCCCCCCGTTTAGCCTAGAACTGGAATTGCAGGGATATGGAGGCCGAAATGAAGGTCTGCCACAGGAACGGGTCCAGTTCCTGGTTCTCGCTATCGTCGGTATAGACGTTCTTGAACCAGTTCCGGTAAAACTTTACGGCGGGGATGATGGCGATTTCGTTGGTGAAATAATACTGCACGTTTGCCATGAGGCCTATACCGGAACCCATGAATTCCGTGTCTCCCAGGTCTTCGCCGTGGAAGGCACTGTTTTCGGTCTTGACGCTGGTGTACGAGAAACCGGCACCCAGGCCCACCTGGAAATAGTCCGGCCAGAAAAAGTTGTAGTAGAATTCAAAGCCTAACCGCCAGAAACGGGTACTTTCCTCTGCGGAGATTTTCACCAGTTCCTCTTGCTGTTTCCAGTACTGGAACGCCACGGCCAGGGTGAATTCCCTGATGTTTACGCCCAGGAGGAGCTCCGGGTCGCCCATGAGAACCATGTCGGGCGGGTAGGTCTTGAACTTGTTCCCGTTGGTGTCCTTGACGCTTACGGGACGTTCATTAAGGTCGCCGATGGTGGCGGTAACGCCCATGCCCGCCCGTACAAAGTAGGAACGGGGCCAGTAGTTCTCTTCGTAAGCGCTTGCCGCGGTGACGGTCAGGAAAAAAAACAGGATGAACTTTTTCATTGTAAATCACATTAATTCGGAATTCGGTTTTCGGAACTCGGAGGTAATTCAGAACTCTGAAATCTGAAATCCGAATTTGACCGACTGATCCGACCCCTTTTTATAATTTGGCGTAGTAGAACATGGCGTCGATGCACTTCTTGGCGGCGACACGCACGGACTCGTCCAGAACCACGTGCTTCGCCTTTTCGGGGTGGCGAAGCGTCTCCAAAATGTTTTCCAGAGAATTGCTCTTCATGTACTTGCACATGCTGCAGCTCCCCACGAATTCCTTGTCGGGGAACTCGTATTGCATACGGGCGTTCAGGCCGCATTCGGTGAGCAGCAAGAACTTGGTGCCCTCGGGCTGATTCTTGATGTAGTCCACCATCTGGCCGGTTGAGCCTACGTAGTCGCTCAAGAGGGCTACGCCGGGGTGGCATTCGGGGTGGCTTACCACCTTCAGACCCGGGTTTTGTTCCCGGAAAAAGGCGATCAGTTCGGAGTCATAGGTCTCGTGAACGTAGCAGCTGCCGGAGTAGAGCACGATTTCTTTGTTGACGCCTCGTTTCTTGAGTTCTTCGGTAAGGTTCTTGCCCATGAGGCCGTCGGGAACGAACACGATCTTGTCATTTTCCAGGCTGGAAACGATTTTCATTACGTTTCCGCTGGTGACGCACACGTCGCAGGCCGCCTTCACGTCGGCGGTGGTGTTGATGTAGCAGACGAAGGTGTGGTCCGGGTACTTTTTACGGAGTTCCAGGACTTCGGCTCCGGTGATGGAGTCGGCCAGGCTACAGCCCGTAAGGGGGCCGGGAATCAGCACGTCCTTTTCGGGGTTCAGAATCTTGGCGGTTTCGCCCATGAACTGCACGGCAGAAAACACGATGTTCTTTGCGGATACCTTGGTGGCGTCCTGGCTCAACTTGAAACTGTCGCCGCTGAAGTCGGCAACGCCCAGCACGATTTCGGGAGCGCAGTAGCTGTGGGCGAGAATTACCGCGTCCCGCTCTTTTTTGAGCTGGTTGATTTCGTTAATCAGCGGGAGCATCTGCTCGCATTTTTCGCGGGTGTAGGTGCAGAGCACCACGCCGGGCTTGATGGTGCTTAGGCGGTTGTAAAGGTCGTCAACAGTCATGGGTCGCTCCGAAAAAAGTTCCTTTCAAAGATAGAAAAAGCTGTCGGTTGGATAGGATCTAGGATCTAGGGGCTAGGATTTAGGGGTTGAATTTGCGGGTTTCAAGATGCATCTTTCTGATACCGAAGGTGAAGGTAATCTGTATTCACTAGATCCTAGTCTCTAGCCCCTAGCCCCTGTCAAGCTAGTATCCAGCCCATTCGGCGCTGATGGAAGGGCTTGCCTTGCGGATGGACTTTTCCTCTTCGGAATCGTCGTCGGGCGCGATTTCTCCTTGGGCGATTTTCGCCTTGATTTCGTCGAAGGTCTTGGGCGGAACATAGTTCGGGGTGTTGTCGCCCAGCACCTTGCAAGGGGCCCCTTCGGATTCCTTCGCCTTGTCCTTGACGGGGGCGTATTCCCGGGCGGCAGGAACTTCGTAGAACTTGTCTTCTTCGGGACACCAGGCGGTCAGTTTTTTGCCATAGACACAGCCGGAATCCAGCCCGATGAACCCTGGGCGGTTCACGAACCCCATCTTGGCCCAGTGCCCGAACACTACGGTCTTTGGCCAGCTGACCTGCTCGAACCAGGGCCGTTCATTCCACATGCGTATGGAGAGCAGCACCTTCGGGCTCATGTCCTCGAGTCTTGTTTTTCCGGGTTCCAGGCCGGCATGGACCAGCAGGGCGTGGGGCGTGTCCCGCCAAAGAGGCCAGTCCTTTACCGTGTCCCGAATAAATGTCCATTCTTCCAGGGAGAGTCTTGCAAAGCGGTTTTTCTGCTTTTCGGTCCACTCCGTCTGGGGTGTTTCCATCATGCGGATCAAGTGTTCTTCGTGGTTTCCGCGAACGGTCAGAATTCCGAGATCCAGCACGGTCCTTAAAGCCCGCATCATGTCGGGGCCCTTGTTGATGATGTCGCCGGTCTGGTACAGGGTGTCCTTGCCTCGCACGAACCCGAAGGCGTCAATGATTCGTTCCAGTTCGTCGGCACAGCCGTGGATGTCACCTATATATAATGTGCGTTTGGTCATGTTTAGGGGCTAGGGGCTAGGATTTAGGGGTTCTGAAACTCGTCATGTTCGCCCATTCGACAAACTCAGGGCGGGCTCCGGCGAACATCTGCTAGATGGTAGCAAGCGGATCCTCACCTGCGTGAGGATGACGAAGATAGACTTATCGATCATTCCATATTCCTCATTCCACATTGCACATTGTACATACCTCACCACTCACTACTCACCACTCAGGCCTACAGTCCTACCGCCTGTCTAAGTTTGTTCATCTCGTCGGGGGTGAGTTCCCGGTATTCGCCGGCGGGTAAATCGCCGAGCCTAATCTTGCAGTAGCTGATGCGCTTCAGGTCCCGAATTTCGTAGCCCAGGGCCCGCATCATCCGGCGGATTTCACGGTTCTTCCCTTCAATGAGGGTGAGCTCGGCGTAACCCTTTTCCAGGTAAACGTCGGTGGCAAACGCGATGTCTTCCTTGGCGTCAGGGTCTTCGGGGTCCCGGATGTCCACGCCGTCCACCAGCTTCTGGGCGGCACTTTCGCTCAGGGGCTTGGTAGTCCACACGTTGTAGGTCCGGGGAATCTCGTAGCTCGGGTGGGTGAGCCGGTGGAGCAGTTCCCCATCGTCGGTGAACAGCAACAGCCCGCGGCTCTGCAGGTCCAGGCGGCCCACGTATTTCAGCTGCTGGTACCCTGGAGGCAGGTAGTCATAGACGGTCTCGCGCCCCTGGGGGTCGTCCTTGGTGCACACGCATCCGGGAGGTTTGTGGAAAAGGATGGTGGTGGTCCTGCGGGGGAGTTTCGCGGGCTTGCCGTCCACCAGGACGGTGTCGGCGGTTTCGTCCACCTGGTGGCCCAGGTCGCTGATGGTCACGCCGTTCACCTGCACGCGGCCTTCTTCAATCAGGGCCTCGGCGGCCCGACGGCTGGCAATTCCGCAAAGGGAAATGTACTTGTTAATTCTCATACAACAACCCGAAACGGAGTCCCGCAGTGCTTATTCTAAATGTTTCGACCCGGAGTTTTTCCAGCAGGGAGCGGAGCCAGAATAGGCCGCAGATGATGACGTCGCTCCGTCCGTTTTCAAGACCCGGGAGCATGGCCCGGAGTTCCTTGGACAGGTTGGATATGCGGGTGGTGACGGCTTCCAGGTCTGCAATGCTCATTTCCAGGCCTTCGATGGCCTTGTAGTCGAACTGGGAGAGGTTCTTGAACACCATGGCAAGAGCCGTTCCCGTTCCGCCGATAAGGTAAACCGGCTTCTTGGTCATGCCCTTGAACGAAACTTCCTTGAAGGTTTCCTTCACGAACTTCTTGTATTCCGGACCGGGGATGGGTCCCATGGCCTTGAACATCTTGAGGGCGCCTACCGGAATGGAAAAACCGGTGGCACCGTTGGAAATTTCCGTCGATCCGCCGCCGATATCGATGGTCACGATGCCTTCGCCGTGCCATTCCTTCACGGAGCGGTAGGTGAGAGCCGCCTCTTCTTCGCCGGAGATGATTCTCGGACGCATCCAGAGGGCTTTCTCCACAGCGTCCAGGACTTCTTCCTGGTTCTCGGCACGGCGCATGGCCTCCGTCATGGCGGCGGCCTTCAGTTCCACGCCCAGGGCGTGGAGGTCCATGCGGAACTTGATCGTGATTCGGCACAGGTCCTGGATTTTTTCTTCGGAGATGCGACCGGAGTCGTAGATGTCTTCGCCCAGGCGGCAGATTTCCACCTTCTGGAGTTTCGGGACCAGGACTTTGCGGGGCTCGACGCCTTCCGCTTCGGCGGTAGAAGTGTTTTCGTCAGCAGAAACTTGCGCCACGGCGAGCGGATCCTCGCCGGAGTTTATCCCGGACTCTGTTCCGGGACTAGGATGACGAAGAGCGGTTGAGCTTTCTCCGGGTTCAAAGGCGGCGATGAGCAGAATGCAACTGTGGCTCCCGATATCGACGGTGGCGAGGAGCTTGTTAGCCATTTTCCACCTCGCAATCTAAGCTTTCGGGGCGTTGCGGCCTTTGACCACTTAGCGCTTCAGCGCTTATGTGGGCATGGCCACCTTTAGGTGGTGTGTCCCCGCTAGAAGGGGTAGCGGATGCCGCATCGTCGGCAGAAGCGAGGGGAAGTCCTTCCCCTTTACTTAAACCTTCTTTTATCTTCTCGGCGATCTTTGCCGGGTTCAGCAGGAACTCCTTGGCGAATGCGATGGATTCTTCCACTACGGATTCGGGGTGCTTGCTGCTCCAGCTGGCCACCAGGTCGCCGGATTCCGAGCCCAGGGGTTTCTTTTCGCGGATTTCTTGACCCATCTTCAGGGCGAGCAGCAGGCCCAACTCGAAGGGGCGGGGGCTTTCCTTGTCTTTCAGCAGGTTCTCGACGCGGGTGATCCGCTCGTCCAGAGGGATTTTTTCCAGTTCCGATAGGTCTTTTTCTGAAATCATGACTATAAAATAGAAAATGTCCGCCGATTTTCCGGAGAGGATGGCGGACGGAATAAAAAAGAACGGAGTCCCGAAGGGAACTCCGCTCTGTAAAGGAGAGAAATAGAATTACTTCTTCTTGGCAGGAGCCTTCTTAGCAGCCGGCTTCTTAGCAGCAACCTTCTTGGCAGCGGGCTTCTTGGCGGCAACCTTCTTGGCAGCGGGCTTCTTGGCGGCAACCTTCTTGGCAGCGGGCTTCTTAGCGGCAACCTTCTTAGCAGGAGCAGCCTTCTTAGCAGCGGGCTTCTTGGCGGCAACCTTCTTAGCAGGAGCGGGCTTCTTAGCGGCAACCTTCTTGGCAGCGGGTTTCTTAGCGGCGGGTTTCTTTGTTGTAGCCATTGTTTTTTTCCTTTTTTTAGGGTTTAACGATTTGATAGCTATAAAATAACTCTTTTTTCACAAATAATCAACACTTTTTTGAAATTTTTTTCCTTTTTTTTCAAAAAGGTATTGACAAGGAAAAAATCTGTCATTATACGCGTGCGATCTCTGTTTGTTACTTTATCTGTGAAAGTAGGCCGTTTTTTGATTTCATAACTTAATGATAATCAAAGTTTTGATAAAAGTTTTTGATAAGAGTGTTTTTGTTTTGTTGTCTGAAAAATTTTTCATTTTGAGATATCGCGAAGAGTTTTTTTTTCGCGAAAAATTTTTTGAAATTTTTTTGGAAAATTTTTTTCGGAACGTGGAAATTCGTCTGTCGAAAAACAAAAAACGTCCGTCGAGAGTCTCGCCGGACGCAAAAAAAAGTTTATCTACAAGAGAAAAATTTCTTGCAGCTGGAATTATAGCGCGGGATTTTCACGCTGTCGATGTATTTCTTGAATCCTTCTACGCCAAGGTCGAACATGTTCACGAACTTGGTGGCGAAGGGCGGAATTTTTTTCTGGTGCATGCCCAGGGCATCGTGCATCACCAGCACCTGGCCGTCGGTATAGCGCCCGCCGCCGATGCCGATAGTCACGGCCTTTACCTCCCGGGTGATTTTTGTGCCCAGTTCCTCGGGAATGTGCTCCAGCACCATCTCGAAACAGCCCAGGTTATCCACAAAGCGGGCGGCCTGTTCGATGGCGCGGGCCTCTTCTTCCGTCTTTCCCTTCTGCTTGAAGTTTTCCGCCGTCTGGGGGAGCAGTCCCAGGTGAGCGCACACGGGAATGTCGTGACCGCAGAGGAATTCCAGCACACCCTGGGGAGTTCCTTCCAGCTTGACGCTGGCAGCACCCAGGTCCAGAAACCGGCGGGCATTGTCGTAGGCCGTCTGGGGATCCTTGTCGCTCATGTAGGGCATGTCGGCTACCACGTGGGTGTTGGGGGCGCCCCGGCACACCGCTCCCACGAAGATGAGCATTTCGGTCATGCCCACGTCGCGGGTGGTCTTATAGCCCAGCATGGTGTTGGCGAGGCTGTCGCCTACCAGAATCTGGTCGATGCCTGCGGCCTCCGCCATCTGGGCGAAGGCGAAATCGTAGGCGGTGACCATGGAAATTTTTTCACCCTTGGCTTTCTTTTCGGTTATGTCTTTGGGGTTGAGCATAGTTGTCGAATCTCCTGTAGCCATTGGAGGGAATGTATTTCCTTCAAGAAGCCGATGTGGTTCCTAAGATAGGAAATTAAGGCGTTTTCGGTATATTGGAAATCTTGAAAGGGCAAGTTCCTGTGGAGTGCCCAGAATCCGTCCAGGGTTTCCTTCTTGGCGCGGGGGGAGGCGACTCCCAGGCAGTCCTTGCACAGGAACGTCCCCGATTCCGGCGAAAAATCCGCCGCCGGTTCCGTCAGGGGCTTTTCGCAGCGCCCGCAGGCGCCAAGTTCCAGATGGTAGCCCCACATTTCGCAGGTGGCAAGGAGCCAACGGGCGAAGGCGCCGTCGGCAAGGTCCTTGCTGTCCAGTTCCGCAAGCGATGCTTCCAGATGCTGGAATTCCTCTTCCAGGGGCACGCCCTGGGGGGCGTAACGCAGGATCATTTCCGCCATCACCTGGGCCTGCGCCAGGTGCAGCAGGTCGCCTCGCATGGATTCGTGCCAGCGGAGAAGCGAGGCCTCCTTGACGAACTGCAGTTCGGCATTCGGGTTGTGTTTGAACACCACCTCCGCAAGAGCGAGCGGGTCCAGGGCGCCCCTGAAAGGGGACTCCTTCCGCTTTCCGCCCTTCACGATGAAGGACACGATCCCGCATTCCTCCGTCAGGGCCTTCACGATCCAGCTGGAATCGCTGTAGGGGTAACGGTGGAGGACTATGGACTTGGATTTTTGCATTAGACGAGAGACGAGAGTGTTTTGGAGAGGAATGTTATAGAGTAAAACGATTCTTTCGGTACTTGCGAGCAGAGCCGAACAAATCTCTCGTCTAGATAACCGGGAACGGAGGCCAGCCGAACTTCTGTCCGCCCACCACGTGCAGGTGGATGTGGAAAACGGTCTGGCCCGCATCTTCCTTGCAGTTGAACACGAAACGGGCGCCGGACTCTTCGAGACCCAGGTCCTTGGCGATTTGCTGGCCGCGGTAGAGCAGCTTGCCCACCAGCTCGGCGTCTTCGGGCTTCATGTCCATGAGGGAGGCGATATGGCGCTTGGGGACCACCAGAAAGTGGACGGGGGCCTGGGGTGCCACGTCGTAGAAGGCGAACACGTCGTCGTCTTCGTAGATTTTCTTGGAAGGGATTTCTCCCTTGATGATTTTACAGAAAAGGCAGTTTTCGCTCATAGTGATTATTAATATAGTAAAGGGATTAGGGGCTAGGATCTAGGATTTAGGGGTTTGAGGTTTGAGGTGTGAGGTGTGGAATGCGAGATGTGAAATATGAGATGAAAGGGGAATGCCTTCCCCTCGCTCCAGCGGCTCGCCATCCCCGCGACCTTTTTTCGTCATCCTCGCGAAGGCGAGGATCCACTATCGTCTTGGCGGGGATTTCCTTGCTGCTTCCGCTACCCCTTCTCCTAGGGGCTTCGCCCCTAAGACCCCGTCGTCATCCTGAGTGCGAAGCCAGTAAACGAAACTTGGAAACTTGTTTCCTTAGTTGAGTTATGCCCTTTGGGTAAGAAACCGGGGCGGTTCGTTCCTGGATGCCTCGCAGGCTCGGCATGACGAAGGAGGAGCAGTTCCAGATGATGACGCCGAACGGTCGTCGTGAGCAACAAGCCCCCAGTATTAACTGCGGGCGGTTGCGAGAGTGAGGCGTGTCCGGAGGGACAGTACCAAATGAGGATGCCGAACGGTCATTACCGTGAGCCGAAAGCGACTCGTATTAACGAGTCGTGACGGCGAAAGTGAGGCGTATCTGGAGGGACAATACCAGATGATGACGCCGAACGGTCGTTACCGTGAGCCGAAAGCGACTCGTATTAACGAGTCGTGACGGCGAGAGTGAGGCGTATCCGGAGGGACAATACCAAATGAGGACGCCGAACGGTCGTTACCGTGAGCCGAAAGCGACTCGTATTAACGAGTCGTGTCGGCGAGAGTGAGGCGTATCCGGAGGGACAATACCAAATGAGGACGCCGAACGGTCATTAAAAGAGGGGTGGGATTGCTCAGTCATATTATTCCTTCGCCTCCACCCCCTCGAAAAATGGACAAATCATTCAGGAATCGAGAGGGGTGGGATTGCGGGGTCACTTTGTTTCCCCGCAACCCTTCGGGTTTTGGCTTCGCCAAAATCCTTGACTGCGCAAGTTCACTTCGTTCACGCGCAGTCAATCGAACCCTCTCCGAGGGTTCGAACATCTACCCCTGAAAAAATAAAGGACCCGCAGGGGGTCCTTTATTTTTTCAGGAGAGAGAGGGGTTCGAACCCTCGGTCCTGTGACAGACTCCGGTTTTCGAGACCGGCCCAATCGACCACTCTGGCATCTCTCCAAGGTTTGGGCCAATATAGCAAAAACCCGAGGTATTTTCAACCCAAAGAAAAATCCCCGCAACTTTGGTTGCAGGGATTCCTTTTGAAAAAATCAGGCCTTACTTGATGACAATCCGCTTCGTTGCAGAAAGTCCGGCGCCCCTAGCCCGCACCAGGTACGACCCGCGGGCCATACCCGAAAGGCTGAACTGGTGGGTCCCGGCAGAGAGGGCACCCTCGTAGAGGCTGGTTACCCGGTTCCCCTGCAGGTCGAATACGTCTAGAGAGATAGTTCCAGATTTGGCAATGTTCAGCGTAAGAGAGTTGTTTCTCAGGAGCAGATTTGCATTGGTGGCCGTTCTTGCAGTAATGGTGGCTGGTGGTGTATATGTATTCCATCCGGGCATATCCTCGAAGGTGATAATCCGGTCATCTTCCATATTGCTCTTCCATACGCTGTTGGCAGTTTGGCCCGGCCAGGGGCCGCTCCAGGAACTGTACCAGGGCATCCACCAACTCCATACGGCCTGGTCGGTATGCATGTTGTTCACATCGGGAATGGGTCCGTTTTCGGACAGGGCCAGTATCTTGGAGGTGCCCCATTTGTCCTTGAAGGAATCAAAGGCGGAGGAATTGCTGGAATGGTCATTGGCGTTGTTATAGATGTCCACAGAAATCACGTCGTAGTAGTCGGCGCCCGGGTCCCAGGACACGTCAAGAGAAGCTTCGGGGTTGAATACCCACACCAGGTTCTTTACGCCCTTCACGTTCACCATTTCGTCATAGACCAAGCGGTACAGGGCCGCATATTGTGGTCCCGTGGTGCTGTTGCTCCACCAGAACCAATCTCCGCCCGCTTCGTGCAGGGGCCTGAAGATGGCGGCCACGCCGTCCTTCTGGAGTTGCAGGAAATAGTCGGCAATGTAGTCGATGTCGGCAATAATTCCCTTATAGGCGTCGGATTCCTTATTCCAGTTGGTGGTTCCAGACACAAAGGCTTCCGATACTCGGAAGGTGGTCCATTCTGTTCCGCCAGAATTTTTTGCAGCCTGTTCAGTAGCATAAAAGGCGTCCGCCTTGTCGGTTGGGTCTTTCCAATGCCAGCTGAATGCAGGGATTCCCCCTTGGCTCCACAGGTTCTTTGCCAGGAACAGGGCTTTTTCGTCATAAGCCTTGTTCCAGGAGCCGCTTGCGTTGGGTCCGGTAGAGAAGAGGAAGTCAAATCCCACCAGGGCGGGATATTTTCCGCTTCGGGTATAAATGTCCGCTACGTCTTCGTGGGTTTTAAAGTCCTGGTTAAGGGTATAACTATCCATATTACCAGTCATGATGCCGGAGATGGTCTTTTTGCCAAAGTTTTCCACCAGGAATCCGTAGAGTTTGACAGCCTCGGCCGTAGCATCCTTCGTGACCAGGGTGCTGGAGATGTTGAATGCCTTTGACTCGAAGGGGTTGATTTCGATGTAGTCCACCTTGATCCAGCCCCAACTAGCTGTAATGGCTACGGTATTTGTTCCTGCCTTTAAGGTGACACTGGTAGATATGTCCACATAATCGTTTCCTTCGTTTACGTGGAATGTCCCTGCCGAAGCCCCGTTGACTTCGATATTGTTGTCCTTATCACCATAGGAGCCCGCGCAGTGGATGACTAGGGCGTATTTCCCTGCCGCATCCACGGAAACGTTGCTAAACGTGATGGAACCTTGGTTCAGGTCCACATAGGTTCCCTTTTTGGTGGCATCGCCCCCTATGGTCGCTTCTTCGGCCTCGTACTTGGTGGCTCCTGCATAGACGGCGACCATTAAACCAAAAGCAATAGTCGCTTTTTTAATATCCATAATCCAATCCTTTCCCTTTTTTTGTGTTGTTAAAAATTACTTCTTGTAGTCGGGGTTGTTGAACACCACCTTGATTTCGGGAATCATTGCTTCCGTGTTGGCGTAACTACGGCTGAAGGCATCGTACTTGTCGGCGTTGAAATCGAACAATATCTGGTCGCCAGCCTTGAAGTTGTCGTAAAGGATGGTCCCCGTATACCCCTTGGCGTAGTTGGCCACGATGATGCTCAGAGTCTTGTTGCGGTCCGTGTAACTTGATATGTTGAAGGAACAGGTCTTCTTTTCCCCGGCGGCCACTTCGCAGGCGCCGTCAATTTCGGTCCAGGTCCAGGCATCAGTGAGCTTGAATATCAAGTTCAGTTGCGCTGCCGATTTCCCGTTGTTCTTGGCTTCGAAGGTGAGTTCCGTCGCTCCGCTCAGGTCAAATGTCTTTTGGTATTCGATCTGGGCGTTGTCGGCTCCGTAGGTCACGGCCATCATGCCGTCGCCGCTGGATTCCTCGATGGTCACGTCCTTGATCTTGATGCTGGCCTCTTCCTTGGAAGCTAGGGCCTTCATGGCTTCGAGGGCGGGCTCGATGGTGTAGCTGTAACCGCCGAACTGGGATTCCGTCTTGTCGCCGATGTACTGCCAGGCCAGGGCACCCGCGTAACCGCCGTCAAAGGCCTTGCGGTAGCATTCCTCGGTAGAAATCTCCGTCTTTGCGGCCATGTTAGATGTATAGGTGTCGCCCTTCCAACCGCTGGCGGGGAATTCCCCGATAATCATGGGCTTCTTGTCGTAGCTGTAGGTCGTGGCCATTTGGGCGGCCGTGTTCACGAAGGGAGAGACGGCGTCATCCTGGTAGTAGGGGTAGTAGTGGGTCTGGAAAAAGTCCAGGGTGCCGTTGGCCTCGCCACCGGCCTTGATCAGTTCGGCGTCGTTCCACCAGCTCTGGTACTTGATGTTCACGCTACCGGTAGAGACCAGGAATCCCTTGTCGATATTGTGAATGGCGGCGGCCACCTTGTTGGTAAACTTCTGGATTTTTTCCTTGTCCATCTTCTTGGTGGTCCAACCTACGGTGGTCATGCCCTCGGGTTCGTTGAACACTTCCCAGGTCATGAGTGCCTTGTGGAATCCGATAGCCTTGACTACGGGCTCCAAGACGTTCTTGATAAACGCTTCCGTTCCGTCGTCCTCGAACAGCTTGGTGTTGGCGTCGATATCCAACTTCTCGCTGTAAAGACCCCACTGGTTGGGTTCCATCAGGTTGTGACTGAACAGACACATGGAGACCATCACGCCGTATTCCTCGGCGATATCTAAGGCCTTCTTCATGTTGGCGATAGTGTTTTCCTTAGGTCCGGTGACCAAGTGGGTGGTCGGGTCGATGGTGGGACTCTGGCTCATGTTGTTGAAGAGCCACCAGCGGATGGCATTGCCCCCTGCAGCCCGGGTGCCTTCCACAGCCTTGCGCCAAGCGTTCTCGTTAAGGGGGGAATCGCCCACGTCGGAGTTGTAATCGCTCCAGGCCAGGTTTGTGCCCGAGAAGAAAATCTTCTTGCCGTTGTATAGGATGTCGGTGCCGCTTACCGTCAGCACGGGGGTTCCAAGGTTTGCCGGGGTGTTGCTTGCCGAAGAGTTCCCGGTAGTAGAGGAGGTAGTGTTCGTTCCCGATGAACTTGTGGCAGAATCAGAAGAACCGGGATTGTTGGAATCGGCGGAACCTTCGGTTGCCGAAGATTCTATGGCGTCGTCTCCCGGCGCTGTGGGGTCGCCGCTAGAGGAATCGTCACCGCAGGCTGCGAGAAGACTGCAGGCGAGTACAGCAGGAATACAGAACGTAAACGCTTTCTTGAAGTTCATAAAAAAGCTCCTTTTTTTCCCAAAATAAGAAATTATGGGTGACTGCGAGAAAAATTAAGATATAAGTATCTTATTTCTTCAGGAACTTGGCCCCGAATGTAAATTTTCGTGAATCTTCGGGAGGGATTTCTATCAGCCCGCGGTGGTGGTTCAGGGCGTCGGGCTCCGATGTCATGGGCTCGATGGCGATGCTTGCTCGGGTAGGGGGCGTGTAAATCTGGATGGCGTTGTATTGCCCTTGACCGGCCTGTTGCCAGATGTCCAGTTTGCCTGCGGTACCTTCCAAAAGCACGTGGGCCTGGGTTTGTGATTGTGCCGTCGCGCTTGAAAAATCGCTCCCCAGGCAGAAGCAGTCGTTGATGAACTCGTCGCCGATGGCGCGGCCGCCCACGAAGCGGGTGTCGTTCTTGAAGTTCCCGGTGGGAAGGTCCGCCTGGTCTAAAAGGGCGAGCTTGCTTTCGGGGAGCGTCATCTTCAGGTCGTTCACCTTTTCGCCCAGGCTGTAGTAGGGGTGCCAGCCTTCGGAATAGGGCATGAGGGCCTTTCCGGTGTTTTGCACAGTGGCTTCTACGGTGTAGGATTCTCCTGTAAAAGTTACTTTGTTTGTAGTTTTGAAAGGGAAAGGGAATCCGGCGAAGGCGCCCGGCCAGTCGCAGGTGAAAACGGCAGTGCAACTTTCGGAGTCTCTCTCGAAACTTTCGAATTTCCACTCCTTGTTCTGCAAAAAGCCGTGGAGGGCGTGGGGCGCCCAACTCACGTTGTTTACAAGGGCGTAGGTGCTGCCTTTCCAGGTGAACTTGGCGTAGGCGGTTCTCCCCGGAAAGGGGGCGAGTCTGCAGCCCGCATTGGTGTTGGGGCCCATCTTGTAGATGTCGTCGCCGGCCCGGTAACCGAAAAGTAGGTCCAGTTTGTCGGAACCGGTGACGCCCGCGCCGTTTTTTGCAACGGGTATGCGCCAAGCGTTAAGGCCTCCGCCGTAACCGCTTAGAATTTCCAGTTCGGCGCCGTCGTCGCGCTGTAAAACGTAGCATTGGATAGTGCCGAGAGGGCGAGAAATCAGTTTGAAGTTGCTCATGGCAAGGAAGATAGAAAAAAGGCGTGGGTTAGGAGTCATGAGTCGTGAGTTATGAGTTGTGGGTTGTGAGTCGTCATCCTCACGCAGGTGAGGATCCGCTTACTGCAATCTAGCAGATCCTCGCCTTCGCGAGGATGACAAAGTTTAAGACCCGAACCGCACATTCCACACCTTCCTAAATCCTAACCCCTAAATCCTAACCCCTAATACCTACAACCTCTCAAACTTTTAATACTATATTTAATTGCATGGATTCCCGGACCATTGTCGCTCCCATGACTCCCGCAGGCGTTAGCGCCGTGGCGGCCATCCGCGTAAGCGGCCCTCAGGTGCGTGACGTAGTTCTGGCCCTGTTCGGCGAAAGGGCGGTGGCCCGACTGGAAAGCCACATGGCCCGTCTGGGAACGGCCCGGGACCCTAAAACCGGCGAAACCGTCGATAGCCTGCTTTACCTGTTTTTCGAAGGACCCAATTCTTATACCGGCGAAGATACGCTGGAACTTTACCCTCACGGAAACCCGCTGATCGTGCGGGAACTGATTCAGGCCATCCGCAAGGTACAAGGCGTTCGTCTGGCAGAACCTGGGGAATTTACTCGCAGGGCCTTTCTGAACGGAAAGATGGACCTGGTCCAGGCGGAATCCGTGGCCGACGTGATTCACAGTGCGAACCGTGCAGAACTGAAAAACGCCCACCGCCTGCTTTCGGGAACGCTCTCGAAAAAGATTCAGGAACTGAACGAACGGGTGAAGGACATGTCCGCCCGGCTGGAGCTGGACGTGGACTTTGCCGAAGAGGAGGCCGACCCGGATTACGATTCCTGGCGCAAGAGGATTGTGGCCATCGGCGAAAAGATTTCGGAAATCCTCCAGAGTTTCCGCGGCAAGGAAAACCTGAGCCGCCTCCCGCTGGTAGTGCTCTACGGAGCCCCAAACGCGGGCAAGTCCAGCCTGGTAAACGCCCTCCTGGGCGAAGACCGCATTCTCGTGAGCAGCGTCCCCGGCACCACCCGGGACTTCGTGGAGGTCCGGCTGTTTTTGCCCGGCGGAGAAATCCGTCTGGTGGATACCGCAGGCATTGCCGACCGGGCCACCGACGAGCTGGACGCCCTCAGCATGGAAAAGAGTCGTGAAATCCTGAAAGAGGCGGACCTGAAGATCCACGTGGTGGACGGTTGTTTAGACGAAAGAACGGGCTGCGCCCTACAGACGAAAGACGAGAGCAAGCCTGATTTTATCGTCATCACTAAGAGCGATCTCGAAACGGCAATTCCGAATTCCGAATTCCGAATTCCGAATTCTCTCCGTATTTCCTCCAAGACCGGCGAGGGTCTGGCCGAGCTCAGGCAGAAGATGGATGCCTCCCTGTTTACCGAAGGTTGCAGCCCCGAAGACATCTGGATTACCAGCGAGCGGGAACGGGCCTGCCTCGCCGAAGCCTTCGAAGGGGTGAAACGGGCCCTGGACCTGCTCCAGAAACAGCCTGCCGTAGAACTTCTCGCCTTCGAGATGCAGTTGGTGCGCCGCTCCCTCCAGAGCGTGGTGGGCGAAATTTCTTCTGAAGATATTTTACAATCTATTTTCGCGGGGTTCTGCATTGGAAAGTAGCACTCTCAGCCTTATCGGCGTCTTTATCGGGATTTTCGCTTTCGGAACCTACATGGTCCCGCTGAAAAAGTATCCCGCCTATTCCTCCTGGTCCTATCTGGCTTTCATGTCCATCGGGGCGCTCATCTGTTCGGTGGGCATCACCTGCGTTACGGGGCAGTTCAATTTCCATCCGGTTGGTATCGGTTGCGGCCTTCTTTGGGTGCTGGGCGGCGCGCTGTGTTTCTGGGCGGTACAGGCCGAAGCGGATTTGGCGGGTACCGGTCTACGGTCCATGAGCGTGAGCATTTTGCTGTCGTTCTTTAGCGGGGTGGTCATTTTCCAGGAAAAGACACTGCTGTACTATTCCATTCCGGCTATCGCCTGCATGATTATTGGCATCTGGATTCCCGCCAGCAAGAAAAAATCCATCTGGAAAAATTGGCGCTCCCTCCTGTCGGGGGCGGTGTTCGGCACCTACCTGATTCCCTTCAAGTTCAGCGGCATGGGCGACATAGAATTCTTGTTCCCCTTCTCCTTCGGAGTCTGTGCCGGAAGCCTTGTGCTGGTGGGCCTGGTGACATTTCGACGCCGCAAGGATATCAGGCATTCGAACATTGTGCCCACCCTCCTTTCCATGGCGTCGGGCGTCATGTGGATGTTCGGCACCCTGGCCATTTTCTGGACTATCGCCGACGACGGCATGTTCGGCTACGCGGTAGGTTACCCGCTTCTGCAGTTGAACCTGGTGGTAAACCAGCTGTGGGGAGTTTTCGTGTTCGGCGAATACGCCTCCCGTGGAGACCGCATCAAGCTAGCCATGTCCACGGTGGTCATCTTGATTGGAGCGGTGCTGTTGACCCTCTCCAAGATGTAGCGAACTGGGTGCGGGTATCGCCCTAGATGGCGGCGATTTCCTGGTTGATTTCTTCGGCGCCCTTGATGTCTTCGTTGTAGATGGCGTTCACCTTCTTGCAGCCCAGTTCCAAAAGCCTGCGGGCTCCTTGGTTGTCGCTTTGCCTGCGCAGTTCCCTGATGGCTCCATCGATAAGCTTGATGTCGCGCTGTTCGGGATAGTTTTTCATGAACTTGTAGAACAGGGCAATCTGGTTTTCGTAGTCGCTGTCGGTTTCGCAGGCCAGTAAGAAGGGTACCACCCTGGTATTCAGCAGGTTGTTCAGGTCGCCCACGAAGGTATTGAGGCTCGCCCCTTCGGGGAACAGTTCTTCTGTTTCCCGCTGGATGTCGTCGTTGTCCATAATCTCGCCGCTTTCGAACTGGGAAAGCATCTCGTTCAGCAGGTTGATTTCTTCGACCTTGGCCTGTTCGCGGTACCGGGCCTGGTAAAAGACGGGCAATGTGGTCATGCAAAAGTGGGCCTGGTTCATGCCGATGAACTCGCCAATGTAATACACGTCGGCGTCTTCGTTCAGAATATCTTCTTCGCTGGCAAAATTGCAGATGCGGGCAGGAATGGGGATGACTTCCATGTTGGCCAGTTCGTGGAGGCGCTCCCGCAGGGAGTCTACGTCCATGTCTTCGGGCAGCTCCACGCCGTCTTCTTCCATGGTTTCCAGCAGGTTGTCGATCTTTGAATCTACGGCCTTGTTGATGGCTCTCCGGCTAGGCATCTTGGGCTGCTGCCGGAAATCCCCTTCCAGAGCGAAAAGACCGTTTTTCACCATGTCGTCAAAAGGCGTGCCGCTCCGCTCCGCATCGGGGGAGGGCAAAATCTTGGCGTAGGCAATCATGCGCCCGCACAGGCGTTGGTCGTTTCCTTTTTTCTGTTCGATTCCCAGCATAGCCACAATATAGCAAATAGTGATGAGTTGTGAGTTGTGAGTGGAATGATTTATCCAAAGGGGAAAGCCTTCCCCTGATTGCTGTTTCTCCAGGCATTGCGTGAAACAATGTTGGTGAGCCTGTCGAACCATCCATCACCCCTTCGCCTAAGGGCTCTGCCCTTAAAAACCCGATGTCAGGACATTTTCTATTATTGGCCTTATGGAACAGGAAAGTTGGCAAAAGATTCTCGAGCTGTGCAACAGGCTTTCCACCGTCACCTACGAGAACCTCACGAAAATCATCCGTCTGGAATCGGCGGGTTCCGCCACTCGTGCCCGCAATCTGGATGACAGTTTCCAGAACGATGTGGACAGCTGGATGGGCGGCGGCACCTGCTTCAGCATGACCTGGCACCTGTACCAAGCTTTTAGGGACATGGGGCTTTCGCCCCGTCTGGTCATGGGCCACAAGCGCAAAGAAAAAAACATCCACTGCGCCTTGGTTTTGCCGGAGGTCTCTTTCGCACCTCAAAGCCAGCCAAAGGCTGGCGACCTCATACCCCATACCTCGTACCTCTTCGACCCCGGCTACCTTATCTTCGATCCGCTCCCTTTGCCTGCACCTCAACCTTTCGGTTCCGGCGAGGCCTTTTTCCCGCTGGTCCCCAACTGCGTGCGGCTGGTGCGGCCTGCCGCCGATGCCCTGGAACTCTGGACCGGCGGTGCGGGCGGCCCCATGAAGCTTCGTTTCGAGTACCCGCTGGAAGGTGTTTCCGTCGAAGAATTCAAGCAGCGCTGGTCCGAAAGTTTCTACCGGGAGATGATGACCTACCCGGTGCTCAACCGCCTGGACCGGGAACGGGGAGTGCAGTATTACTACCAGAAAGGGAACCTGGTCATCCGCGACAAGGACGGCTCCCGTATGGAACGTATACCTGAAGAACTCCGTGTGGAAAAGCTCAGCGAAATTTTCCACATTTCGCCGGACTTAGTTGACCGCGCCCTCGGGATCCTAAAAAAAGAACATTCTTGAAAATATTTATATTTTTCCTCAAAAAAGGAACCCGTCTTATGAAAAAGCTTTTGATTGTCGTTGTTGCCATGGCCTCTGCCATGTTCGTCGCCTGCGGCCCTTCCAAGCTGGAAATGCAGGAAATGTCTTCTAGCCGTGACATCATCATTGAAGTCCGTCAGGTGCTGAACGACTCCATCAGCCTCATGATCGGCAATACCCTGTACCTGAACAGCAAGCAGGTGATTGGCGACAACTTGTTCCCCCTGCTGGTGAGCACCCGCGACCCCCAAGAAATTGAACGGCTCACCGCCACCGACGTGGTGAACACCCCCGAAGACCTCCTCAAGTACCTACGCTTTACCTCTCCCGACATGGTGAACTTCGGTATTGTCATCGGCGAGACCGCCTACAACGAAATCGGCTTTGACGAGAACCACGTGGTGGAAACCCTGAAGAACATTTTTGTCAAGGTGGACGGCGGCTCCCTTATCCTCTTCCACGAGAAGAACGGCGAACTCACCTCCGCCAAGAAACTATTTTAACTTCTTCAGTTCGTGCAGCAGCATTCCCATGCCGATGATGGCGGCACCGGTATCGGCAATGGGCTGGGCCATGAACACCCCCTTCAGTTCAAAGAAATGGGGGAGTACAAGCAGGAAGGGTATCAGCAGTATCACCTGGCGGCAGGCGTTCAGGAACATGGACCTGAGGGCTTTCCCCGTGCCCTGGAAAAAGCTTCCGGCCACCATGCCGAAAGGAATCATGAAAAAGGCGGCGGTGAAAATGCGCATGGCCCAGGCGGCCACCTGCTGCATTTCTAGGTCACCGGGAGCGAAGGGAGCCACGAAGGTCTCCGCCTTCCACATCAGCACCGCCCAGGCGATGGCCATAAAGCTCGCCGCGTAAATCAGGGCAAATTTTACGGTTCCCTTCACGCGGTCGTTCAGCCGGGCCCCGTAGTTGTACCCGATGATAGGTTGCGTCCCGTGGACAAAGCCCATGAGGGGTAACACGATGATGGACACCACGCTGTTGATGATGCCGAAGGCCGAGATGGCCATGTCGCCTCCGGAAAGGCTGCCGGTGGGCTTGAGGCTGATATTGCCGTAGCTGGTGAGGCTCCAGGCCAGAATGGCGTTCATGAGGCTGTTGCAAATCTGCATTACCGAAGGCGGGAGCCCCAAGATGTAAATCTTTCTCACGTAGGGGAGCCTGAGCTTCATGTGCCGCCAGCGGATACGGATGGGGGTGCCCTTCTTGATGAAGAATTGGGTAATCAGGCCGCTGGCGACAAGCTGGGAACACACCGTGGCCCAGGCGGCTCCTTCGATGCCCCAGTGGAATTTCATGATGAACAGCCAGTCCAGGACGATATTGGAAACAGCCCCGGCGATTTCCCGGAACATGGCGGTTTTCGGATGGCCCATGGAACGGATGAAGTGGTTCATGCCTGGAGCGATAGTCTGGAATACCGCCCCGCACAAGATAATGCGCATGTAGCTTTCGGCCACGGGGAGTGTCTGGTCGCTGGCCCCGAACAGCCTCAGGAGCGGTGTCATGAAGATTTCGCCGAAGGCAAAGGAAAAGATAGCCATCAAGATGAGCAACGAAAAGGAGTTGTTCAAAATGATGCTTGCCTGGATGTACTTCTTTTGTCCGAGACGGATGGCAAAGAGGGTGTTCCCGCCGACCCCTACAATCATGGACATGGCCATGATGAACAGGGCGATGGGGAAGCAGAGGGTGATGCCTGCGATGCCGAGACTGCCTACGCCCTGGCCAACGAAAAAACGGTCCACTATGTTGTAGAGGGCGTTGACGCACATGCTGATGATGGCGGGGACCGAAAACTGCAGTACCAGTTTCGGGATGCTTGCGGTGCCAAAGGAGTTGAGGCGCTCGGAGTAGAATTCACTCATCGGCGCCAAATATAGGAAAGTTCCTAGTTACTAGTTAGTAGTTACTAGAGATGTCAATCAAAAAAGTTTAGTAACTAGCCCGATAGGGCGTAACTTAGAACTTAGAACTGCACAGCGAAGCTACGCTTCGCACGCCACCTGATTCCGTCCGCTTTCCTTGGCTACGTACAAAAGACGGTCGCATTCCGCGATCAGGTCCTCGATTTTCCCGATATTTTCACCCTGCTTGCTTGCAAGCCCGAGAGAAATGGTCACGGGGATAATGGTGTCTTTCCAGGAGAAACGGTGGCGTTCTACCGCCATGCGGAGACGCTCTGCGCTCTTTTTGGCGTCTTCTACGCCGATTCCGCTGAGCAAGAGCACGAATTCCTCGCCTCCGTAACGGGCCAGCAGGTCCGATTCCCGCTTTTCTTCTTTGAGAATGCGGGCGATTTCTTTCAGAACCATGTCGCCGCACTGGTGGCCCCAGGTGTCGTTCACGTGCTTAAAGTGGTCGGCATCCACCATGATGGCATGCACAAAGAAGTTGTTCCGGCGGGCAAGGGCAAGCTCGCCCAGGCTCCGGTCAAAGAAGTTCCGGCGGTTAGAAATCTTGGTCAGCGGGTCCATGGTGGCCGCCTCGTAAAGTTCCCGATCAAAGGCCTCTTCGCTGGCATCCTTGAAGTCAATTTTCAGCACGTGCTTGCCCAGCTGCAGGCGGTTGTCGGAATCCAGCACCATCTGGCTTACCGGATTCCCGTCCACATAGGTGCCGTTGGTGCTGCCCAGGTCCTGGACCGTGACGTTCTTGCCGTCAAAGGTCAGGCTGCAGTGCTTGCGGCTCACCAGTTCGTCGTCCAGGCGGATGTCGGCATCGGTGCCGCGCCCCAGTACCACGGTCCCTTTTGTGAGGGCGACCTGCTTGAATTGGGTCTGGGGGTACAGGATTATCAGGTGGGGGTGCAACTCCAGCGCTCTGAAGGGGATGGTGTTGCCCGGTGTAACGATGGTCTGGTCCAAATCCTGCATATTTTGCTCCGACTTACAGGAAACAATATAGTAAAAGAATCGACTCAAAAAAAAGCCCCCCTTCGGGGGCTGGACTAAAGGGAACGATGCACGTTCCTAGGTTTTGCCGACAATGGTGACTCTTGTTTGGACATCTCCAAGCTTAGGCATGAGTCCACCCGCACTGATGATAACGTTGATAATGTATCCGATTCTATTGTCGGAGTCTACTTTTGTGCACTCTGCACTTTTTATTTGCTGTTTTCCCGATCCCGAGATTTTCGTTTCGCAGGTAAACCCTTTATTTTCGATTGCTAGTACAACTTGGCTGGCAGATGTGCCTTCGTTGATGTCTCCAAAGACGATTGTCCCAGAAGTAGAACTCGCTGCACCCTTCCAAGTCAGGCTATTATCCAAAAATTCAAAGGCTGCATTGCGTCCGAAGTTGAAACCTTCGTAGTAAAGTACGATGGTCTTTTTTTTGTCGCCGTTCGATATTTGGTCTTCTCCATTCAGCTTAAATTCGTCAAGAGTAAATGTGAGGGTTATGTTTTCGATTCCCGTATTGTTGTTGGTTATTTCAAAGCTGCAGTCATATGAGGCGGGAAGCAGATTCTCGTAGTCTTTGTTGTCTACTTTGATAACGCATTGTGAAACAGCACCCGACGGAACCACGGAGATGGTGGTGGATTTTCCGTAGAGCAGGCTGCTAGAGGCTCTTATGGCCACGTCGTCGTAGGTGGCAAGGGAGCTGGAAGATTCTTCGCCACTGTCGCTACTTTCTTCACTGTTGCTGCTTTCCGTATCGCTTCCGCTATTGGAACTTTCGGCCTCGCTACTATCGGAACTTTCGGTCTCGTTACTGCCTGTACTGGAGGGGCTATCGCTGTCCGAACCGCTGCCGGAATTACTAGAGCCTCCGCTGCTCTTCTTGGAACTGCTGGAATTGTTGTTGCAGTGACGTCCGGTGCATTCTTCTTCGGCTTCGGAACTGCTGGAGTCATCGGTTACTTCGCTGCCTTCGTCCTTGGAAGCGGAAGACTTGTCATTGGAGTTTGAGTCGTCCTTTTTGCTGGAACTGCTGGAAAGGGTGGCAAGCAGTTCTTCGACCTGGGCCTTGACTTCCTCTTCGTCCAGGCCCTCTTTCAGCTTTTCGATGGTGGCGGAATCCGTCACTTCCACCCACTTGTTCTCTGCGCAGGCATAGTAGGTGTCGCCTACCTTGGCGGCCTCCATCTGGCAGGAGTCCGGCAGGGCGGAATCGGTCTTGTAGGTGGGAATCTCGAAAGACGAGCTGCTGGAACTGTCGTCACAGGCCATTAGACCCGCCATGGCAGTAAGGGCCAGCGCGCCGGCGTATAATTTCTTCATGATTTTCTCCTTTTTAGGACTGACGCGTTCGTTGTAATAAAAATATAGCAAAGTTGCGGTCAAAATATCAGATTTGACTTCTTTGTTATCAAATTGACGGGCGTTGTAAGAAAAAAGTGTGTTTTATCCCACAATGTGACCTTTGTCTCACATATTTTTGTAATAGAAAAGTTATTTTTATCAAAAAAGAGGGGGAGCGTACCTCGCTCCCGGAGAGAGGTATTTATGGAACGACACTTTAGCCTCGTTGGTGCATTTGCGGTGCTGTTTTTTGCAGTGTCCGCCTTTTCCGCTGGCATCAGTGGGAAAAAATTTTGTGTGGGCGTGACTTTGGAAAACGGCCTTATGGGAGAAAATCCGCTGCGATTGAGCCAGCGGTTGGCCTCCTACGAGCCCGTTTCCTCTTCTGACGAGGAAACCTACACCGATTACACGGAATACTGCTACGACCAGTGGTATGACGAATCTGTCGAGGAACATTATAACCAAGGCTCCAATTCCTATACCGACATCCAGTCCCACTTATCGGTCCTGCTTAACGAAGGGCACGTTGCCCTGAAATTGGAAACGGATATCGATTTTGGCGGAATGAACAGGGATAGTAGCTGCGTCGCGACGTTCAAGCCCCTGCCGTCCCTTCTCTATTCAACTTTCGACGGGAATGGCCATGCCATCAAGAACCTGTGCTATGTGCTAGACAGCATTGATGCTGAAGAATATATGGGCCAATCTCAAATTGGAATCGGCTTTTTTGCCCAGGCGACCGACGGTAGCTTCAATAACCTGAATTTTGAGAACGTCTATATTAGGGTGAACAATTATGAACCGTCGTACCAAGTGCAGGTCGGTGCGGTTGTGGGGCGATTGGGGACCGTGGAGTTCGGTTCTTCCATTGATAATGTGAGCCTTAAGAACGTGAAAATTGTGGGGGCTGTTGCCGGAGGCCTTGTCGGCGTGGTTGAAGGCCGGGCGGCTTCCGTGTCCAACGTTAAGGGAGTAAACGTAGAGGTGGCCGCCTTGAATGGGGTTGTTGCCCAAACTATCGAGGAGTACAATTTTGCGGAGTACACGGGAAATCTGGGTATACACCTAGGTGGACTGGTGGGAGCCGCCAAAGCAGGGGTGAAAATTTTTAATGCGGCCATCACCGGACTCAATGTCCATTCAGATGTCAAGAAAATTGAGCTGACTCCCGAAGTCCTGGACCCGGAGGAAGACCCTTCTAGTGCTTCTTATTACGAGGAGCTGGGTGGCTCCGTAGGTGGATTGGCTGGTACGATTACGGGAGGAGCCTATTCCGATGAAGGGGTTTTCATTTTAAACACTTATACGGTTGGTTCCATTTCTGCCCCTGAACAGAGTTCCGAGGATGTCTATAAGGTTGGCTTTGTTGTCGGTGCTGCCGCTATTGACGAAAGCTATGCTGCTGTAGTCGGAAACAACTACCACTACGGAGAATCGGACGACATGGCGAGGAATGTAGCAGGGTTGCTACAGTGGGGTGAACAGGATGTCACGGATTCTTGGATGTATGCCCGGGATGCTTCGAGCCATGTTCTTGGAGGCGGCTATAACGCTAGAAATGCCATCGACCAGCGTATTCCTGCGTCAGAAGGGATGGATACGGTGACCTATCGTGTCTTGGTTGCCGATTTGAACTACTTTGGGGCGTACATAGAACCTCGTTTGATGAAAAAGGGCGCCTTTGCTTTTATTTTAAATGGACTCCTTGAGGATTTGTCTTCTAGAGAAGAGTTTAGCGCATCGCTTCTTGCTTGGTCCCGCAAGGACGGCGTGAATGGAGGCCTGCCGGTGTTCGAGACTGCGGGAATGAAACCAATTTATCAGGTTTTATTCATAGGAAGTTATGAATATTACGAGAACATGACTGCGGCAGACAAGAAAAATTGGACCGATGCGGGTGCTGTCGAAGATGTTGGCGGCAATATCCCGTTACAGCTTGCCATCTACACCGATTACACGGGCAAACTCAGCAACAGTACCTGGCAAAACTACGCCGCAACCCTGGCTGCAGGGGATTACTACTGGAGTTACTATGACGGGAATGTTGGGCGGAATGTAGCCTTCAAGCTTACGAAAACATCGACCTTCAACTCCAGTATGCAGCTGAACATTGAGCAGAAGGTGACGGTGACGGTGATGCACGGGTTTGTGGAATCTACCGATGGGGATTTCTTCTATACGCCGAGTGAATATGCGCTTTATATGTATGGCGAGGGTTATAAATTTTATTACCTGGGAACTCCCGCAACTAAAATTTCCAGCGATGATGCCTGGACTCGCGTGCCCTACTTGGGTTCTTTCGATCAGGAGTATGCGGAATACCGCTATTACGGTTTCCATTTTGCAAGTAAAACCTGCACCGTAGAGGAACCTGATGGACCTGTGGAATATTGCCATTACGATGATATCCAGACTTTGGGTCATGGCAACATGTACGTCGACGCTTTGTCGGGATTGTCCAATGGCGACACCCTCTATGTGGTTTACGAGGACGAACCTATGAATACGGCGGGGGGATACCTCTATGTGAACGACCTCCACGGGGAAGGGTTTGATTTGGACAAGGCGACCGTTACAGTTAAGGGGGAATATGCCGGAGAGCAGGACACCTTTGGCATCTCTGAGAATCCGCAAATACAGTCTTTGGACGGCAAGCTCATCGCGCAGAATCTGCCTGCCTTGGTTAGTACCAGCGGACAGGCCCTTTCCAAGCCCTATACCCCCTACTTGAATGCGTACTATCCCCCTGATTTCTGGAACAATGTAGGAGAAATCGTTGGTCTGGTGATTGTTGGTTCTACCTCCGAAATCGAGGAAACCGTCAATGGCCGGTTGGTGGCGGCGGCTGGGGAACTGTCTTCGGCAGGGCTGAAACATGAATTCCTGAAAGACACGGTCAAATCCTTGGAGTCTCCGGCTGAAATTCGGCAGAAGATGGACTTGCAGATATCAAGCCAAAGCCCGCTCATCTATGCCAGCTATGTGCACATGGGCAAAGACGGGAACATTGACTTGAGTAACCTGTTCGCAGCCCTTGCCTCCATTCGCGAAAACGAAGACGATTATCCCGTGTTTGTTGGGTTCTTGCCTCAGCTTTCTGATATGACCTATCATGTGACCTTCGATGCAAATTATAGCGACTATAAGGAATATAATCCTCCCTTCATCGCTTCTAGCTGGCAAAATGTGGAATCTCTGGATTCTACATACACCAAAGAAAACAAGGACAATGTATTCTTTGAGTCTTGGCAGTGGGGCGTTTATAGGACTGATGCCTGCTATGCAGGCCGTTGGAATTTCCCGCCGGAGGCTGTCTACGATAACCCCGATTTGATGGGAATGGAAGGCATTTATGCCTTGGAGTATTTTGACGACTTCCCTTACGAAACGAATAAGGATGGTTCTCGCTCCCTGACCCTTTTTGCCCAGTGGGAAACGGACCCCGAAATGGCGCAGGAATTGTGCTATAACCGCATTACATGGGCTGATGGGCAGATTCCCACCTGGAACAACTATGTTGTCAAGGATAACTCCGAACTAGGGAACATCGTCTTGCAACAGGTGTGGATGGGGGATACCCTGAGGCATAAGTCTGTACAGCAAGATGTGGGCGTGACGGGAATCCTGGTGCCTTACGCCGATACAAACAAATTTGTCTTCGAGGTTTTTGCCGATGGATATGCTGGTTATGAATTGGAAGGAGACATTACTTTCACCAAGGCTTCCTTCGATGGAGGGACCCCGGAGACAAAAAAACTCAAGGAAGGCGACCTGTTGACAATCGATCCGTGGGAGCTTATGTCTTCGAGTATGGAATTCTCCGCCAACTATACCTATAAGAGGTTCAACATTGTTTTTGAAACCGGCAAGACCGATGTTCTTTACGGCGAGAATTCCGATTCCGTGGGAACATACAAGCTTAATGCCGAAGATGACGCCATCGATTTGCCTTTCTGGGTCTATACGGCAGACCAATGCGTAGAGGGCTGGACCGTGCATTCCAATATTGAAAATCAGGATGAACCCGTCATGGAAGGGCCCGATGTCAATAGGAACCCTGATTGTAATGGCGAACCTAATTGCGAATATGAAATGCCTGACAATTGGGCTGTGGCGTTTGATGTGTTCAATTTTGCGTTGTCAGAGGAATTGGATTTGCAAGTTGGCAACCATCAGGAGAAATACCCCCTTTACGCCAAGTGGGTAGATGCCAAGACCTGCGTCGAGGAGCTTAGCTACAAGCAGACGAAGCTGACGGAATCTGAAAACGGCTCTGTGGCGTTCAAGGAAATTCGCAAGGATTCCACCGGAAAGATAATCGGCACCCAGCTGCACAAGTTTGCCAAGGACGGCACCATGCTCTTGCCTTACTATGTGAAGGGTTCGAGCTTTGTGGTCCAGGGCTTGCCTGCAAAGGATTACATACTGGATTCCCTGGTTATGACTTTGGACGGCAAGAAGTATGTGTATCACGAAGGGGATACCCTTGTGGGTAGCATCACCAAGGCTACTTTCGCTGCCTACTTTATGCCGGAAAATCCCACACCGGCCAAGTTCGTCACATCGAAACTGTTGCAGTCCGGTAGCGCTATCCGCTTAGAATTTGCTACCAACGAGTTTGGCGCAAGTGGTGCATCTGTAAAGGTTGTGCTGGAAGACGATGACGGGAAGGTGGTTGCGGATTCCGTAATCCAGATCTCGAAGACGCCTTACGAAGGCTCCTGGGATTACTACCCCCTGCGTGCAGGCACGTACTTGCTGACGGCCACGGTTGCAAACAGCAAGACCTCCGATGTGTTCGAACAGGATTTCGAGGTGAAGGCCGAAATCGCCTCCGCTGCCGAAGGCGGCTGGCGCATGCTGTCGCTGTCCAACGTGGTTATGGATTCCGTGACCTGGGACGACGATATTCGCTTTTACTGGTGGGACGACACTCGGAACACGGGCGCCTTCTGGCAATACCAGAGGCTGAACCGGGACGACAAGGTGGACGACCTGACGGGTTACTGGTACAGTTCCTTGGAAGGTCGCCCGCTGGTCATGAAAAAGGATATGGCTGCTCCTAAGGACCCTGTGGTCTGGAATATGGACAGTGTCTATACCGGCTGGAATATGGTGGCTAACCCCTACGGCTGGTATGTGGACCTCTATGGTGAAAACCCGAACGAGAAAAAGGCCGCTACCGAAAAGTCCACCATTGAATTCTACAGTTGGAACGACAGCCTTGGTGATTATGAACCTGTGGATGTGATTGGTCCGTATGAGGCCGTATGGGCGAAGGTCACAGGTCCGAGCCAGTGGAAACTGCCCTCTAGGCCTGCCTTTGTAGCGACCGTAGACGCAGAAGGCGAGGAGAATGTGGTCGAGCCCCTGAAGAAGACCGTCGAGCTAGCCTCCGGCGGCAAGGGCTGGGCGATTCGTGCCGTGCTTCGCGACGCCAAGGGCAAGCGGGACAGCTGGAACTTCATGGGCGTCTCCGAGTCCGGATGGGCTTCCGAAGAGCCGCCTTCCGGCATGGGTGACCACGTGAACCTGTCCATCAAGGACGGCAACAAGTCCCTGGCCAAGTCCTTCAAGAAGGCCGCCGGCGACAGCTACGAATGGACAGTCTCTCTGGAAGCCTCTGGCGATCGCACGGGCTACTTGCACTTCGAAGGTGTCCGCGACCTGAATGCCGCTGGCCTCAAGGTGTTCGTGACGGTTGACGGAACTACTACCCAGATGGCCGAGAACGACACCCTGAAGGTTTCCATCGGGAGCATGGCCAAGACGGCTGTGGTCCGTGTGGCGCCCTCCGCCCGTACCGTGGTGGCCCAGAAGCTGAATGGGCTCCGTGCCTTCCAGGCGGGTAACTCCCTGCAGGTGGGTTTCCAGGTCTCCGAAAGCCTGGCAGGCGCCAGGGCCTACGTGGAAATCCTCGACATGAAGGGCAAGGTCCTGTCCTCTGTTTCGGGAACGGCCGTGTCCGGCTCCAACGCCTTGACCTTGCAGACCCCCAAGTCCGGACTCTACATGGTCCGTGTACGCGTGGGCTCTAAGCAGGCCGCCGGCTCTGTCGCCATCAAGTGACGCTCTCTTACATTTGACTTACAAAGTAGCCCCCGCCTAAATCGGGGGCTTTTTTTCATTGCCACCGGGGCCCATAATTTCTACATTTGGGCCCACTATGACAAAGGCTAAATTCATCAAGTTCATCATCGCGTCGATCCTTGCGATTGTCGCCCTCTTCTTGCCCTACGAATCCCTCGGGTTCGATGCCGCAAGCCCCATGGGAGTCTTGAATCCCCTTGAAATCCGCGTCATCGGCGTTTTTGTGATGGCCGCCCTTTTCTGGATTCTGCAACCGTTCCCGATTTGGTCCACGTCGGTGCTGGTCATCGTGCTCATGATCGTGACCATGTCCGACTCTTCCCTGACGCCTTTCCGCGTGGATGGCGTGACCATGATCAGTCACAAGTCCATCATGGCCACCTTCGCAAATCCCATCATCATGCTTTTCTTGGGCGGCTTCTTCCTCGCTGCTGCAGCCACCAAGTACAAGATGGACTTGAACCTGGCCCGCGTTCTCCTGAAGCCCTTCGGCAAGAACCCGAAGTTCGTGCTTCTGGGCCTTATGCTCATTACCGCCGTGTTCTCCATGTTCATGAGCAATACCGCCACCGCCGCCATGATGCTTGCCATCTTGGCTCCTGTACTCAAACTCTTTGAACCCGATGACCGCGGTAAGGCCGCCTTTGCCCTTGCCATACCCCTTGGCGCAAATATCGGCGGCATGGGTACTCCTATCGGAACGCCTCCCAACGCAATCGCCCTCGGCGCCCTGAACGATGCCGTGGCTCGCGGTGACCTGGTGGCAAATCCCGTGACCTTCGGTCAGTGGATGGCCTTCGGTATCCCCTACGTGATTATCCTCATGGTGGTGGCTTGGCTTCTTCTTCTCAAGATTTACCCCATCAAGATGAAAGAGATGGTCCTGAACATCGAAGGTGCGGGCAAGTTCGACACCAGCCCCAAGGCTATCATCGTCTATATTACCTTTGTCCTTTGCGTGCTCCTGTGGGTGACCGGTAAGGGTGTCCACGGTATTAACGACAACGCGATTGCCATGATTCCGATGGCCGTGTTTGCACTCACTGGCGTGATTACCAAGAAAGACCTGAACGCCATGAGCTGGGACGTGCTCTGGCTCGTAGCAGGCGGTTTCGCTCTCGGTGTTGGCCTCAACGCTACTGGCCTTGCCGCTCACTTGATCAAGACTATCCCGTTTGCAAGCTGGTCTCCGCTGGCCCTGATGATTGGCTGCGGCATCATCTGCCTCTTCATGGCGAACTTCATGAGCCATACTTCTACAGCTACATTGCTTGTTCCTATTCTTTGCGCCGTGGGCATTGCCTGCCAGGACAACCTGATTGGCCTGGGTGGCGTGACAGCTCTCCTCGTGTCTGTGGCCTTTGCAAGCTCTCTCGGCATGAGCCTGCCTATCTCTACGCCGCCTAACGCACTTGCCCACGCCACTGGCTACACCGATACCCGCGGCATGGCCATTACCGGCGTTGTCATGGGTATCCTCGGCCTGGTGGTCTCCTGGATCATGATGATTTTCCTTGCGAAGATTTCCTTCTTCGGGACTCCTGCTCCCAAGGCCGCCGAGGCTGTTCCTGCTGCCCCTGCCGCTGTTGAGAAGGTTGTGGAAGAGCCTGCCGCTCCCGCTGTCGATAGTACCGTGTCCGTGCCTGCTGACAGCGCTGCTGTCGCCGCCGACTCTGCGGTGGCCGCACCCGCTGTCGCGAAGTGATTTCCGGCACAATGCCTCAAAATCCCCGGCTTGGCCGGGGACTTTTTGTATGAACCGAAAACCACCCGCTAGGCGGGTGGTTCAAAAGAGCCTTCTG
>JAEDLI010000008.1 GCA_016295375.1 Fibrobacter sp. | reverse complement strand
ACCCATCCGCATACGACATACAAAACCCTGCACTTTCAGTGCAGGGTAGTTTATTCTCCCTTTATTTGACTATCACCCGGTGCATGACGGTTTGGAATTTAATGAAATACACTCCCTTGTGTGGAACCATCGTCTGGATTTTCGTTTGCGCCTCGCGGATGCTTGCGGCACTTACACTGCCCATAAATCTCCCGTTCAGGCTATACACGCGGTAGTTTTGCTCGCTGTGCACATCAAGTCGGGGCCTCTGTGCGATGCTTGAGGTTTTACATTCGCCCTTGCAGATTTCAATCCAGTCCACATTCACGTTGTTGCCCACGATTTCCAGTTTGAGGGTGTGTTCGCCGGCAGCGATTTCAGAGGTCTTTGCGGATACCACCGAATAGGTACTCCAGTCATTTTCACTGTTTTGTTTGGCAATAATTTCGTCGGTAACGGCCTTGCCGTCTATATAGAGCTTGACTCCTGCTTTTTCGGAGGGGGTTGCCATATTTACCCGCACGTCGTATTCCCCGGCTTCTTCGAAATTGACGGTGTAGCGCAACCATTCGCTTTCGGCTGTGTAACCGAGGGCATATCCCTCGCAATTCGTTGTGTTCGCCTTGTCGGAGCAGCCAAATCCCACAATGTCTACGCCGGTTTCGCGGTAGGCCTTGCCTTTGTTTTCGCCGTCGTTGTCGCTATAGGCCTTGTAGGGTTTGCCTTCGTCAAAGTTTTCGGCCTCGATTCGCCCGGGAAGTGTAAGAGCCTTGCCGCCGTAGGGGGTAGGGGGGACTACTTCTTGAGTGTTGTCTAGGTAGATTTCGTCCATGTAGTCCGAGCCTATCTTGAACCAGTCAAAGTCGGCGTAGCCTCCTGCCGTTTTGGTGGCATAGTTGAACAGGCCAAAACGGTTGCCAGTGAAGTAGTCAAGGCTGAAATTGAGTGAAACATCGGAACCGATTTTTGTCCAGGCAGAGCCATCGGTGCTGTAGTAGAATGAAGCGGTTCCTTTGTCTAGAGGTAGGTTAAAATCCATACGTAGGAAAACCTTGGAACCAGAAATCGGTTCGCTAGCTTTCCGTACGTCACCATTCTTGTCGCCCTGGTACATCACCACCTTGTAGTTGCTACCGTCTTTAGCGAGTCCCACAAAACCTCTGTTCTCTTGGATGGTCGTAAGGCCGGCAATGTCACCATCCTTCATTCCGCTTCCGTCTAAAGAAATACGGCCGGAGCACTTGGGTCCAAAAGTACGCTGGGTCAGGGTGTTCTTTGCTTTTAAAACACTTGCATCGGTACGGCCTGTGGTAATGCGGAGGTGTCCGGGATTTGCAGTGAGGCTCCAGTTTTTGTTGTCAGGATTGTGGTTCCACTGCCACTCCAAAGGCAAATCTTCGCTATCAAAGTCGTCAGAGGTGACCATGCCGTAGCCAGGCAACGGTGATTCGGGCAATTCCAGGGTTGCTGGAGCTTTGTTGGTCCCGCTAGCCGGTTCCGGCCAGCCATCCTTCCAGACTGTGGGAACCAGGTGAGGAATACGCCCCACGGGGCCGGAATCGCGGAACAGCAGGGTGTACCATTTGCCATCGGGTGTGTCAAAGATGCTACCTTGTGCCACGCCGTTGTCGGACAAGAAAAATCTACCCTCGTAGCCAGTAAGCAGGCTGTTTGAACGGTAAACGATAGAACTGCGTCCCCTGTTTGCGGGCCAGGAAATGGTAAACAGGTAGTATTTCCCGTCTATTTTTTCCATGTGGGAACCCTCCTGCTTCACATAATAGTTGCTGGCACCTGTTACCTGGTCAATATTTACTCCTCCAAGAATGCCGCTTCGTCCATTCTGTTTTAAGCCCGATGCATCGCCATTGAGTTCTACATATTTAATTTCGTTACCGCTTCCGTAAATGACCCATGCGGTTCCATCGTCGTCAAAAAACAAGGAGGGGTCATGGTACATGTACGGAAGTTGCACCTCGGACCAGGGACCGTTTTCTACATCGGCGGTTTTGTAGATATGGGTCTTTCCGGTAGTGTAAGAGGGTGTCAAAACGTAGAAATTCCCCTTGTGGTAACGGATGCTGGATGCCCAAGAACCCTTGGCATAGGCGCTTTTCCCGTTGTTGAGATTTTGTTCGTCGTTATTGGTGAGGGTCTGGTAGGCATAGCCTACCGTGCGCCACTGCGCTAAGTCGGTGGATTTCATTACAGGTACACCAGGCGCATAGTACATAGTGGTTGATACCATATAATAGGCATCGTCAACGCGCACAATGGCGGGATCCGGGTTGTCTGCCCATATTATGGGGTTAGAAACGGAAACTGCATGTACGGCATATGAACTGGCAAGGGCTATGCCCAAAATTTTAAACCATCCCATTTTTTTTCTCCCAGGCCAGGGTACACCCTGCCCTGATAAATTGTCCAGCATAAAAATACCCTCCAAAGTGGATGTTTTGACTCAAAAAAGCAAAAATGCCCTTGACAAATTGTCAAGGGCGATACCCCGCATGGCGTCTCCTTCTTTGTACATCATGTGGGGATGATTTTGTTTTGTTACGGGATGTGCGTTATTTTTTGTATACAATCTTTTGTTGTATTCCGGCGGGACCTTTGTGGAGCAATAGGTAAACGCCTTGGCGGAGGTTCCCCATGCCTTCTTGAACCATACGGATTGCTGTGTCCATGCCGCGGGCATTGAACCGAGCTACCTGTTTCCCTTGCAAGTCAAAGAGGAAGAATGTCGTTTCGGTGTTGCTTGCCATTTTCAGTGCGGTAAATGATTCTGGATTTTGTGTTTTGTAGGCTTCTGGATCCGTTGCGTTCTTGCCCTTGACGAAGATAAAATAGTCCACGTCGAACCAAGAACCGGTCACCGTCATGAGGAGGATATGTTCGCCCTCCGGGAGTGTTACGTTTGCTTGAACAAGGTTATAGGAATCAAAACTGGTCCCGCTTGTTGGGACTTCTGCAATGGTTCCCCCGTCTATGGAGAGCGAAAAACCGGAGGTCGAATTGTCAGTCGCCACCGAAGCAAACATGGTGTAGTCACCGGCTTCCTTGATGTTTACGGAATATTCAAACCATTCACCTTCCTGGTTGTAGCCAAGAATGACTCCGGTTGCCTTGTCGTAAAGGTCGGCAGAGGTGGCGTCGTCTTTTCGGTAGTCGGAATCACCTCTGTTTTGAGAATCTGTATCGCTGAAGGTTTTGTTTGCTGCTCCCGAGCCCGGAACATCGAAGTTTTCTGCTTCGATTTTACCAGGAATGTTCACAGCTTTTTCGCCATAGGGAGCGCGGGGAACAAGAACAACTGGGCCGAGTTTTATGTGCTTGAGCATTTCTTCGGCATAGCGCTTGCCAAACTCCTGGTATGATGCACTGCTGAAGTGGTAGGGGTCTTTGCCGTTGCCTGAAAGTCCGTCGGAACTCACAAAATAGGTATTGTCCATCACATTGGGGAGAGTCTTTATATTGTTCCTTGAAAAAGACCAGCAGCATCCGCCAGCGTCTTGTTCTTCTAGTCCCCCGGCAAGGAACGGAACCGTGTCGGAACTTAGCCCCAAGGCTTCTAGTATGTCATCACGGGTCTTTTTGACTTCGGCTTGCCAGTTGTTGCCATTCATGGAGCCGGATTCGCCTTGGTGGAAGATGAAGCCCTTGATAACTCCCACTTCCATGGCTTTTTTCGCCGTTTCGACGATACGGGCATGGGCGTTACCGTCGGAGCCATAATCCTTGGCCCAATTAATCAAGTATTGATCGTTTGGGAGAGGTAGGGAATTTAAATATTGGGTGTATTTGTCTTTATCAAATAGTTCAATCTTCGTTCCACCTACAGCAACGGGGATAATGCCAACCGTTACATCGGGCAGGCTGTCCGCCATGGCACGGCCAAACCAGTCGGCTACCGAAAGTCCTTCGCCACAGTGGAACATCGGGGGAATAGCGGGGTAGATCTCGTACAAGGCCGGGCGGCCAAGCCCTGCGCACTCCGTTGTGGCGAACATTTTGTAGCGCTGGTGCTCCACATTGTCGATTCCATTCCGTATATCGCCTGCGCCAGCCATGTTGGACTGGCCGTAGGCAATGTAGATGTGGAAGTTGGGGTCTGGTGCGGCATGCAATAACAGGGGCAATGCCAAAATGAGACTAGCAAATCGTATATTCATTTATATTGCCCGTTTTTAGAATTGTGTAATAAAATCCCATGTGGCTGCAGGGACCCAGGAATTCCATTGACCGGGATCCTTATGGTCCCAGATATGTCCTGCGTCATCAGTGCACCAACGGACCGGGAAACGTTCGTCTACGTCTTTATAGTCGTAGCATTTGTGCTGTGAACTATAAGATTCTTCAGGTTGTTCTAAAGTGGCGTCTTTTCCTTCGGCGCTTGCATTTTTAAGGGCTGTATTGCGAGCGGATTTGCCCATTTCGGGCGTGCAAAGTCCGTCGTTCATGCCGTGTACACCCATCCAGGCGATGGGCTTGTTTTCTACTTCTGGCAACCAGATGTTGATATCTGCCGTTTCATAGACAGCAACACCACGGAGGACATGCTGATGATTTCTGGAAAGTCCATTGGTGAACATGGATCCATAGCTGAAACCGGTAGAGAATACTCTTGAGGAGTCTATGCAAAGCTCGTTTTGAAGCTTGGCCAGCAGTTCGTCGAACATGGTATAATCGGTTTCTCCCCAAGGGGGGCAATTGTTGCTGAAGCACTGACCGTCCGGAGCTACGAAAATAGTCGTTTTACCGTTGTCAAGGGGCATAAGTCCGTAGTATTTCTCATTTTTAGCGACATTTGAACCTGAACCGTTCATGCACTGCATTCCGAAAACAAGACGGTATGGCTTATTTTTGTCATAATTGTCTGGAATGTCGATATAGATTTTTCGGGATTCATTTTTTCCCTTTAAATTCCAGGAGAATTGGAAATCACCTGATTTCGGCAATTGCAGGTCTTTCCCGCAGCCCTTTGTTGGCACGGGATCGTTGCCTTTGGCCCACCCAAAAGCATAAGTCTGCTCCTGGGTGGATTCAGACGAAGTTGTTTGCTGTGAACCGCTGTCCGAAGATGTGGTATTATCCGGTTCGGTAGTTTCGTCTGTAGCCGAAGAGAAACCATCTGGCTGTGTATTTTCTTCGGAAGGAGAACTTTCGCCGGGTAGGGTAGAGGTCTCCGAACTGGTAATATCGGGTTCTCCGGCGGGTGGGATTTCTTCACCTTCGGAGTTAGAAGAAATTTCTGGGTTATCCAGGTTCCCGAGCAGGTTCGTCGGGTCTGAAGAATTGTCTGAACAGCCTACCAGCGCGAAAATACCGGTTAAGGCTAGGGCATTGATGATCTTGTTGTGCATTTGACACTCCCTTTTGATGATACCCCTATCATCATCCCCATTTTTAGTTTAGTAATTTGTGTGAACTTTTGCAACCCTTCCGTTTGTTCGGCAACGGATTAGGTTTATACCTGTTGTTTTCATACTGCCCATAATGGAGCCGTTTTTCCATAATTGGATTGCTTCCGTCATGTTTCTCGCGGTAAAAGTTGCCATTTTTTTACCACTCAGGTCAAAGACATCGTAGGTGGCGCTTGTGGGTGCATCAAGATGCAGGTCTTTTCCGGAAATGGCCATGACTTCTTTGACAACAGACCCTTCGGCGTCATAGGCTTGCAACATGAACCAGTCCAGATTTACGTAGCTTCCCGTGATGGCGAGACGGATGATATGGGTTCCCGCTTCGAGTTCCACATCACCTCCTTCGATTTCCTGGTACACGCCCCAGTCATTTTCGGCAGTTTGGGGAATTGCAATTACATCGGTGATGGGGTTGCCGTCTGCGAGGAACTGGACGCTAGAAGTTGTTGAGCCCGAGGCGGCATTGAGGGTGAGTTTATATTTGCCTGCGGTGGCCACGTTAACGGTATATTCAAGCCATTCACCTTCGTTGGTGTAACCGACCGCCATGCCGGAGCCTCCCATTACAATGTCTACGCCTAAATCGTTACGGTAGTCGGCATCACCCTTTTTTTCGGATTCGGTGTCGTAGTAGGTCTTGTTTCCAGAACCTACACCTGGTACGTCAAAGTTTTCAACTTCAATTTTTGCAGGCAATTCAACGGCGGTCCCACCGAAAGGTTCCCTAGGGACTTTAATTTGCGGTCCCACACCAACGAGTGTGACAATGCAATCCTTGTTGCTCGTATTGCCCGCATCCATGGTGATGGTTACAGATCCGTTCTTTACTTCGACCTCTCCTTCGTATTGGGCGTTTTTCGCTTCGCTAGTGGTGTACATGTGGAAGGTTTCAATGTTTGCTCCAGGAACATTGACGGTTACCGTCTTGTTGTGTCCGTAATCCCTGTTTACAAGCACCACGATTACGCTGTCTCCTCCTGCGCTCTTATAGGCGCTGGCGTACAGGTCGTCTTCGGGCTTGGCAGTTGCGCCTACACGGATTGCGCCGGGGCGAACAAATCGGGCATACTGAGAAAGAACGTAGCCACGCTTACTGATCTTACCAATTTCGTTGGACGGGATCTGGATTTTGTTGCTGAAATCTTTTTCCATAATCAGGCCGTAGCAACGACGGATATACCACCAGGTATATTGACTGAAGTTTCCCACAACCAAGGCGCGATAGATTTCGTAGCCTACATCCATAGCACGAACAGTGTCAAGCTTGTTGACATTGGCCTGGTCGCCGGTTCTCATTACCTTTCGCCAGTAGTTGGCACTACCGTCGCTTTCGGTGTAATGTTCTGTCATCCATCGTTCCACGTTTTTTTGGTCGGCAAGGCTGTACTGGAAGAAGTTGTCTCCGGTATTGGCTTCGCTTGCATAGAAGTGGGCCCCGAGAATGTCGATGTTTTTCAAGGCTCCTGCATCGTTAAGGATTTGGTTATACAGATTTTTATCGTAACTGAACGATTCTGCAGAAATAACCTTGTTTCCGTTTTTACGGAGTTGTCCGGCGTAGTTCTTGGTGAATTTATATAGTTCGTCGGTACTCCAGCAGGTCCAGGAATCGCACCAGTCGGGTTCGTTCTGTATGCTTATGGCATAAAGAGGAACGCCTTGTTTTTTCATGTAGGCGGCAAAACTGTTGAGGTGGTCTACATAGGCCTGCCAGTTGCTTTCGGAAACTTTCGTTGTTTGATAATTTGTACCCCATCGATTTAAAGTATAGGGAGTCTGTAAATTCTGAGGCGGCTTCCAGGGAGTGGCATAGACCAGAAAATCGTTGCCGGCATATTTCTTGGCGTATTTTGCGGCGTCCAGCTCTTTTCCGAAGTTGTTACTGCTTTCGTTTACCGGAATGCGCAACACGCTGAGGCCGATAGTGCCATCACCTGTCCCGAAGGCGATTTTTGCATCGGTTTCGGACAATCCTGCATTGCCTTGCCAGGTGTTGTGCACCATGCCGCCAAACCCGCGGATAACCTGGTGTTCTTCATCTAGGTCCACGTTGACGGTAGAGGCCGAGACGATTCCTGCAACACCCAGGACCCCTAACGCTATGGCTGCACCCTTGATTATTTTTTTGATCCTCATATTTCCCATTCCAAATTTTTAGTGCTTTGCGCGAACTTTTGCAACCATGCCGTTACTACGGTTACGGATGAGGCAAATGCCGATACTGTTTTCGGAACCCTTTACAAGACCGTCTTGCCAAAGTTTTGTTGCTTCCGCAAAACTGTGGGCTGTAAATGACGCAACTTTCTTACCGTTTATGCTGAATACATCGAAACGGGTTGCCTGCGAATAGTTCATTTTTCCAGTGCTGTGCAAGGCGTCAACATAACCGATGGGTTTCGAGTCTTCGGCGTCCTTGCCGGCCTCGAAATTGATGTAGTCAATATCCATCCAGTCTCCGGTCACGGTAAAGCGAAGGATGTGTTCGCCCGCCGGAAGTGTCACGTTTGTGGAAATCTTATTGTAATCGTCGTAGTTTTCTTCTCCGGAAGTTGCTTGCGGAACTGCAATTTCTTCGGTAATGTCGTTGCCGTCGATGGATAATTTGAAACTGGATGTGTTGTTGGCCGATGCCACTGCGGCAAACATTGTGTAATCACCAGCTTCCTTAATGTTCACGGTATATTCCAGCCATTCTCCGGCTTGGTTGTAACCGACAATGTATCCGGTTGCCTTTTTGTAGATGTCTACGCCAGTACCTTCGCGGTAACTTACGCCGTCGTTGCTTGTCGCTCCATGATCTTCGGAGTCATTGTCGGAGTACGAATCTAAGCCCGTGCCGCGGCCTGTTCCGGGAATGTCGAAATCTTCCATTTCAATTTTGCCAGGAATTTCCCAGGCTGTTCCCTTGAATGGCTTTTGCGGTTCAGGAGGAGTTGTGCCGCTGCCTTCAAATCCCCAGGCCTTGATGGCCATCGTAGAATCCTGATTGCCCTTGAACACCAAGAAGAGTTGTTCTACGATGCCTTTAAGTCCGGATACTTCGCAAGATTTTTCAACAAATGTATTCTTGTTTGCGGTTTTCTGGAGCGTACAGGTACCTGCCAGAGTTCCTGTAGCAGAATCTGTACGGATTTCAATCTTGTTGCCATCGGCAATGCTTGCCGCCTCTACCGTGAATCCTGTCGCGGCAGTTCCGAAGTCAACGCCAGAAACACGAATCCAGGATTCCTTAGTTGATAGCGGAAGTAAGAATGTTTCGGCGGCTTTGCCTACAACGAAGTTGGATCGGCTGCGAATTCCTTTCTGCTTGGAACTGGTGAGTGCCGGGTACCAATCGTAAGGGTCAAAATTTTCAAGTTGTTTTGGACCTTCCTTGGTAAAAGTCAATTCTTTCATTGTTCCGTCATCGTTATAGAAGAATTCATCTACACTCACACTACGGTGGTAAGCGGGGTCTGGATTTGCTTTGCCGTCCTCGGCTGGAATTTTTTCAAGTCCGTCGTATCCATTTGCGATGCGACGGTCATGATAAACAACATACCAATGGCCTTTGAATTCTGCAATACCGTGATGGTTGTTATTGTATGAATTGATGTTTTGCCCGTTAATACTTGGGTTGCCCATAAATATTCCTTTATAGGTGTATGGACCCATAGGACTACTGGACATGCCATAGGCAATGCGCAAATCCCGCGTACTATAAGAGAGGTAGTAATTGCCCTTGTATTTATGGATATACGACGCCTCCATAGTGGCAGGACCACCAATTGGCAGATGGGTTTTTGTATTTACATCGAAACTGTTGATTTCGGAGTTGAACTTGTAGATGTTAAAGTTGTCGCTACCGTTATCTATTGCTGGACGTTTTGGATTTGGATTTTTGTCGTTTGGAACTCCTCCGCCACCAACGGTAAAGTAAGCTGTTCCATCGTCATCGATAAAAATCGCAGGGTCAAAGCACCAGTCTAGTCCATCGCAATCGGCTATGCCTCCGCCCCAGTTGTTGATGAGCTTTTTCCCTCCTGCAACAGGATTCTTATATGGTCCTTCGATGTGATCAGATTCAATAAGTCCGATACCTGACCCGCCTCCATCAGGAAATACAATGTGGAATTTACCGTTATTATCTACCGCAATTCCCGACGCCCAGATATCTCCGATTCCTTCGACTTCCCTGGCATCATAAATAATGCCGAAGTCGGTCCAATTCTTCATATCTTTACTGCGAAAGGCGTAGAGCGCTTTAATGGAGTAGCCTGTTGCGTTATATGGAGCTGGGTCGTCGGAATCGGTGATGATATAGAAATATTCATCGTCGGCAGTAGCGGCAGGGTCTGCCAGGTAATGGTAACTGGAAATGGGGTTGTCCGCCAAGGCAAATGAAGTTAGCCCGGCGATAGTGAACAGCGTAGAAATCGATGTGTTGGCGAGATTTTTTACACCCATGGTGTCTCCTTGAAAATCTTTTTTCCCAACACTAAATCTAGGCTCTTAAAAGCAAAAAATGCCGCCAGAAGCGACATTTCCCGTGGACAAATTATCAATATTAGTGTATCTAATTTTTAACGGACGAAGTCTTCGGCGTGAAGCTTTCTAGACCGAAAACTTCGATGTCGTCAATCCAGAATTCTCCGCCTTTTCCGCCAAAGATAGAGAGGTTGGTAACCTTGTCCTTGACAGCATCCCAGCCGATATTTCCGCCGGTATTGTTGCTGTCTACGGAAAGAAGGTTCGACGGGGTTACCGTGTAACGGGTCCATTCCTCGGTAAGGGGGATATGCATCCAGGATTTACCACTCTGGATATCGGCGGTGGTGTCGGATTCAATAATGTCGAAGGAGAAGGAAACGTAGTTCTTGACAGTTCCCTTTGCCCAGAAAACAATGGAGTCTAGCTCACTCATGTCGACGGCTCCACCTAGGTAACGCCCCATCAGGGTCCAGTTGTATAGGGAGTCGTTTTGACACATGAAATGGGCCACATAGCCTTTGCGGTCGCTTAAGGTGTCGGTGATTTCGAGGCTTCCGCTAGCGTATTTTGAGAAAGCGGTGTACCAATCCTTGATTTCTCCATTCTCAATGGCGTTTTCAAAATCATCGAACATAAAGTGTATAAGCGTGTCCGTAGGAATTGTGTCCGTGTCGGCGGTATCCGCGGCTACGGTGTCTTTAGAAACGGTATCTTTGGGCGTAGAAACGGTATCTTTGGGCGGAGCCGTTTTGTCGACCAAGGCTACAGATCCAGAACCACCGCAGCCTACGCAAAATTCTTCCTCTGTAAGAATCTGGGAAACGGTAGCCCCCGCACTGTTGGTTTGCGAGTGGACTAGCACGAATTCGAACAAGCCTTCGGGGAGTGACTCAAAGGAAAAATTGCCCTGGGAGTCTACGGGGACCTTGTATTCCAGACCGCGAATCATGACCCAGGCGGGGTATTTGTCCGTGTAGGCCTTGCCTTCAAAAGATGCGGGAATGCCTGTTTGCACAGTCACTACCTTGCCGGAGTCATTATCGACTTGAGTGATTTCGAAAGTGGTAGCTCCCTTTTGTTCCTGCTCATCTTGGAGACCGCGAACTTCTACGATGTAATTGCCTCTGGGCAGGGAATCTAATTCCAAAATTCCGTTTTCGTCGGTCTGAGGATGCTGGGTAGAATTCAGATCAGCATCGTCTGCGAAATACTTTGAATCATGGATGATGACGTACGCCTTGGAGGCGTTCTCCCCATTGGCCAATTTTACATAAAAGGCTATGGAGTTTTCAGTCTCAAGAGAAGAGCCAGCAACGTCGTTATTGTTGGAACAAGCGACTAGTATTGCCAGTGCAGAAAGACCTATGTATTTTACCCAAATCATCTTCGTCCTGTAACCCTTAATATACTTTATTTTATTTGTTTTTGTGGGCTACAGGGAAAAATGCCATAGAAAGTTGCATTACCCTGTCGGGATTTTTGGCTCCATCCACCCTTTTTTGAACAAGACGGCGGAATTCCTTGAGCATGTCCCCCAAGTCGTCGAAGCAGGCCTGATCTACGGAAAGGGTCAGGGTAGAAATATTCCGTTCTTCGACGGGGGTGTTTTCCAGAGAATCTGCGGCAAGTCCTAGAATCTGACGCTGGAACTTGCGGACGGCGATTTTCTTTTCTGGGCCACCGACGGTCAGGTGGGCGTCGGTCAGGGCCAGTTTACCGGAGGCCATTTTCTTGACAAGCCCAACTTCTAGCAGGGTGTCGATGGCCTCTTTGGCCTGTTCTTCGGTAATAGGCGGGCAAATATCTTTGGCGATTTGCTTCAGGTTTACCGTACCGCCGTTCAGTTCCAGGTAGGCGCGCACGGCAGGAATCCACCAGTTTTCCAGAAGTTTCAATTCTGCCTGTTGCAGGCTGTGGAGGTGTACGTCACGGAGAGAGAGGGCCTTGGCCATCAGCTCTTCCCGCTTGTTCTTATCCTTGGTGACGGCTGCAGAATAAAGTAATTCAAAATACTCCGCCTGCCTGCCTGAAAGTGCCAGAATGTCCTTGGCGGCGGGGAGAGCATGGGCGGGGAGGTGCTGTTTTTTCTGGAGCACGCGATAAAGGTAGCTGGAATCTAGTCCCAGCTTGTCGCCCATCATGCGGTAACTATACAAAGGCATCTCCGCCTTCCTGCGGTCGTAATACTCCTTCAGAAAGTCGCGGTAGTCCTGTGTGTCAGAAAACTCAATCATTTTATCCAAAAATACCTTTATAAAATGCCTAAAATTTGAAAAAAACGGCAATTTGCATGGATAAATTGTCCATAAAGGCTGTTGAGGACGTGATGGAAATCACAAAGCGGGTGGGTACCTTGCCAAAACAGATGAATGTTTCTATATATGAAAATATGAATGATTGTTCATATAATAACAAGCCGCTTTCATTGGATACCCTTTTTGAGCTGTCCGAATTCTTCAAGTTTTTCGGGGATACCACCCGTATCCGCATTATTGAGATTCTTCTTTCGGGGGAGATTTCGGTAAACGAGATTGCGGAAAAACTGCAATTGGGGCAGTCGGCGGTAAGCCACCAGCTCCGGCTCTTGAGAACGGCAGGTCTTGTGAAACCCCGGAGGGTAGGGCGCACCGTTTTCTACGCCCTGGACGACGAACATATCGGCCTGATTTTCAATACGGGCCTTGCACACATTATGCACAAGAAGGGAGTGTAGCATGCTTGTTTTTTTAGAAATTTTGGAAAAGTTCCTTTGGCAATTTGTCACGCTGTTTTCGGAAATGGCTCCATTCCTGCTGCTGGGTTTCTTGCTTGCCGGGATTTTGCACGTGTGGGTGCCAAACCACCTGTACGTGCCTAAGATTTCTAAGCCGAATTTCAAGTCGGTGCTTTGGTCGGCCCTGTTCGGTGTGCCGCTTCCTATATGCAGTTGCGGCGTGATTCCCACTTCTATCGCACTCCGGCGGGAAGGGGCCAGCAAGGGAGCTAGCGTCAGTTTCTTGATTTCGACTCCGGCTACGGGCGTGGATTCCATTTTGGCGACCTATTCGCTCTTAGGCGGGCCCTTTGCGGTGTTGCGTCCTGTTGCGGCCTTTGTAACGGCCATGCTTGGCGGCGTGTTCACGAATTTGGTGACCAAAAACGAGCCGGAAACAGGTGTTGCGGTCGTCGGAGAATCTCATGAGCATGAACACCACGGTCATGGGCATTGCGACTGTGAAGAGGGCCGTTGCTCTTGCGGGCGCGAAGACCCTGACCATCATGAAAAGGCGTCTTTTGCGCAAAAGGTCAAAGGGACTTTTGAATACGGCTTTGTGAACATGATTGGGGACGTGAGCAAGTGGCTGGTTATCGGCCTGTTGCTGGGGGCGTTGATTGCGGCCTTTGTGCCCGACGATTTCTTCCTTTTCCTGCATGAATATCCACTTCTTTGCATGGTGGTGGTGCTGGTGCTTGCCATGCCCATGTACACCTGTGCGACGGGTTCCATTCCGTTGGCCTTGGCGCTAGTGGCTAAAGGCATTACCCCGGGGGCTGCCCTGGTGCTGTTGATGGCGGGGCCTGCCACAAGTATAGCCAGCATGCTGGTGGTGGGAAAGGCCTTCGGCAGGCGTACCCTTTTTGCATACCTGGCCTCCATCGCGTTTGGAGCGCTGTTCTTTGGGGGTATCGTAGATACGTTCTTTATGGATACGTTCCTGGCTTCCATGTTGCCCCATGGCTCCGCCGAATGCCACGGGCATGGGGCCCTGGGCGTATTTGATTACGCCTGCGCGGTGCTTTTGGCGCTGCTCATGATTTACGCGAAGTTTGCCCACAAGGGTTGTGGTTGCCATGGCGGTTGTTGCGAATGCGGGCACGAGCATGAGTGCGGTTGCGATGAGCATGACCACTGCGATTGTGGATGCGGTCATTGCGATGGTGATGAACACGAGGAACCCGTCGAGTGCGTTTATCGGGTTTTGGGCATGACCTGCAGCCACTGCAAGGCCTGTGTGGAGAAGGCGGCCCGGCTATTGGACGGTGTGGAATCCGCTGTCGCCGACGTAGCTCGCAAGGAACTCCGTGTGGAATGGCGCGACGGGCACGATGTGGACGAGTCTGCCCTGAAAAAGGCTATCGAAGACGCCGGATTCGAATTCGGCGGCCGAGTTTGAGCAGCCAGTCTTAAATCGTCATACCCGCCAACCCCCGATTGTCATGCCCGCCTTGTGCGGGCATCTCCTTTTCTTCCTGCAATAAAAATTATATTATCCCTCGTCATGCACATCCGTATTACCACAGAGACCAAGAACCGCCTGCTCCGCTTTTACAGGAACAAGCGGGCCTTCGTGTCGCTGGTGGTGCTGGTGGTGGCCTACCTCCTTTCGCTGACAAGCCCCTGGACGGTAAACGACGAACCGCTGTACCTGAAGTATAACGGCAAGAGCTATTTTCCGGCCTTTGTGCGTTACAGCGAACAGGAATTTGGCGGCGACTACCAGACCGAAGCGGATTACGGCAAGCTTTTTGCCGACGTTCGTGAATGCGATGAAGAAGCGGCGGAAGGCTATACGAAGGCAGGAGGCTGTCCCGAGATGTGGGTCTTGATGCCACCCATTGCCCACGATCCTTTGAAGGCGGACTTGACTGAAGAAGGCGCTCCGCCATTTGCCCCAAGTTCCCGCCATTGGCTTGGTACCGACAGTAACGGTCGCGATGTGCTTGCCCGCCTGATTCACGGATTCCGTATTTGTATTTCGTTCAGTTTGTTTCTCACCATTCTCGGAACTTTCCTCGGCATTGTCATTGGCGGTATCCAGGGGTATCTGGGCAGGTTCTGGGATACCGGAATGCAGCGCATAATTGAAATCTGGTCGTCGCTCCCCATGCTCTACATCGTGATTTTGATCGGCAGCATTTATGGCCGCAGTTTCTGGTTGCTGATTTTGATTATGGCAGCCTTCAACTGGATTTCGTTAAGCTATTACATGCGCGGGGAGTTTTTGAAGCTCCGCAATATGACCTATGTGCAGTCGGCAACGGTCCTGGGCCTTGGGCACAGGCATATCTTTTTCAAGGAAATCCTGCCAAACGCATTGACCCCTGTGGTGACGTTATTCCCCTTTACCTTGATTGGCGGTATCGGGAGCCTGACATCCCTTGACTTTTTGGGCTTTGGGCTGCAACCGCCTACGCCCAGCTGGGGCGAACTCATGAGTCAGGGGCTGAACAACCTTTATGCACCGTGGATATCTGTAAGCACCGTCGCTGCACTTTTCATTACTCTGTTGCTCACCACATTTGTTGGAGAGGGCGTCCGGGATGCTATGGATCCGAAGTCGGGAGACCGGTATGAATGATGAGAATCGACTGAAGGATCCATGCCAAGCGAAAACGGCTCGTATTAACGAGCCGTGGAAGCGCGGAGCAATCGACTACAGGAGCGTTTTTTTCATCGAGTCGATTGCGGAGTCTCATAAAGATCCGAAGTCGGGAGACCGGTATGAATGAGCGGGTGCTTGAAGTAAAAGATTTATCTGTCGCATTCGGTCATCACAAGAATGGTGAACCTGCGGCAACACCCGTCCAGGTAACGGACCGGATCAGCTTTTATATTGACGACGGTGAATTCTTTGCCTTGGTGGGGGAGTCCGGTTGCGGCAAGAGCGTTACCGCCATGGCCATTTTGCGGCTTTTGCCCACGCCTTCGGCGAAGGTGGTTGGAGGCACTGTGCTGTTGCGTCGTGATGGCGACGAAACGATTGACCTGACTAAAATTTCTTTGAAGGAAATGCAGCGGGTTCGCGGTTCCGAAATATCCTGTATTTTTCAGGAGCCCATGCAGGCCTTGAATCCGGTACTGACTATCAAGAAACAGCTCCTGGAAGTGTTCAAGTTCTGCGAAAGGAAGTGCGCCGATCCCATGTCCGAAATCCGGGACATGCTTACTCTGGCGGGCTTCAAGGACATTGACCGCGTGCTGGATTCGTACCCTCACGAGCTTTCGGGCGGCATGCTCCAGCGTATCTGCATTGTGATGGCGCTGCTCCCGAAACCCAATCTGATTATCGCCGACGAACCTACTACGGCCCTGGATGTGACCGTCCAGGCACAGGTTCTTGCAGTGCTGAAGGACTTGGCCAAAACTACGGGGACGGCGGTACTCCTGATTACCCACAACATGGGAATTGTTTCTCAGTATGCAGAACGCATGGCTGTGATGTACGCCGGCCGTGTTGTTGAGATAGGGGCCACTAACGAGGTTATCTCTTCGCCTATGCACCCCTATACCCGAGGGCTCCTCTCGGCCATTCCCGAAAGCCACGAAGATCTTGGAACCCTGCGATCTATTCCGGGCCAGGTGCCACATGCCAGGGATTTTGTACAGGGTTGCCGCTTTGCGGACCGCTGCGAATTGTGCGACAAGCCTTGCCTAACGGCTGAAGTCCCGCCCTGCGTCAAGGTCGGCACCCACGAAGCCTACTGTTTCAAGATTTAATTTCCCCTTAAACTGTTGTTTCCGCGAAGGCGGAAATCTTCTATTTTTGAAGGGTTTATACCCTAATAAAAGGGAGATGCCCGACGGAATCGGGCATGACGTAGAGATGAAATTTCTAAATTTTCGCCGTAAAAATTTAAAGGATTCTATTATGGCAATGCAAGACATGAATGACCAGGTGCAGGCTCGTTTGGCGAAGCTTGCGAAGTTCAAGGAAATGGGCATCGAGGCCTATCCGCACAAGTTCAACCGCACGCACGATTCCAAGATGCTCAAGGAAAACAAGGAAGCCCTGATGGCATCGGGCGAAGAAGTCGCCTTCGCTGGTCGCGTGGTCCGTTTCAACCGCAAGGGAAAGATGTGCTTTATGCACCTGAAGGACCGCTATGGCCGCCTGCAGGTGGTGGTGGCCCGCGACGAAGTGGGCGAGGAGAACTACGAAATCGTGAAGATGACCGACCTCGGTGACTTTATCGGCGTAAACGGTTTCATGTTCGAAACCCAGACGGGCGAATACTCCGTGCATGTGAAGAAGGTGACCATGCTTTCGAAGGCTGTGCGCCCGCTTCCGGTGGCCAAGGAAAAGGTGGACGAGAACGGCAACAAGGTGGTGTTCAACGAATTTGCCGACGTGGATACCCGCTATCGCCAGCGCTACATTGACATGGCCCTGAACGACGACGTGAAGGACGTGTTCATCAAGCGCTTCAAGATTCTGCAGGCTATCCGCGAATACCTCATCGAGAAGGGCTTTATCGAGGTCGAGACCCCGACGCTCCAGCCGATTTACGGTGGCGCGAACGCCCGCCCGTTCACCACGCACCACAACGCCTGCGACATGACGCTCTATTTGCGCGTGGCTCCGGAACTCTACCTGAAGCGCTGCATCGTGGGCGGCATGGAAAAGGTTTTTGAATTCTCCAAGAACTTCCGTAACGAAGGTATGGACCGTACCCACAGCCCGGAATTCACCGGCCTCGAATTCTACGAAGCCTACGCCGACTACAACGACATGATGGTGCACTTCGAGAACATCTACGAACGCGCCTGTATCGCTGCAAACGGCACCACCAAGATTGACTACCAGGGTAAAGAAATTGACTTCAAGGCCCCGTGGCCCCGCTACAGCATGATTGAAGCCATCGAAAAGTTCGGCGGCCTGAAGGTGGGCGAAATGAGCGATGACGAAATCAAGGCCAAGATGGAAGAACTGGGCGGCCACCTGGACGGCGAATTCAGTCGCGGCCGCGGTATCCTCGAACTGTTCGAGCTCACCGTGGAAGACAAGCTCATCCAGCCGACCTTCATCAAGGACATGCCCACCGAAAGTACGCCGCTCTGCAAGAAGCACCGTACCATCGAAGGCCTTATCGAACAGTTCGAACCCTACGCTAACGGCTGGGAACTGGGCAACGCCTATACCGAACTGAACGACCCCATCCGTCAGCGTGAGCTCCTGGAAGACCAGGTGCGCCGCGGCCGCGGTGGCGAAGGCGAAACTCACCCCATGGACGAAAACTTCATGCATGCCATCGAAAGTGGCCTGCCTCCTACGGGTGGCGTGGGATTCGGCATCGACCGCATGGTCATGCTCCTTACCAACCAGCAGACCATTAGAGATGTGCAGCTGTTCCCGCTGATGAAGCCGGAGGTTTAGACGAGAGGACGGACCTGCGGTCCTACAGACGAAAGACGAGAGAACTTAAAGTATAAATGACTTCTTTTGCATATAGAAAATTAAGTGTTTATCAAAAAGCCCTGCAATGGGTGATAGATGTTTATGGATTGTGCAAAAAATTTCCTGATTATGAAAAGTTTTCTCTGGCAAGTCAGGTCCGTCGTGCAGCCGTTTCTGTAACGTCGAATATAGCTGAGGGAATGAGTCGTACATCAAATAAAGAAATTGCACATTTTCTTGAAATAAGTTATGGTTCGTTGAAGGAAACTCAAAGTCAGTTAGAAATAGCTCAATTGTTAAACTACATTACAAAGGAAACTTTGGACGAAATAGACCCAAAGACAGAAGAAATTGCAAGGATGTTGTCTGGTTTAAAGTCATCGAAGATGCGATAATCTCTCGTCTCTCGTCTCTCGTCTCTCGTCTAAGAATGAACAAACTCGAACTTCTAATCGCCTGGCGTTACCTGGGGGCTCAACGGAAGAGCCTGTTTGTATCGCTTATCGGCATTTTCAGTATGCTGGGGGTGAGTATCGGCGTGTTTGCGCTGGTGGTTGCCCTCGCTGCGGTAAATGGCTTTGAAGAAGAAGTCACGGCGCAGATGATCGGTAAAGATGCTCACTTCGAAGTGATGGCGTACAATGGAGAAATGATTGCTCCGTATGACAGCCTCATGAAAGAAGTTCGCGACCGTGATTCTCGCGTGCTCGCTTCGTCTCCCTTCATTATTTACAAAGTGGGCGTGAGCTCCAAGAAGGTAAACGACGGCATTGTCATTTACGGTATCGATGCTGAAACCGCCAAAGGCGTGACCGACATCCATAAGTACATCAAGTGGGGCAACTACTCGGTCGATAGCCTCGAAGACTTGAGCGGCGCTCTCCGCCCGGGAATTATTCTCGGTTCGGGACTTGCCAATAGGCTTCGTGTGGTAGTTGGCGACAAGCTTGTGCTCCAGACATTCCAGAGCCCAGACGCGATGGTAACGAGTGGTGGCCCGAAGATGATGATGTGCGTGGTGAGCGGCATCTTTGAAACGGGTACCTACGAATACGACGGTAACCTTGCTTACGTGGGCATCCCGGAATTGCAGAAGTTGCTTGGCCTGGGTGATGTAGTGACGGGTATCCAGTTCCGCCTGAACAATCACTGGCTTGCCGGCGAGGCGGTGGACAGCCTTGCGTCATGGTTAGGTTATCCGTATTACGCCATGGACTGGAAGACGAAAAACATCACGCTTCTCAAGTGGATGAATTATGAAAAGTTCATCGTGGCGGCGGTGATTTGCCTTATCATCTTGGTGGCTGCATTCAATATCATCAGTAGCCTTATCATGGTTGTCATCGACAAGACAAAAGAAATAGGCATTCTCCGCAGCATGGGCTTCAGCAAGGCGGGCATTATGCGTGTGTTTATGCTCATGGGAAGCTTTATCGGTGTGGGCGGTACGATTGTCGGTGGCACGATTGGCCTGGTGCTTTGCAAGCTGCAAGAGGCCTACCACTTTATCAAGCTCCCCGGCGATGTCTATGTGATTCCGTATTTCCCGATTTCAGTGCACTTTATTGACGTAATCTTGATTTTTGTCATCGGCATTGCACTTTGCGTGGCTGCTACCTTGCTCCCTGCATGGAAGGCTAGCCGCTTGGATCCTGTAGGAGCGATTAGACATGAGTAGAAGTAAACAGTGGTTAGTGATTAGTAAACAGGATGGATTGTTTCAGATATTTCCTAACCACCAACCACTAACCACTAATGTATGCCAATGAGTTTATTACAAACTGTCGATCTCCGCAGGGTCTTCTCCGAGACGGGCGAGGACCTTGAAATTCTCAAGGGCGTGAATTTTGAGATGGAAACGGGTGAGCTGGTGGCTCTCACGGGTTCTTCGGGTTCGGGTAAGTCGACTTTTTTGAATCTAGTGGGCATGCTGGACACGCCCACTTCCGGTGAAATCCTTTTCAAGGGCAAGCCCCTTTCCAAGTTCAGCAGCCAGGAGCGGGACATGTACCACCGGGTGCAGGTAGGTTTTGTTTTCCAGTTCCACCACCTGCTCAGTGAATTTACGGCCATCGAGAACGTCTGCGTTCCGGGTCGCATCTTGGGAACTTCCGAGGCGGAATGCAAGGAACGTGCCGCCATGCTTTTGGAGACGGTGGGTCTTAAGGACCGCCTCAAACACTTGCCCAGGGAACTCAGTGGCGGCGAACGCCAGCGTGTGGCTATCGCCCGTGCTCTTATGAACCATCCGGATTTGGTGCTGGCTGACGAACCCAGCGGCAACCTGGATGAGGCCAATTCCCAGATGCTCAACGAACTGATTGGCGAACTGAACGAAAAGTTCAACCAGGCCTTCCTCATCGTGACTCACGATGAAAAATTGGCGAGTTTCGCTAAACGCAGGGTCGTGATGCACGGCGGCATTATTCAGGGCGCTTGAAATTAGAGTTTCCTGGCCAGTTCTGGCTTATTTTTAGTAATTTCTTGTAGAATGAGAATTAGGTGAAAGTATATGTCTGAGAATAACGGTATTTTTTCTGCAAAGGCAAAGGCGGTCCTCCAGGCGGCCCGTATGGCGGCCCGTAACCTAGGAAGCGACAGCATTACGGTGGAACATCTTCTTCTGGGACTTGTCCGCGAAGATTCTGGCTATGCCTCCGAGACCCTGAAGGCCCTGAAGGTGAACCTTGCGGAACTGGGGGAGGTTGTCCAGCGGGCCCTCACCAACGATGGCGGCCTCATGACCATCGGCGGCGACAACCGCGGAGGCCTTCTGGCCTTTACCGCCCGCACCAAGGCGGTCATGTTCAACGCCGCAAAGATTGCAAAAGAAGAGGGCGACCAGTATATCGGTCCCGAGCACTTGATGCTTGCCATACTCCAGCAGAGCGATTCTCCGGCGGCGGCCACCCTTTCCACCTACAACGTGACTTTCGAGAACTTTCAGCAGGCCCTGGACCAGCTCAAGCGGGGCAGTGCCGACGACCAGCCCGACGAACCCATTTCTAGCCCGAGACAGGGCGGCCCCCAGGGGCGTCCCGGCTCCAAGTCCAAGACGCCTATCCTGGACCATTTCGGCCGTGACCTGACGGCCCTGGCCCGCCAAGGCAAGCTGGACCCCATCATCGGCCGCGAGCAGGAAATCGAACGGCTTATCCAGATCCTCTGCCGCCGCAAGAAGAACAATCCCGCCCTTATCGGCGAGCCTGGCGTAGGCAAGACCGCCATCGTCGAAGGCCTGGCCCAGAAGATAGTCCAGAAGAAGATTCCCGAACTCCTCATGAACAAGCGGGTGGTAACTTTGGATGTTGCCGCCATGGTGGCGGGCACCAAGTACCGCGGCCAGTTCGAGGAACGTGTCAAGGGTCTTATCATGGAACTCCAGCGTGTGGACAGTTCCGTTATCCTCTTTATCGACGAACTTCACACCATCGTAGGCGCAGGCGGCTCCGAAGGCAGCCTGGACGCCTCCAACATCTTTAAGCCGGCCCTGGCCCGAGGCGAGCTCCAGTGCATCGGTGCCACCACCATCGACGAATACCGCAAGTATATCGAGAAGGACGCGGCCCTGGAACGCCGTTTCCAGACCATCGTGGTGAATCCGCCCAACGCTGAGGATTCCATTCTAATTCTGGACGGACTCCGTGCCAAGTACGAAGCCCACCACAAGGTGCGTTACACACCTGACGCCGTCCGTGCGGCGGTCCTGTTGGCGGAACGCTACATCAGCGAACGTTTCCTACCGGACAAGGCCATCGACGTGCTGGATGAAACCGGTGCCCGCGTGCGTCTCGATTCCATCTGCATCCCCCAGGACCTGAAGGACCTGGAAGACGAACTGGCAGAAACCAAGCGGCAGTTGGACGATGCCGTGGCCAACCAGAATTTCGAGACGGCCGCCTCCCTCAGGGACAAGACCGAGGAACTGGAAAAGAAGGTGACGGAACGTCGCGACGCCCTGTCTGCCGACAAGGAATCCGAAGCCATTCCCGTGGTGGACGAGAACGCCATCCGCGACTGCATCAGCAAGATGACGGGTATTCCCGTAAGCCGCCTCGCCGGCGAAGAAGCCAAGAAACTTTTGCACCTGGGCGACGAAATCAAGGAGCGCGTCATCGGGCAGGACCAGGCGGTAGACGCCGTGGTCAAGGCAATACGTCGCACCCGTGCAGGCATCCGCGACACCAAGCGCCCCATGGGGAGTTTCCTGTTCCTGGGTCCCACCGGCGTGGGCAAGACGGAACTTGCGAAGGTGCTTAGCCTTTCCCTCTTCGGTAGCGAAGATTCCATGATCCGTATCGACATGAGCGAATACATGGAAAAGCACAGTATTAGCCGCCTCATCGGAGCGCCTCCGGGATACGTGGGCTTCGAGGAAAGCGGCGGCCAGCTCAGCGAAAAGGTCCGCAAGCGCCCCTACAGCGTGGTGCTTCTGGACGAAATCGAGAAGGCCCACCCCGACATCTACAACCTGCTTTTGCAGATTCTGGACGACGGTATTCTGACCGACAGCTACGGCCGAAAGATCAACTTCAAGAACACCATCATCATCATGACCAGCAACGCCGGCGCCCGCGAGGTGCGGCACAGCTCCGGCATGGGATTCACCAAGATGGGGGAGACCGACGACTACGAGCGCATGGAAACCGCCATCCGCGAAGAGGTAAAGCGTGTCTTCTCGCCGGAGTTCCTGAACCGTATCGACGAGCAGATCGTGTTCCGCCCGCTGTCCAAGGCGGACCTGGTGTCCGTGGTGGATATCCAGCTTTCCTTCTTGCAGAAGAACCTCTCCGAAAGGGGAATCCTTCTGGAGGTGACCCAGGAGGCGAAGGAATTCATCGTGAACCACAACTACGATTCCGCCCTGGGGGCTCGTCCCATCCGCCGCACCATCCAGAACCTGGTAGAAGACGAAATCGCCGAAGGCCTCCTTCTCGAGACCATGACGGACTTTTCCACCATCACCATCGGAGTCAAGGAAGGCAAGCTGTCCTTCGCCTGCGAAAAGATTCCCGAAGACGGCACGAATTCCGGCTAGAATTTGGCACGGGTCTTGCAAGTAATAGAAAATCCGTGGACTTTCCACGGAATTTTCTTTTTGCCGCTTTAGCAAGCGGAAAGTAATAAAATCAACATCTTGCAGGCACTGCCATTTTCTATCTTTTGGGCCGAAATTTAACAATCAACCCAAGAGGTTCAACAATGGCTAAAATTCCTGCAGTTCTCATCTTTGGCGCACCGGGTTCCGGCAAGGGCACCGTTGGCGCAAAGCTCGCTGCTACCACCGCCCTCAAGCACATCTCCACGGGCGACATCTTCCGCGGCATCGCTCCTTCCAGCGAATCCGGCAAGCTTCTTGCTTCTTACTCCAGCAAGGGCCTCTTGGTTCCCGACGAAGCCACTGTGGAAATTTTCGGCCGCTTCATCGAAGGCCTGGTGAACACCAACAAGGTGAACCCCGACAAGGACACCCTCCTTCTCGACGGCATTCCCCGCACTGTCGCCCAGGTCAAGCTCATCGAATCCGTGGTTGACGTGAAGCACATCTTTGTGCTGGACATCAAGGACGAAAAGACCATCGTGGCCCGCCTCCTGAACCGCGCAAAAATCGAAGGCCGCAAGGACGACGCAGACGAAGCCGTCATCAAGAACCGCCTCAAGGTCTATAAGGAATCCACCGCCAAGGTGCTGGGCAAGTACAGCAAGTCCATCATCAGCCGCATCAACGGTGACAACACTCCCGATGAAGTCTTCTGCGACACCCTCGCCGCCTACGTGAAGTTCTGCAAGAGCGCTTGCAAGGCCTGCAAGAAAGCTCCTGCCAAGAAGACCGCAAAGAAGGCCAAGAAGAAGTAACCCAAGGGTGGGGGAGGAATCCCCCTCGCTCTTGCGACTTGTCATCCCCGCGAAGGCGGGGATCTCCTAGCCGCATCCGCTACCCCCTCTCCTAGGGCTCTGCCCTAAAACCCGAATTTTGATAAGAAAGGAAATCTGAAAATATGTGGGACCAAAAGTATATCAAGGAACTGGAAAACCGTAACGCTGTCCGCGACGCTGCCGGCGGCGAAGCCCGTGTGGCCCGTCAGCACGAACAGGGCAAGATGACCGCCCGCGAGCGCGTCGAATACCTGTTCGACAAGGGCACCTTCGTAGAGATCGGTGCTTTCCAGCAGTCCGAAGCCGCCTACCTGCCCGAAAAGAAACGCCTTCCGGGAGACGGCGTGGTGACCGGCTACGGCAAGATCAATGGCCGTCTGGTCTATGCCAGTTCCCAGGATTTCACTGTAAACGGCGGAACCCTCGGTGCAGTTCATGCCCAAAAGATTTGCCACGCCATGGACCTGGCGGTCAAGTCCCGCGCTCCTTTTATTTGCATCAATGACGGCGGTGGAGCCCGTATCGAAGAAGGCGTCCACGCTCTCGACGGCTATGCCGAAATTTTCAAGCGCAACACCCACGCCTCTGGCCTCATTCCCCAGATTTCCGTGGTGCTCGGCCCCTGCGCGGGCGGTGCCTGCTATTCTCCGGCCATTACCGACTTCATCTTCATGGTGGAAAACACCGCCCAGATGTTCATCACGGGCCCGGGCGTGGTAAAGGCCGTTACCGGTGAACAGATTTCTGCCATGGACCTTGGCGGTGCCCAGGTCCACAAGGCCACCTCCGGCGTGGTGCATTTTGCCTACAGCGACGACAAGTCCTGCCTGGACGGAGTCCGCAAGCTCCTGGGATACCTGCCCCAGAGCGCTTTCGAAAGAAGCCCGGTCACCAAGTTCAACTACAAGGACCGTTCCTCCCAGATTCAGGACCTGGTTCCCGAAAATGCAAAGCGTGTCTTTGACGTGCGCCAGCCCATCTCTATCCTGGTAGATGAAGACAGCTTCTTCGAAGTCCAGCCCGATTTCGCGAAGAACGTGGTGGTGGGCTTTGCCCGCATCGAAGGCAAGGCCGTGGGTATCGTGGCCAGCCAGCCCCAGTACCTGGCTGGCACTTTGGATATCGACGCCAGCGACAAGGCTGCCCGCTTTATCCGCTTCTGCGACTGCTTCAACATTCCGCTCCTCACCATGGCTGATGTTCCGGGTTACATGCCCGGCAAAAAACAGGAATACAACGGCATCATCCGTCACGGTGCCAAGTTGCTCTACGCCTATGCCGAAGCTACCGTCCCGAAGATTACGCTTATTATGCGCAAGGCCTTCGGCGGCGCCTACATCGCCATGGACTCCAAGCATCTGGGCTCCGACTACGTGCTGGCCTGGCCTATCGCCCAGATTGCGGTGATGGGAGCCGAAGGTGCGGTGGATATTATCCACAAGAAGGAAATCGCCGCCGCCGCCGACCCCAAGCAGGCCCGTGCGGACTTTATCTCCCAGTACGAAAACGAGCACCTGAACCCCTATATTGCGGCAAGCACGGGCTCTATCGACGAGGTGGTATCCCCGACGGAAACCCGCACCCGCATTATCGCGGCCTTTAACAGTCTCGAGGCCAACAATCCCATTCCTACGGAATGCAAGAAACACGGCAATGTTCCGTTATAATGGCTGCTCGGCTTGACCGAATCCGCTAAAAATAGGAGTAAATCCTTTTATGCCCCGCTTGACGGGGCATTTTTCTTTTCATGTTATAGATAAATTCGTGTTTTTTTACATGAATGTAGTATATAATCGGTTTTTAATCATTGATAAAAATTTTTGATTAAGATAATGAAAATTATATATTTGACATTATCGAATTTTTGATGTATATTATGGATGTAAACGAGAAAACACTTTAACCAAGGAGTCTATCATGAAGTTCGCTAACAAGTTCGTTATGGCTATTGTATGTGCCCTGTTCCTGTCGGTTGCCGCCTACGCCGACGACACTCCCATTACCGTGGACCGGCTGCCTGCCGCCGTCAAGACCTTCGTGGCACAAAAGTTCCCCGCCCAGAAGATCCTCTTTGCCGAAAAGGATTCCGGATTCTTCGAAAAGACCAAGTACGAAGTCCGCCTGGATGACGGCACCAAGATTGAGCTTTTCAAGGACGGCACCTGGAACAAGGTGGAGAATAAGCAGAAGGGCGTGCCTGCAAGCTTTATTCCCAAGGGAATCGCCGACTACGTCCGGGCGAACTACGCCACGACTCCTGTCATCAAGGTGGACAAGGAACGCTACGGTTACGACGTAGAACTTGCCAATGACCTGGAACTGAAATTCAACGAACAGTTCCAGCTCGTTGGAATGGACGACTAGATTCGTCCATTTTCTGGAACCATTGGTTGCGAACGGAACAAAAAGTTCCGAATAAAAAATTCAGTTTTCTGAAAAAGGCGAAAAAAAGCCCCAATTAAGCTCCTTTTCTAGATATTTTTGTAGAAAAGGAGCTTAAAATGTGTATCAAGAAACTCATTTATCCACTTTCTGTCGTATCGGTTGCCCTGATGGCGGCCTGTAGCGACAATACCACCACTTCGGCCTCAGAAGACGACGGAATCGCCACTACCGAAGAGGTGACCACCTATACTTGCAACGACGGGAGTGTTGCCAACAGCGCAGACGAATGTGTAAGCGGGGTCTCCGATTCTACGACCACGACGGTCTATGTTTGCAGCGATGGCTCCCAGACTGCAAACGCAAGCGATTGTGCCGCTACCGTAGCCGGGAAATCCAGCACTTCGGGCAAATCTGCCACTTCCGGAAACGACAACGTTTACGACCCGACTTCTAGCCAAGAGGTTATCGAACAGGTGGTGGCCGAGGCGGTCACCTACCAGGAAGCCGAAGGAGACCTGAAACTCACCTTTAGCGAGTCGGGCCTTACCGTTGAAAATGACGGAAATTCCTGCGTTACCGTGGACAACGAAAAGAAAAGGGCGACCATCAGCTGCGCCGGCAATTATTACCTCTCCGGCAAGTCCAGCGATTTCCAGGTGGTGGTGGCCGCCAGTACGGACGCCCTGGTTTACCTCTACCTGAACGGCCTGGATTTGACAAGTGCCTCCGAAGCTCCCTTCTATGTGCAGAGTGCAGAAAAGGTGTTCTTTATGCTGGTGGACGGCACAGAAAACAAGCTGGCCGACGCTTCTACCCGCACCACCATCTGGAAATACACCAAGAACGGTTCTGCCAAGGAAGATACCACTTCGGCTACCATCTACGCCAAGGACGACATCACCTTCAAGGGCAACGGAAAACTGACGGTGACCGGCAATTACAACAATGGAATCCATACCACCAACGACTTGCGTATCAAGGATGTGCCCACCATGAATGTGACGGCCAAGAACAACGCCATCAAGGGCAAGGGCTCCGTGGATATCGAAGGCGGTATCTACACGATCAAGGCTACAAATGGAGACGGAATCAAGAGTGACGAAGGGGAGGATGAGGGCTCCGTGACCGATAATACCAAGGGAAAGATTGTCATTACGGGTGGCGAGTTCAGCATTACCGCCGGTGACGACGGTATCCAGGCCTACAACTACCTGCTTCTGGCCGATTCCGTTTCTACGCCCAAGATTACGGTAAAGTCTAGCGGGAAAGGCATTGTTTCCGATAACCTGATTTACATCAACGCCGGTATCGTGAACGTTACCGCAGGCGATGACGGCATCCACTCCAACATGAACGTGTATTTCAACGGCGGCGAAACCACCGTTTCTGCCGGGGACGACGGTGTCCATGCGGATTCCACCCTCATGATTAACAACGGAATTGTGAACGTGACCAAGGCGGTAGAAGGTTTTGAAGGCTGGTACATTATCGCCAAGGGCGGAAAGACTGCCGTAACCACAAGTGACGACGGTTGGAACGCTGCTGGCGGTTCTGCAGACGGCAGTACCGCAAGCGGCTCCCAGTGGGGCGGCCCCGGTGGCGGGGGTGCTGCCTCCAAGTCCGTAGGCTATATCGAAATCTACGGCGGATACCATTACCTCTATGCCGCCGGTGGTGATGTGGACGTGTTGGACGCCAACGGCTCTGTCAAGATGAGCGGCGGCGTAGTGATTCTGGAACTGGGTTCCGGCGGAATGGGTGGCGGTATGAGTAGCAATAAGCCCGGAAGCCAGGGTGGCAGCACAAGCGGTTCTTGCTCCACCAACATGAGCGGCGGCATTATCGATACGGATTCCGGAATTTCTGTGACGGGAGGTGTCCTGCTCGGGTTCGGGAGCCAGACCGAAAGCATGGTGAACTGCAGCTCCGTCTCTTTCACGGCGGGCACGGCCTACGGCTCGAGCAAGGCGGCCTTCAAGCCCAGTGTCTCGGGCAGCATGATCGTGTTCAGCAATGACGTTGGTTCCAGCGTATCCTCCGTAGATGTGGGTTCCATGAGTACGGTGGAACTGGCCAACGGCATGACCTACTATTATAAGTGATGTCTTGAAAAGCAAACCCTATCCCCAAGCTAATGACATCACGGAAGTCCTGGAGGTTGCCCCTCCGGGACTTTTCGTGCACATAAGGACTTTTTCGACGAATTTTTTATATATTGGTAACATGGCTCGAAGGTCGTATGCAATAGCTGCGCTTTTTTTTTCGGCGTTTTTTCTTTTTGCCTGCAGGGGCGATACCGTTTCCCGCGGGAACGCCGCCTTGCGAATAGGCGACTATGACCGAGCCGTTGTCAATTTTTCAAAAGCGCTAGATGAAAATCCCCTGGACAGGGATGCCCGCTACGGACTGGCCCTTTCGTATTACGCCATCGCCGAAGAAAAAGAGAAACTGGATGGACAGACGCTTCCGCTTTGGGAGCGCACGGTTGCCGAGTTCCGGATTCTCTGGAACGTCGATAGCACGGCTTCGATTCGAGAGGCCTATTCCAACAGCCTGTTTTACCTTTCGCGGGCAACTCTGTCCGAAAATTCCAGGGCCAACGTGCTCCCTTTGCTGGACCGCTCCATTGCGCTTGACTCCAGCAATTTCTACAGCTTTAACCTGAAGGCCCTCATCTTTGAAAATCTGGGCCGCACGAACGAAGCCAAGGACATTTACATCTATACCATCACTAGGGATTCCACCTTCATGTCGGCCTACGTGAACCTTGGGAACCTGTACTGGAACGAGGGAGACGTTCCGGCTGCCTGGGACATCTGGTCCATGGGCCTCCAGCGGGATTCGACCAGCAGGGCGCTCAGGCACTGGACCGCCGTAGCCGAAGATTCACTCAAGTCCATGATAGAATCGGGAAAGCTTTAGATGGAATTGGTCCGTTCCTTTACATCGGCAAGCTTTATTCACCAGGGCGGCGAGGCTTGCATTTACAAGGTCCAGGGAGAATCTTCCAGGACCTACAGCTTCAAGTGGTACAATGCAGGCGTTTCGAACGACGCTTCTGTTATCGAAAAACTCCAGAAGCTGAACGTGCCTGGAGTTTACCGCATCTTGGAATCGGGAGCGGTGGAGGGGAGGCCCTACATCGTCTATGACTATGTCGATGGTGTTTCCTCGAAAGAGCTTTCCCCCATGCCCCTTGGCGTGGCCCTCCATTCCTTACGGAAAATTGTGGCGGCCCTGCAGGTTTTGCGCGGGGCGGGGATTTCCCACGGGGACATCAATCCTTCCAACGTTTTCTTTGACCGTTCAGCGTCTCCTGTACTGATGGACTTTGGAATCGTCGGGCCGGGTGCGTTGCATTATTCTGCTCCTGAGCGGTTTTCTGGAGCTGCCCCCTCCGAAAAGTCGGACCTGTTCAGCCTTGGGGCGTTGCTGTACTTCTGGGTTGCAGGAGAACCGTTGCTTGAAGGCGAAACCTTCGAAGAAATTCGCGGGGCTATGGAAAACCTGGGTCCCGAAAAAATCGGGCTTTCCCTTCTGGAAAAAATCCAGGTGAAAAAAGTCAGCCTTTTTCCCGAAGACTTGTCCTTGCTGGAACCTCTCTGGAAAGGGCTTCTTGAGCCCAGTCCAGATGCCCGCCTAGAAGACCTGGAAGAGCTGGACGAACTGCTGGAAATCGCCTTGGAAAAGCATGGCGGTGTAGGGGTTCAGCTGGCCCGCGTCTTGGAAAATTTTGGCCAAAGAATTTCCGAGATTTTGCAAAAAAACGAGACAAAAACTCTCAAAAAAGCGGATGTGCCTTTCTTGAATTCGGGAAAACGCTCGAAAAAAGGGAAAAAAGGCTTTTATTTTGTGGCTTGTCTATTTATTTTGATTGTGTTGGTTCTGGTCGCCCTTGCGTTCTTTAGCAGGAGCGAAACCTCTGTAGATGAAACAGGGGCGCTCCTGATGCAAAAGACCAGGGATAGCCAGATGCAGGCCACTCCCGATTCGGTGGAAATGCCGAATCTGGAAGGCGTGCTGGAACGATTGAAACTCGAGGAAGGTGAATGATGAATCCGGATTCCCTTGTGGCCACAGAGAAAATGCTTGATGTGGTCAAGATTCTCCTGGACGAACAGGAGCCGGATACCCTTTTCCCGAAAATCCTGAATGTCGCCCGTGAAGTCCTGAATGCAGACGCAGCCGTCTTGGATATTGGCGGCGAAGTCCCTCTCCATTTTTCGGACCCGGAAAAGGTCTCCATTTCTATTTCTGCGGTTTGGCACGCCAAGAGCGAGAACCGAGCCATCGTCTGGAACCAGTTGGACGATGATTCGGCTGACCTTTCCAAGTCCATTGTGCAGAATCAGCTGACAAGCATCATGGTTTCGCCATTCCGGACGCCCGATTCCGAATCAGGGTACCTGTATTTGCAGCGGGCCGCCCGCACGGAGCCTTTCACGGAGGCGGACAGCAAGCTGTTCGATTCCTTTGTGACGGTCTGCGAAAAGATTACCTTTGCCGCCTTTGACCGCCTGCGGGACAAGGAATCCCTGGACGTGCTCAAGAACGTGGTCCGCAAAGACGGCATCGTCTATTCGTCGAAGGTCATGGAAGACCTAGTAGCCCTGGCGGATCGTTTGGCGCCCCTGCCCCTGCCGGTCATTATCCGCGGGGAGACGGGCACGGGCAAAGAGGTCTTTGCCCGCTACCTGCACAACCATAGTCCCAGATGTGACAAGCCCTTTATTGCGGTGAACTGCGGGGCTATTCCGGAATACCTTATCGAATCCCTGCTGTTCGGGCATGCCAAGGGTTCGTTTACGGGAGCCGTCGATAACCGCAAGGGGTATTTCGAAGAAGCCGACGGTGGCACCATCTTTCTGGACGAAATCGGGGAACTGCCCCTGAACATGCAGGTGAAGCTTTTGCGGGTGCTGCAAGAAAAGCACATTACCCGCGTAGGGGACAACCGGGAAATTCCCGTGAACGTGCGGGTGATTTCTGCTACCCATGTGGACCTGGAAGAAGCTGTCAAAGAAAAGAAATTCCGCGAAGATCTGTATTTCCGCATTCAGGTCATGCCTATCCAGGTGCCGCCTCTCCGTGAACGGGGGCAAGACGTGGTGCTCTTGGCCGAGGAATTCTTGAAGCGCTATGGCGCGGAGTATGGGCGAGGCAAGTTCAAGCTCAGCCGCAATGCCGAAAAGGCCCTGCTCAGCTACCACTGGCCGGGAAACGTCCGTGAACTGGAAAATAAAATTCAGAAGGCGCTTGTCCAGGCGGTTCACGGCGTGATACAGCCGGCAGACTTGGGGCTGGAAACTATCCAGAAAGACGCGAAGGAATCGCCCAGGACGCTGAAAGAGGCGCGAGAGGCCGTTGAGCGTGAAGTCATCGGTAACGCCCTGCGGGACTCCAATGCGAACTTGACCTTGGCGGCTACCATTCTCGGCATTGACCGCAAGGTCTTGCGAGAAATTATGGAACGGCTGGGAATGAAAAAGGAAGAGTTTAAGTGAGACAAGAGGTCAATATGGAACTTTGGCACGGAATTTGCAAATCTTTGGGTATGAACAAGACTAAATTCATATTCTCAATTCTCTTCGCGACGGCAATCTCTTTTGCCGCCGGCGAATCTTCTGCACCTGAATCCTACGTTCCGACCCCTGCCGAAAAACAGGAATTCTCCAAGGAAACCCCGGGTTTAAGCCAGCAGGAGCGTGCAGACTGGCAACGTATGCGCGAAGAACGCAAGCAGGCCAGGGAGCAGATTCTTTCCAAACTTCGCGAATCCTCGCCGTCCGAACGTAGCGAGATGCGTCAAAACGGATTGAAAAATCGTGACGAAAGGCCCCGTTTCGAAGGGGAATTCCCGAAAAACCAGCCCCGCGAAAGGGAGATTTTTGACCCCAATCGCGGAAACGGTCGCCCTGATTTTAAGGACAAAGAACCTATGGGTGACAGGCCGAATCCACCTCCCAGGGGCGGAAAGCCAATGGGCAAATAGCCCTAAATATTATTCCATTTCTTCGTCATCGCTGTGGCGGATAACGGTAGCGCCCAGCTTTGCCATTTTGGCTTCGAAATCTTCGTAACCGCGGTCCAGATGGTACACGCGGCTTACTGTGCTTTCACCGTCGGCGATAAGGGCCGCAAGCACTAGGGCCGCCGTGGCCCGCAAGTCAGAGCCCATGATTTCGGTGCCTTCGAGAGGCGTGCCGCCCTTGATGGTGGCGGTGTTCCCGTTGATCTGGATATTTGCGCCCAGGCGTTCCAGTTCTGCCACATGCTTGAATCTGTCGTTATAGACGGTGTCCTGAATCAGGCTGTTGCCGGGCACGGAGACCAGGGTGGCCATCATGGGAGCCTGCATATCGGTAGGGAAACCGGGGAAAGGAAGTGTAGATATGCTTACGGGTTTCAGTTCCAGCCCGCGGGCATCTACCTGGGCCCAGTCGGGTCCTACATCCACCTTGCAGCCCATTTCACGGAAAACGTCCAGGGTAGAGGCGATGTGTTCGGGAATAATTTTGTTCACCTTGACGCAGCCACGGGTGATGGCCGCTCCGCACAGGAACGTGCCTGCCTCGATACGGTCGGGAATGGTAAAGCACTTGCCAGGGCGAAGGCTTTCTACACCCTGCACGGTGAGGGTTCGTGTGCCGCGGCCCTGGATTTTTGCACCCATAGACACCAGAAAGTCCACTAGGTTGTCAATTTCCGGTTCCAGCGCCGCATTCTGGAGCACGCTGGTACCCTTGGCGAGGGTGGCGGCCATCAGCACGTTCACCGTAGCGCCAACGCTGGAAATAGGGAAGTTGAAGTTACCGCCGGGGAGCCGCCCTTCGCAGGTGGCTTCCACATAGCCGCGGGTGAGGGTAATCTTTGCGCCCAGTGCCTCGAGGCCTTTCAGGTGCAAGTCCACAGGACGGGGCCCCCAGGCGCATCCTCCGGGCAGCGAGACGCGGCAGCGTCCAAACCTTGCCACCAGAGGTCCCAGCACATAAAAGCTTGCGCGCATGGTCTTTACCAGTTCGTAGGGAGCTTCCAGGTGATCTGCCTGGCGAGTGTCAATTTTTAATACATGGGCTTCACCGCTGATATGGCAGCCGATGACCCTGAGCACATCGCTCATGGTCTTCATGTCTTTCAGGTGGGGGACGTTGGTAATTTCAGAAACCCCATCGGCCAGGAGTGCTGCCGCCATCACCGCCAGCACGGCGTTTTTCGCTCCAGAAATTTCTACTTCGCCTTCCAGCGGTTTCTTTACTTGATGGACTTCAAAACGGTACATACAAATCTCCTAGTCCTTGTAAACCACGCGGGTTCGTGCAATCCAGTCGTGGAGCGCCCTGCGCTTGGGATCGATGCATACGATGAGGTAACCGAGGCCGTACAAGGTAAGTGTAAACTGTGTAAAAATGCTCGCCATGTAGCGCACACAAGAAAGCCCCCAGCTGAGTTTTTCGCCTTGGGCCGATTCGATGCGGATTTTAAGGAGCATCTTGCCCGGCGTGGCAGAAAATTTTCCGGTAAAAAAGATAAAGTAGATAGCCTGGAGGATAGAGCAAATCAGCATGAATTCCCACATTCCGGGGGCGTTGAAAAGGTTGTTCATGGCCTCTGCGGAGGTGGGGTCGTCAAGGAAAGCTGCCGCAAGGCCCTGGATTTTGTCCAGGTCTATGGAATGTGTTCGGCTCATGATGAACAGCACAATTCCGCTGAGTAGCCCAACGATAAAGTTGTCGATGATATAGGCTACCAGCCGCACGAAAAATCCGGCGTAATGCTTTCCGGTCTGGGTCTGCTTCAAAAGCTGTTCGATGGCGTCTTGCAGGGCCTCTTCACGGGAGGCGTGGGTTTTTGCCTCCAGTGTGTCCTTCCAGGGCTTCCAGTTTTCTTCGCCGGAATGCCAGACCAGGGTGTCGTCCGTAATCTTTTTTGCTTCTACAAAACCGAGAATCTCGTCCAGGGTATAGGGGCCTTGCCGCCTTTCACCCTCGGTGATGGATTCATCTATAAAAAACCATGACATATCGCTACAAATATAGGAAATTTCATACCCTAAACCCCTGACCACTAGCCACCAACCACTATTCACTGGTTCAAAAAATTCTAGATTTGGGTGCTATGAATATATTTGTGCCTGGCCAGCGTTATGTGAGCCGATCGGAGCCGGACTTGGGTCTCGGAATTGTTTCGGAATTGCAGGGCCGCAACGTCGTCTTCCGCTTTCCCCTTGTAAACCAGACTCGAATTTACCGCACGGATAGCGCTCCCGTTGAGCGTTTCGTATTGAATCCGGGAGAGACCGCCAAAAGCGAGAAGGGAGCGTCCTTCGTTATCGAATCTCTCCGGGAATCCTCTGGTGTAGTTGTCTATGTTGGCCGTGGCGGCAAGGAAATCAAGGAATCTGACCTGGTGGCAAAGCAGGGGGCCCGCGTTGTTGACCTGTTCAAGGCCCTTTCCAATGTGGGTGCCGACGGTATCTACGGTGGTAATTCCCAGGGTGACGTTTCATCCAAGGCTTTTGACCGCCGTAGCCGTGCCCTGGCTTTAAGTTGCAAGTGGCAATCCTCTCCGGTGCGTGGCATGATTGGGCCCCGTGTCGATAAGATTCCTCACCAGTATTACCTGTGCTATAGGGCCTGCTCCAGCACGGCACTCCCGAGGCTCATGCTTTCTGACGAGGTGGGGCTGGGCAAGACCATCGAGGCGGGCATGATTTGGCATGCCCTCAAGGCCCGTGGCCGTATCGAAAAGACCTTGATTCTCGTTCCCGATACCTTGAAACACCAGTGGATGGTAGAAATGAAGCGTCGCTTCAACCAGCTGTTCACCCTGGTGGACGACGGTTACATGCAGAGCATTTTCGTGAACGTGGAAAAGGACGAGACCAAGCCCAACCCCTTTATGCGGGGCAACAACTTTATCGTTTCTGTGGAACTTCTCATCAAGCAGGTCGCCCTGATCGAAGACCTGCTCAAGATTGACTGGGACATGACCATCGTAGACGAGGCCCACCACTTGGTCTGCGAGGACGGTTTTACCAGCCGAGAATACACGCTGGTAAACGCCATTTCCAAAAAAACCAAGGGCCTGCTGCTTTTGACGGGAACTCCTCTGCAGCTCAATCCGGAGTCCCAGTTCAACCGCCTCAAGATGTTGGATCCTACCCGATTCACGGACTACAAGGAGTTTATCGCCGACCAGGAGGCCTACAACAAGCTGGTAAACGACCTCAAGAAGATTCCGACAGACCCGAACCACCAGATGAGCTGGGACGACCTTTACGAGGCCGTTCCCAAGAATTCCAAGATTCGCCCCTGGCTGGAGCAGGAAAGTTCCAAGTCTTTGACGGCAGGGGAGTGGATTCGCCGGATTGTAGATGCCATGGGTACAGGTTCCGTGGTGTTCAGGAACACCCGCAAGGGCGTGGGCGGTTTCCCGAAACGCATCTTGGACGCTATCCCGCTGGAACCCAATCCAGAATACCGGGATATGGTGGAAATTGCCGCCCAGAAATACCTCTACATGGAAGAGGGTGCGACTGGTGACGACCTGACCACGGACATCCAGGAGAACGGTCTTCTCTGTACCCAGTATTCCGACGCCTGGGACAAGGACGAACGCATTGTCTGGCTCAAGGGATTCCTGAAAAAGCACCAGAAAGACAAGATTCTCTTGATTTGCGAAAGCGAATCCGTTTTGATGGCCCTTAAGACCGTGCTTACGGAATACCTGGGCGAGGGCGGTCTTGCCGTGTTTAGCGAAGGTATGAGCATTCTTGCTCGCGACAAGGCGGCAGCAAACTTCAGCAAGGAGAGTGGAGCGAACATCCTTATCGCTTCTGAAATCGGTGCCGAAGGCCGCAACTTCCAGTTCTCCCATCATTTGATTCTTTTCGACTTGCCTCTGGATGCGGCCCTGGTAGAACAGCGCATCGGCCGTCTGGACCGTATCGGCCAGACCAAGGACATCTACGTGCATGTGCCCTACGTGAAGGGCTCCGGCCAGGAGGTGATGTTCCGCTGGTACGACGAAGGCCTGAACGCCTTTGGCGCGCCCCTGATGGGCGGCGGCGAGCTGTTCCTCAAGTACACGGACAGCTTGATTGAAGCCTTGGCGGATCCTCTGAACAGCATGGAAAACTTTATGGCCAAGGTCATTCCCGCGGTTCAGAAAGATTCCGAACAGATGCGCAAGAAAATCGAGAAGGGTCGTGACCGCCTGCTGGAGTTCAACTCCCGCAACCCAGAAAAGGCGAAAGAGATTACCGACGCCATCGAGAAAATTGATGCCGAGCCGGAGATGAAGGACTTGCTGCTGGATTCCCTGAAGGCCCGCGGGCTGGACATTGAACCCAGCGCCATTGCTGGCTGTTCCGTGATTACCATGGGTCCCCAGATCGAAGCGGGCTCAGTTCCCGGTATGCCCACTCGCGCCATGATGGCCGCCCAGAGCGAAGACGAGGAACAGGGTTCCGATGCCATCTCCCTTACGGTGACCTTCGACCGCAAGGTGGCCATGATTCACGACGAGGTGGACTTTGTAAGCTTGGAACACCCGTTGGCCCAGGGCGTTATCGACTACGAGACCGGCGTGAACCACGGTACGGTGGCCTGCTCCATTTGGCAGGACTCGGGCCTGCGCGGGCTCATGATGCAGTACAACTTTGTAGTGGAACTGCCCGTGCCCGAAGAGTGGGGCATGTCCGATATCGTTGGACCCTGCTATGCATCTGCCTTGATTGACCCTACAGGCAAGGACATGTCTTCTGTTCTCGAAAATCTGAAGACGGCAAGCCTCAGGGATGTGGCTGTGCCTCGCGGGAACAAGGCCGTCGATGCGACCCTTAGGTTCTTTGCCAAGGAAGGTCTTGGCTTTGCCCGCCAGTCCATCAACGCCATGGCGAAGGAATACGCCGAAAAGGCCGCCGACCTGGTGGAAAAACGCACCGAGCAAGAATACCAGCGCATGAACCACCTGATGCTGATGCGCGGCCACGGCGGAAGCTCTTCTGCTTTGCAGCAGATGAAAAAGAACGTGACAGAACGCCGCAAGATCGTTTCCACCCCGCAACTCCGTCTGGACGCCATCCGACTTTTGGTCTGCCGATGAGAAATTTATGAAGTATGTGTAATGACTAGTGTGGAATGTGTAGTGTGAAATGTAAAACTGGTGCATTTTCGTCATGTTCGCGAAGGCGAACATCTGCTTGCTGTTATCAAGCGGATCCTCGCCTGCGCGAGGATGACGCCTCTTGAGTCCAACTATCCTAACTCCTAGCCCCTAGATCCTAGCCCCTATCCTATGAGTGAACTTCGTAAGAACATCCTGAATGAATCCCGCCGCATTGTTGTAAAGATCGGTTCCCGAATTCTGGTGGACAGCGCCAAGGGCGGTGTCCGCAGCCGTTACATCCAGAAGCTTGCCGATTCCGTTTCCCGCCTGATAGAAGCGGGCAAGGAAGTGGTGATAGTCACCAGCGGTGCCGTGGGAACGGGCATGGCGGAACTGGGCTACAAGGAAAAGCCCACCAACATGGCCGAAAAGCAGGCCTGCGCCGCCGTGGGCCAGATTGACCTGATGTATGCCTACCGGGAGATGTTTCGCTGGGTGGATCTTTCCGTGGGCCAGATTCTCCTTTCGGCAGACGACTTCCGGGACCGCACGCGTTATAAGAATTTGCAGAACACCATCAAGGCCATGCTGGCCCGCAAGATTGTTCCCATCATCAACGAGAACGACTCCCTGGCGGTGGCCGAAATCAAGGTGGGGGACAACGACAAGCTTTCCAGCGACGTGGCCCTCTTCTTGGATGCCGATTTGCTCCTGATTTTCACTGACGAAGACGGACTCTTTGACGACAATCCGAAAAAGAATCCCGACGCCCGCCTGTTGCGCTTTGTTCCCGAAATCACTCCCGCTGTCCTTGCCCTTGCAGGCAAGCCCGGCGAGGCGGGTTCTGCGGTCAGTACCGGCGGCATGCGAAGCAAGCTGGATTCTATCCGTAACGTGACCCGGAGCGGTGCCAACGCATTCCTCGCCAACGGCATGAAGGTGCTGCCCCATCAGGTGGTCCTTGAAAATGCGGTGGGCACGTTCTTTGCCGGTTCCAAGAACAAGTTGAACAGCCGTCAGCGCTGGCTTCGCTTTATTACCACCCCCCGGGGAAGCGTGGTGGTGGACGAGGGCGGCTCCAAGGCTCTGCGCGAAAAGCATTCCAGCCTGCTTCCTGTAGGCGTGCTTGCGGTCAAGAAGCATTTTGACAAGGGCGACCTGATTGAGGTCTTGGATGAATCCGGAACGGTAATTGCCCGCGGCGTGGCAGGTTTTGACAGCGAGACGCTGAAACTGGTGCTCCGCAAAAAGACTCGGGAAGTCCACGAGATTTTGGGCAGTTCCGTGCCCGACGAACTGATTCACAAGAACGACCTGGTGGTATTCTGATGCTGAATTGGGAAACTCTTCTTTCGGCTACCCGCTATGGTCACCCCGCAGACCGTGACCCCAACCGTTCGGACTTTCATAGGGACTTCGACCGCATCGTTTTTTCCACGGCGTTCCGCAGGCTGGGCCGCAAGACCCAGGTTCATCCGTTCTCAGTAAACGACCACGTGCATAGCCGCCTGACCCACAGTATCGAGGTGGCCAGCGTGGGCCGCAGCCTTGCGGTGACGGTTTATCACTTGATAAAGAAGTACCTGCCCAAGAGCATCAACGAGTACCACTTTGGGACCATCGTCCAGTCTGCCTGCCTGGCCCACGACATCGGGAACCCGCCCTTCGGGCATGCGGGGGAGTCCGCCATTCGGGAATGGTTCCGCAAGAACCGCAATTCCGCACCCCTGAAGGACCTTACCGACAAGGAACAGGCGGACTTCGAGAACTTTGACGGCAACGCCCAGGGCCACCGCATTCTCTCCAAGCTGGAATACCACTTTCTGGACGGCGGCATGCGCCTGACCTACGCCACCATCGGGGCCATGATAAAGTACCCGTCCCTGGCCTGCTACGGTCACCCCACCAGCTTGTTTTCTACCGAAGCGGATTTGTATAGGAACACCGCCGAAATTCTCGGCCTCCCCGAAATCGGGAACGGGAAGTGGGTGAGGCACCCCCTGGTTTACCTCATGGAAGCCGCCGACGACATCTGTTATTCCATCCTCGACGTAGAAGACGCCATCGAGCTGGGCATCCTTACCTTTGCTGACGTCCGCGACATGTTCAGTTACCTCTGCGGTCCGGACATCAACATCGACAAGGAATACGAAGAGAACGGCCAGAACTTCAGGGACTTCCTCTCCAGTGTGCGGGGCAAGGCTATTCAGAACCTCATCGACGATGTGGCGGTGGTCTTTGCCAACAATTACGAGCAGATTATGGAAGGCACTCTGGACAAGCACCTGATTGACCTGTCCCGTTCCGATGCCATGCGTGGAATCTTTATCGCCAAACGCCTGGGCCGTGAACGCATTTATCCCGACCGTCGCAAGACCGAACTGGAAGTGGGGAGCTACACCACCCTGAGCACCGTGCTGGATGCCTTCATCAGCGGCGTTCACGACTACCGGGTGAACGTGAAGAGCTCCTACCGGGCAAGCCGAATCGTGCGGCTGATTGGTAACGCCAAGATTGGCCAGAGCGTCACTACCGCCGAGGCCTACCACCAGGTGCTGGACTTTGTGAGCGGCATGACCGACAACTACGCCACCTATCTAGCCCGCCAAATCGGCGGCCTGGTGACCGGACTGTAGACTTTATTCGAAAGGTCATAAGCCCCGCTTGTCCTTCTGTCATTCTGGAGGCCCCGAAGGGGCCGATAGAATCTAGGGTTGTTATTGGGAGAAATAGCTTTTTTCTTGTGCTTTTCGCCCTTTTTTATGATATATTTATCAATATGCAGACATTGTATGTGAAAAAAGCAAAAAAGGAGAAAACTAATGCATAAGCAAGTCCTCTACTCACTCTTTTTTCCTTATTAATAGTTTCCTGTGGTGGCGATAATTCTAGTAGTCCCAACATTGAAAATAGTTCAAATTCTCATAGTTCGGAAATTCCTTGCGATGCAACCAATGAGGGAATGATTATCAAACCATCCGACAGCGATGTTGAACACATCTGTAAAGAAGGCTCCTGGATTGCAATCAACAGCAGTTCATCCTCTACAAACAATGTCATTCTGAGCGTAAGCGAAGAATCTAGTTCATCAGTTAAATCAGTCATTCTGAGTAGTGATAGTGACGAGTTGTCCAGTTCGTCGTCCAGCAGCGTCATTGCGAGTGAAACGAAGCAATCTAGTTCGTCCGGTTACGATAACGACGATTCCTCTTCTAGTTCAGAGAAACCTGTTGAATCTAGTAGCAGCGAAGAAACCAAACTCTATCTTTGCGAAGATGGTAAAACATATGTACTAGACCCAGCCAACTGTGAAAAAGTATCCTCTTCTTCTGAGGCTGTTTCGTCATCAAGTGATAATAAACTGATTTCGTCAAGCAACGAAATTCAAGAATCTTCAAGTTCGGAGATGTCTAGCAGTAGCGAGAAAATAGATTCCTCTAGTTCTACAATTGAATCTAGTAGTAGTAATATCAGTTCATCAAGCATCGATGAGTCATCTTCGTCAGAGGAAAGTTCATCTTCATCGAATGATGGCTATGATGCAAACAATAATACTTTGACAGACCCTCGGGACGGACATATATATAAAACAGTAACAATAGGCACTCAAGTTTGGATGGCTGAAAATTTGAACTATCTTCCCAAGGATACGGTTGGTACCATATGGGCGGGCAAATCAGTGTGCGGAGGTGGCGAGTGGAGGAGTTTAGAAGAAGGCGACTGTTCTACTTATGGGCGATTATACGAATCATCTTTTACGAACAATGCTGTCTATAAAATGGAGATTTGTCCTACAGGTTGGTCTCTTCCTACTAAAAGGCTATATGAAAGACTGATTTCTTTTTTAGGTGATGATGCTGGAAACAAACTTAAAATAGACAATCCTATTTATTGGACCATTAATGATTCCACGAACCAATCCGGTTTTTCAGCAATTCCAGCAGGCGATTGGTCAAATAGTAAAGGATTTAATTACTCTGAAAAAAATAGTGATATTGCCATAGCTTCTTTTGCAATGGAAGAGTATCAAGGAAACAATGCTTTGAAAATTAAAGATGATAGGTATTTATTTGTAGGGTATGGTGCGAATTTCTATATTGCTGTTCGTTGTATAAGGAACTAAAAGTCCATGAAAACGCTTTTGTCACAGTGTTTGAACATAATCCGGTTTGATACTGTAGCGCTTAGCCGCAACTTGGACAAAAAAGGAAAGCTAATAAGGTGTATATTTCCAACCAAGGAGCCACCTTATGGCAGAAGAAAGTACAAATGAGTATTCCGGAGCAAATTACCCCATGAAACCGGAGTAAAGGAAACCGGCGTACCGGTTAAATGGAAACCGTCCTTTCTAATGATTAATTATGCTAGGGAGAATGCTTATATGGCTAGATAAGACCAGATGTTTTGTGCTGGTCAGCTCTCTTAGCATCTGAATATGCTTGTATGCGGATTGCTCGCGCGAATGAGCCGGAGAAATCCCGCGCGATCCCAACACTCTGAAATTGACTGAGTTGATTAGATCTATTAAAGTGGTTTCCTACATCCCGGTTAGGCGGTTTCCGCCATTCCGGAATACCGGTTTATTTTCGCCGGAATATTCAGCCTACGGCTCACAGCGTGGTCGAGACCACCGTAACCGATGTCTCTTGGGCGTTCCCGCACATATATGTGCGGTCGGGCTATATTCTAGGGGCAATCGTCTGCGCTTACGCTTGCCGCTCGCCTCC
>JAEDLI010000070.1 GCA_016295375.1 Fibrobacter sp. | reverse complement strand
CGAAGAAGCCGAACTTTTCCTTCACCTGTTCTTCGGAGAGGCCCAGCAGGCGGAACACCTTCTCCTGGACTTCCGGGTTGTGGATACGGATAGAACCGCCACCGATTTCAACACCGTTCAGAACGAGGTCATAAGCTTCGGCGTTGCAATCCTTGAGGTTGCCACCGAGCATCATGTCCAGGTGTTCCGGGAGCGGGTTGGTGAACGGGTGGTGCATGGCCATGTAGCGGCCTTCGGTGTCGCTGTATTCGAACATGGGGAATTCGGTAATCCACACGAATTCACGCTTCTTCGGATCGCGGAGACCCTTGATGCGGGCGACTTCCAGGCGGAGCTGACCCATGGCGGTTGCTGCAACCTTTTCCGGACCGGCGATGAAGAACATCATGTCGCCGCACTTGGCACCGACGGCGTCGCGCAGTTCGTTGAGCTGTTCAGTCGTAAAGAACTTGCCGACTTGGGTTTCCACTTCGTCGTTTTCCTTGACGCGCATCCACACGAGGCCCTTGGAACCGTACTTGCCCACGTAGGCGGTGAGTTCGTCAATCTGCTTGCGAGTGAAGTCCACGCAGCCCTTGGCGGCGATACCGCGAATCTTGCCACCGGCGGCAACGCAGTTCTTGAACACGCCGAATTCGGACTTGGCACCGATTTCAGACACATCGTGAATTTCGAGGTCGAAGCGGAGGTCTGGCTTGTCGGAACCGTACTTGAGCATGGCTTCGTGCCACTTCATGCGGCGGATTTTCTTGGGCGGTTCGAAGTCCCAGACCTTGCCGAGCACTTCGGTCACGAACTTGTCGAACATAGCCATCACGTCGTCCTGGTCCACGAAGGACATCTCGACGTCGATCTGCGTAAATTCAGGCTGACGGTCGGCGCGGAGGTCTTCGTCGCGGAAGCACTTGGCAATCTGGAAGTAGCGGTCCATGCCGGCAATCATCAAAAGCTGCTTGTACTGCTGCGGAGACTGGGGCAGGGCGTAGAACTTGCCCGGGTTCACGCGGCTCGGCACCAGGTAGTCGCGGGCGCCTTCCGGAGTGGACTTGCAGAGCACCGGTGTCTCGATGTTTTCAAAACCGTTGGCATAGAAGAAATCGTACACGGCCTTGAGGAAGCGGCTCTTGAGCAACAGCTTCTTCTGGATCCACGGACGGCGGAGGTCCAGGTAGCGGTACTGCAGGCGCAGGTCGTCGTTTTCCTTGCACTCTTCGTTGGGGTCGTTAATGGCGAGCGGGGAAGTGAGGGCCGCGTTCAAAATTTCAATCTGGTCGATCTTCACTTCGATTTCGCCGGTGGCGAGTTTTTCGTTGGTGTTGCCTTCTTCGCGGGCGTAGACCTTGCCGGTCACCGTAATCACGTATTCGTTGCGGAGCTGTTCGGCGGTCTTCATCACGTCGGCATTGTAGTCCGGGTTGAAGACAATCTGGGTTTTGCCATACTTGTCGCGGAGGTCCACAAAAATCACACCACCATGGTCGCGGCGGCGATCCACCCAACCGGCGAGTGTTACAGTCTGGCCAACATCTTCCTTACGGAGCTGGCCGCAGTTATGAGTACGTTTCATGAGTTTATCCTTGGATAAAATTTTTCGTGCGAAAATGTAGAAAAATTTGCCAAAGGGGGAGCCCTCCCTCTCCTTTCTCGTCGTCTTCGCCCCCTCTCTTTGTCATCCCCGCCCATTCGGCCTTGCTCAGGGCAGGCTCCGGCGGGGATCTGCTTTCATCATGGCGGATTTGCTCAAACGTCATGGCGGGCCCCGACCCGCCATATAAAATCCCATCATCGGCAATTTCCCACCCATTTTATAGGTTTCCTGGGTGACCACCGTCACATGTTTTTTTTGTTGTGGCGTTTTCGTAAGTATTTTGTACGATTTACTCTTGATTGACAATGTAAAATATTCTGAATTGTATAATGTAAAAAAAAATATAACGAGGTGCGTTGATGGGAATTTTGACATAATTGAACAAGTTTGTTCTAATTGCCGGCCTGTTTTTTGCTGGCCAGGCATTTGCGGCATGGAGCGGTGAATATGCCGATACGCTTCAGCCTCAAAAGGTTGATGGTTATTACCAGATAACCAACGAGAACGAGCTGGCGTGGATTTCTGCGACCTTCGCGGGGAACACGAAGAATGAAAAGGTTAAATTCATGGCCGATTTGGACATGGGTGGCAAGGCCTTTGTACCGATTTGCGCAGGAAAGGGTACTCCTAAGTTTCAAGGCGTATTTGACGGAAATGGACAAACGATTAAGAACCTCTATATCGATAGCGACTCCAGCAAGGTGAAGTTGAGAAAGAATGGTGACTTTGGCCAGAATCAGGGCTTTATAGCTGTTATTGGAAATGAAAAAAAGAACGATTTCACGCTGAAAAATATCACTTTAAAGGATGCCGTAATCAATGGCGATGTAGAACTTTCGTGTTGAAAGTCCGCTCTTTGTTTAAAATTTTAAATACAGTCCCCCTTCGGTGGTCAAATCGTCATTCATAACCGATTAACGGGTCAACACCTAATCCACAACACCAAAGTCATACTTTCCCCAAAAACTATTGCTTTTTCGTGCAGTTTTATATATATTAGTGCCCATAAGAGTAACTAAACAAAAAAGCAACTATGGATGTTCGTGAAAAATGGATGTTCGTGAAAAATTGAGGATTCTTTCGGCGGCGGCCAAGTACGACGTGTCCTGCTCCTCTAGCGGGTCCAGCCGCTGTACGCCTCCTGATGGGCTGGGAGATGCCTGCAGTGCCGGCATTTGCCACACCTGGGCCGCCGACGGTCGTTGCGTCTCCCTGCTGAAGGTACTACTCAGCAATGCCTGCAAGTACGACTGTGCCTATTGCGTGAACCGTCGGAGCAACGACGTTCCCCGGGCCACCTTTACGCCTAAAGAGCTTATTCAGCTGACCATAGAGTTTTATCGTCGGAACTATATCGAGGGACTGTTCCTGAGTTCGGCGGTGATTAAAGATCCGGACTATACCATGGAACTTCTGGTGAAAATCGCCCGGGAGCTCCGGACACTGCACCGCTTTGGCGGGTACATCCACCTGAAGTCCATTCCAGGGGCCAGTGCCCGTCTTTTGTACGAGGCGGGTCTATATGCCGACCGGAGCAGTGTGAATATCTAGGTCCCTTCCGACAGGTCCCTGCAGTACCTCGCTCCCGAAAAGAACTTTGCTTCTGTCTATGCGCCCATGAACTTCTTTGCCGAACGCAAACTGGAATACAAGGCTTCCGTAAGCCGTTACACCCCGAGTTTCTTGCCGGCGGGTCAGAGCACCCAGATGATTGTGGGGGCGTCGGGGGAGTCGGACTACCAGATTCTTTCCCTGAGCTCGGGCTTTTACAACAAGCAAAAGCTCAAGCGGGTCTACTATTCGGGCTATGTTCCCATCAATGCAGACAAGCGCCTGCCGGTGCTTACCACCAAGCCCCCTCTGGTCCGGGAACATCGGCTTTACCAGGCGGATTGGCTCATGCGGTTCTACAAGTTCCGTTACGACGAGATTCTGGACGAGGCCCATCCGAACCTGGACCTGGAGCTGGATCCGAAAATCGGCTGGGCGCTGCGCCATCCGGAAATGTTCCCGGTGGACCTCCAGCATGCAGATTACGAGATGATTTTGCGCGTTCCGGGAATTGGCGTCAAGTCCGCACAACTTATCGTCTCGGGTCGGCGCTTTGCCAAAATCCGGCTGGAACAGCTGAAAAAGATGGGGGTGGTCCTCAAGCGGGCCAAGTACTTCATCTACCATCCGGACACTCCCGCAAGCCTGCGCAGGCTTTACCCCGAGATGGTGCGGCCCCTGCTCCTTCCGCGGCCCAAGTCCGGCCAGCTGGACCTGTTCGGCAATACCCCGCTTGCCCTGCCTGCATAAGGCGCGACTATGATTCCGGCAAGAAGGGGTGGTGAGCTACGCAGTGCGAACCAGGGGAAGGCTTTCCCCTAACCCCTAAATCCTAGATCCTAGCCCCTAGATCCTAGATCCTAAAAAGTTTTCAGTCCTCAGTATATATTTGGCGCCAAAGGCGCGACTATAAGAACTCACAACTCATAACTCACAACTCATTACTAATCTCACACCTCACATTCCACATTCTTAACTCCGAATTCCGAACTCCGAACTCACAATGTCCCTTTCCATCCAATACGATTCTACATTCGAAGGCTTTCTCAGTGCAGTCTTTGAGATTTACCGCCAGCATCTTGAAGTGGGCGAAATCCGTCCGGATCGCTCTACGGCTCCGGCGGATATGTTCCTGCAGCCGTTCCATATCGAGACCAGCGGGGAGTCGGCTGCCCGCCTCCATCGCGCCATCGTAAACTTTGCAAGCGAAGAGGTTTATAACCTGCTTCATTCGGCTTTTTTGTCCGAGGAGGAGGGTGTAGAAATGAAAATTTTCGCCTTCTTGAAAAAGCTTTTTTCTGGCGTGGACCCGAATTACGGTCAAAATCCTGCTTCGGCAGAAATGCTCCCGCTTTACAAGCTGGGCCAGTCCGTGCGTAGGGAGGCGGGGGATATGCTCGGCCTGGTCCGTTTTGCCGTAGGGCCCGATAACATGCTCTGTGCCGAAATTGAACCGAAATACGACGTACTGATGCTTATGGAAGCTCATTTCTCCAAGCGCTTTGCCAACGAAAAATGGCTGATTTACGATTCCAAGCGGGACTACGGCCTGTTTCACGACCGGACGGGGTGTCAGGTGGTGACGTTGCCGGGCTACAAGTCCGGCGCCATGGACCTGAAAGATTCTTTTACCGACCTGTGGAGGGAATTCTACAAGTCCATCGCCATCAAGGAACGGGAGAACCCCAAGCTTTTGAGGCGCTGCCTACCGGTCCGTTACTGGAATCACCTGCCGGAGCGCTCCATGGCAACGTAGTGCTCGACCATGTGACCCGTCTGACTTTGCGGTTTTTCGCCGTCTAGGTTGATTTCTTTTTACGAAACTTCGAAAAAATCCTGGCCTTTTTCTTTTTCCAGATTATATATTTTATGTAAGAAATGATAACTGGAGTGTTCCAATGGTAAAAACGGCTGCGAAACCGGGATTTTTTGTTCAGGACAGGTACCTTTACAGCAAGGACAACGAGAAGGTCATCCTTCGCGGGGTGAACCACATGTTTATCTGGACCGACCGGGAAGGCAAGACCATTCCCGAAATCGCAAAGACCGGCGCCAACTGTGTCCGTATCGTCTGGAACACCCGCGGCCGCATCAGCGACCTGGACAACATCATGGGCCTTTGCATTGCCAACGGCATGATTCCCATTCCCGAGATTCACGATACTACGGGTAACTGGGACCGCCTCGCAGATGCTCTGGACTACTGGCTTCGTGAAGAAACCCTGCAGGTGCTTTCCAACCATCAGGAATACATGATTCTGAACGTGGGCAACGAGCCCGGCGCCGGAGAGATTCCCGAAAGCGAATTTTTTGACGTGTACCGCATGATTGTGACCAAGATGCGTGCCGCCGGAATCCGCGTGCCCATCATGATTGATGCCGACATGTGGGGCCAGGACGAAAAGATACTGCTTTCCGTGGGTCCGAAACTTTTGCAGGCTGATCCGGAACACAACCTGATTTTTTCCATCCACATGTGGTGGCCCAGCGAAAAGCACGATCCCGCTCGTACGGGTTTTGCAACCGTTCAGGAACGCATTACCGCGACCCTTGAAAAGTCCGTGGAATTGAAACTGCCCTTTGTGGTAGGCGAGTTTGCACCGGTGGCTGCCGGCGGCGCAAAAGAAATCCCCTACAAGCATATCATGGCCGAGGCGGAACGCCTGAACATTGGCTGGCTGGCCTGGAGCTGGGGTCCCGGAAATTACGACAGCCCCGAAATGGACATGACCGCCCATAGTTCCTTCAATACGCTTGTGGGCTGGGGCAAGGAAGTGGCGGTGGATAGCCCTCTCGGTATCCAGAATACCAGCGTGATTCCGAATTTTATCCAGAACAAGGACTACGTCACCGGATTCCAGGGAACAGGAACAAACCTTATCCAGAATGGCGATTTTTCTGACGAGAATCCGTTGGAAAACTGGGTCACCGATTTCTGGGGTGGCAAGGCCGACGTCAAGGTCGAAGATGGCGTGGTCCGTTTTGATATCATCAAGGGAGGCAAGGAAACCTGGGGCCTGCAGTTCAAGCAGCACCTGCCTCTTCGGAACGGGATCACCTACATTTTCAGTATGCGCGCCAAGGCGGACAAGCCCCGCACCTTGAACGTGAACATCAAGAAAGACGCCGAAGTCTATATGCCCTATGCCAACGGCCGTATCCTGGACTTGAGCACCAGCTGGCAGAGTTTCAGCTGGAAGTTCACCATGAAAGAGGAATCCGATGCCGAAGCCCTGCTGATTTTCGACATGGGCGGCACTCCGATCTCTTGGTCTCTGGCCGACATCTCTCTGGTGCAGGCCAGAAGTGTGGCGGACCGCCTGAATCGAACCTTCCAGCGCAATGTGCAGAAGAATTCCGGCTATTTCAACGCTCCCAACGGGCCGTGGCAGCTTTTGCTGTATTCTGCCAAGGGAGAACTTTTGCAGGTCCTTGACGAAGGCAAGGGTGGCGAAGGAATGCGCTCTTACCCGAAGCTGGAACAGAGCGGAATTATGGTGGTCAAGGACAAGCTTAGTTAGCGGAACTCAGGTCCAGAACGTCTTTCAAGAAGTCCGTAACCTTATTCAGGTAACCGCCGACGATTTTTGGAATGTGCCGGTGGGAATAGACGTATCTACCAAGCAATTGTGACTTGGAAAAGAATCCCAGTTCGCGAGAATCCGGGGCGTGCTTTAGTTTTTCGCTGATGACGAAGTAGTAATCTTCTTGTGCGACTATTTTTTCGATCCGGCTGGAGTCTGCCTTGCTGTAAAACTCCCGCTTGATTTTTACGGGAGTGCTGCCGATTTCCCGCTGGAAAACCTGCAGTTCCAGCAGGTAACGGTCTTGCCAGGGGAGAAGGTCCACCTCTTTAAGGCTGACTTGACGGTTCCCGAGCTTTAGTGCCCCCAGCATGTCCAGGGGGAGTTCCCGTTCTCCCTGCCAAAGGGAGGTCTTGATGTAAAAGGGAATATCTTGCTCCATCATGATGTTGATGGCGTAATCCTGTTCCACATCGTTCAGCTTGCTCATGTAAAGGGTATCGCCCTTCTTGGGAACATCTATCTTCCGCGTTTCGATGAACACCTCTTCGTCATCAAGCTGCTTGGTCTTGTTCTTGACGCGGACTTTACCGTTATTGTAGAACTTGACCTTGTCGCCCGGCATGGCCAGCACTCTGCGGACCAAAGTTTCCCTGTTCTTTTGGCGGGCCCAGACGATGTCGCCTACTTTTAGTTCATCGATGCAGCGGGGAAGCTTGCATATCCAGACCACGTCGTCCTCTTTGAACTTGGGGTACATGGCGGAGTCACTGAGCCTTAAGGGCTCCAGCACGTAAAACCTGCCGTACAGGGCCGCAGCGAAAAACAGCACCAGCAGAAACATCAAGAAAAAGATAAATGCCTTGGAATTCCGTAGCTGACGCTTGTTGACGATGTGCCTAAGAGAAGCCATACCAGAAAGTGAATGGCGGAGCTAGTCGCCGTTTCCGTTGGAATTGTCCGAAAGGGAAAGTACGGCCAGGAACGCCTTTTGCGGGACTTCTACCGAGCCGATACTCTTCATGCGTTTCTTGCCTTCTTTCTGCTTTTCCAGGAGCTTGCGCTTGCGGGTGATGTCACCGCCGTAGCACTTGGCCAGCACGTCCTTGCGCACGGCCTTCACGGTAGAACGGCTGATGATCTTTCCGCCGATAGCTCCCTGGATGGCCACGTCGAACTGTTGCCGCGGAATCAGGTCTTTCAGCTTTACGCAGATGGCGTTGGCGTAGGTGCTTGCCTTGTCCCTGTGGATAATCACCGAGAAGGCGTCCACCGGGTCGCCGTTCAGCAAAATGTCCAGTTTCACCAGGTTGTTCCGCCTATACTCGCTGGGAGCGTAGTCCAGGCCTGCGTAGCCACGGCTTACGGACTTGAGGCGGTCGTAGAAGTCGAACATGATTTCGGCGAGAGGCAGGTTATACTTGAGAATGACCTTTTCCTCGTCGATGTATTCCATGGTCTCGAATTCCCCGCGCTTTTCTTCGCAGAGGGTCATGAGGGCGCCTACGTAGTCCTTGGGTGTAAAAATCTGGGCCTTTACGTAGGGCTCTTCGATGTGGTCGTAACGGCTCGCGTCGGGGAGCTTGGAGGGGCTCTCGATTTTAACCATGGTGCCGTCGCTCATGTACACGTGGTATTCCACGTTGGGCACGGTGGTAATGATATCCACGCCGAATTCGCGGTCCAGGCGTTCCTGCACGATTTCCATGTGCAGAAGCCCAAGGAACCCGGTGCGAAAACCGAAACCCAGGGCGTCGGAAGTTTCCGGTTCCCAGCTCAGGGCGGAGTCGTTCAGGCGTAGCTTTTCCAGGGCTTCGCGCAAATCCTTGTAATCTTCGGGGTCGATAGGGTAGATGCCCGAATAAATCATTGGCAAAATATCCTTGTAACCCGGGAGCGGTTCTGCGGCGGGGTTTGCCGAATCGGTCAGGGTGTCGCCAATTTTAACGTCGCTGATGGTTTTGACGTTGGCAAGAACGTAGCCTACCATACCTTCTGTCAATTCGGGCCTGGGGTCACGGTGCATGCTGAAGGTGCCCACTTCGGTCACCATGTATTCGCCGCCGGTTTTCATCATGCGGATTTTCATGCCCGCCTTGATGGAGCCTTCTACGATACGGATGTAGTTGATGACCCCGCGGTAGCTGTCATAGACGGAGTCAAAAATCAGGGCCTTCAGGGGCTTTCCGCTGTCACCCTTGGGGGCGGGAATCTCGTCGACGATCTTGTCTAGGACTTCGCCCACGTTCAGGCCCGTCTTTGCCGAAATCCGGGGAATCTTGTCGGGGTCGTAGCCCAGAAGGTCGCCTACCAGCTGGGCGATATGGTCGGGCTGTGCACCCGGCAGGTCCACCTTGTTCAGCACGGGAATCACCGTCAGGTCGTTTTCGATGGCGAGGTAAAGGTTGCTGAGGGTCTGGGCCTCGATTCCCTGGCTTGCGTCCACCACCAGGATGGCGCCTTCGCAGGCCGCCAGGGAACGGCTCACCTCGTAGGTAAAGTCCACGTGCCCCGGGGTGTCGATCATGTTCAAGATGTATTCCTGCCCATCCCGTTCATAAACCATACGGATGGCGTGGGCCTTGATGGTAATGCCGCGCTCCCGTTCCAGGTCCATGTCGTCCAGCAGCTGGTTCGTCATCTCGTTCTTGGAAACGGTCTTGGTCAGTTCGATAAGGCGGTCGGCCAGGGTGGATTTTCCGTGGTCGATATGGGCGATAATGCTGAAATTTCTGATGTTGTCGTTTTGCGGCATAGGGAAATTCTTTTAAGGTCAGCACAAATATAGAAATCCGCCCATAGTTTTTTTATTTTTTTTGCCTTGTCCCTTTACTTTTTCTATATTACCATCGATATTTAAAATGGGGTAGTTGCTCACCTATGAAGTTTATTTTCCATGTTTTTGTAGCTTTATTGTTTGCCGTTGAGTTTTCCTTTGCCGAAGGCAAGGTTTTTAACAAGGACTATTCGGAGATTAAAGAAATTCAGGCGATTATTACCACCCACGAAGGTGAAATCGTCCTTTCCCTCGATTTCAAGGCTGCGCCCAATACGGTGGCGAACTTTGTGGAACTTGCAAATAAGGGCTTTTACAACGGACTGACGTTCCATCGGGTGATTCCTGGATTTATGATTCAGGGGGGAGATCCCGAAGGGAATGGCAAGGGTGGTCCGGGCTATACCATCGATGATGAAATTAGTACCCTCAAGCACGAGACCGGTGTAATCTCCATGGCCAACCGTGGTTCCAACACCAACGGTTCACAGTTCTTTATAACACAGTTGCCGCAGCATCATTTAGATGGCAAACATACTGTTTTTGGAAAAGTTTTGTCCGGGCAAGATGTCGTTTGCCGCATTGAACAGGGCGACCCCATTATAAACATCAAAATACTGGAAAAGAAGTAATCTATGGCTACAAAGAAAAAAGCTTCACCTGCGAAAAAAGCCCCTGCAAAGGCAGCTGTCAAAAAGGCTGCTCCTGCAAAGGCAGCTGCCAAGAAGCCTGCTGCGAAGGCCCCTGCAAAGAAGGCTGCTCCGGCAAAGGCTCCAGCCAAGAAAACGCCTCCGGCCAAGAAGGCGGCTCCCGCGAAGGCGCCGGCAAAGAAGGTTGCCCCGGCGAAGTCTCCTGTTAAGAAGGCTGATCCGGCTAAGAAGCCCGCTCCCGCAAAGGCTCCTGCCAAGAAGCCGGCTCCTACAAAGGCTTCTGCTGTCAATAAGCCCGCCCCCGTCAAAGAAGCCCTGAAGGCTACCAAGAAGGACAAGGTCGAGAAAGTTGTCGAGGTCGAGAAGGTCAAGGGAGGAAAGAAGCCTGCGTCTGCTCCTGTTGAAGCGGAAACTGTAGCTGAAGAAGTGGTGGAAACTGCTGGCGAAGTCAAGGGAACAAAGCAGGGCAAGGGCGGCAAGCCCAAGATCGAACTGCCTTTTGCCGTGCTCCTGGAAGGTGGCAAGCGCCTTTCCAAGACCATCATGTTCTACGAAATCGACGAGCACGAGGACTGCGCCAACAAGAAGAAGGTGTCTTCTGAACTCAAGAATCTTGAAAAGAAGCCCACCATGGCGATTCGCCGCAAGGCCTCTCTTGCCGAAGAGACTCAGGAAGAGCTGACGGAACGCATCCTGAAGGAACTGGAAGAGCAGAACCTGGCGTTTACCCGGGAAGCGGCGACCCAGATTTGCACCCGCTGCAACAAGAACCTGGTCTCTCCGGAATTCTGGGTGGACAAGCACCTGGGCTACTGCGAAGAATGTGCCGCCATTCTCAAGCTGGGCCAGTCCAAGGAAGCCCGTAAGGTAGATTACCAGATGGGTCTTCTCGGTCAGGACTCCCTGGACGAAGAGGATGAGGACAATGAATTCATGGACGGTCCCGATGCCGCAGACCTGAAGGAAGCGGAAGAGGAACTGGCCGAAATGGACGATTAACCGTTACAGGTCGTTGAATAAAAAAGCGCAGACCCTTAGATTGATCTGCGCTTTTTGCTTGAATATGTATGGCCGCGACGATGAATCTTGCGAATCGAAATGTGTGAATAAAGTGCGCGATTAAGGACGCGGAAACCCTAGTTCACCTTGCGCATGACTCCGATGACGCGCCCTGCGATGGAAAAGTCCTTGTTGCTTTTGACGATGATGGGGCGGTACTTGGGGTTTGCGGGCCTGAGCTCGATATGGTCGGAAGAGGGCTGGTAATACTTGACGGTAGCCTCGTTGTCGATCTGGGCCACGATGATTTCGCCACGTTCGGCAGATTTTTGCTGGCGGGCAAAGACCAGATCGCCGTCGAAGATGCCGGCGTCAATCATGGAATCGCCACGGACTCTCAGGGCGAACACGTCGCTACGGCAGGCGAGAAAGTCGCGGTCAACGGTGACGGTGCCATCCAGGTTCTGGACGGCCAAGATAGGAGCGCCTGCGGCCACGCGACCCACGATGGGAATCTCGACGGTATTGCTGCGGGCGGTAGAGGCGTTCTTGCCATTGTCAGTATCGAGAATCTCGATGCCGCGGCTGAGGCGAGGAGAACGGTTGATGTAGCCCTTCTTGATGAGGGCGGCCAGGATGGAACGGACCCCGTTAGTGGAGGAAATCTCGAAATGGGTGCCGATTTCCCGGACGGTAGGGGGCATGTGGTTTTCTCTGGAATACTTCTTGATGTATTCGTAAATCTCGGCCTGGCGGTCGGTCAAGTCCTTCTTTTTGCCTGAATGTTCCATTTTGAACCTCCCAGTATATAGGATTTGGAATTTCTATACCATAAATATAATGCACAATTGGGCAATTGTCAATAGGTTCACTGCACAAAATTTCATTTTTTTTGTTTATGCCTTATAGGCATATCTAGTTATGAAAACAAAGTATTTGCAATATCTGAAAAATGAAGGTATATTTGAGCATGTAAAGACTTCAACCGAGAGGAACCTATGAAAAAAGTATTGGTCTTGTCCAGCAGCTTGCGCAAGGGAAGCAACTCCGAAACCCTGGCGCAGGAGTTCGCGAAGGGTGCCGCCGAGGCGGGCAACAAGGTGGAATTCGAATCGCTGCGCGGCAAGAAGATCAGTTTTTGCATGGGCTGCCTCGCTTGCCAGAAGAAGGGCAAGTGCGTCATCAAGGACGACGCACCCGCCATTACCAAGAAGATGGAATCGGCCGATGTCATCGTGTTCGCAACGCCGATTTACTATTACGAGATGAGCGGCCAGCTCAAGACGATGCTCGACCGCGCTAATTCCCTCTATGCGAGCGATTACAAGTTCCGCGAGATTTACCTGCTCACATCTGCCGCCGATACGGACGCGAAGGCCATGAACATCGCAAAGCGCGGCATTGGCGGGTGGATCGCCTGTTTCGACGGAGTGAAGCTCAAGGGAGCCCTCTGCGCCACGGGTGCCGAAAGCGCCGGCGACGTCAAGAAGAATTCCTCGCTCCTGAAAAAAGCGTTCGCCATGGGAAAGAAAGTGTAATACAAAAAAGTCATTCTCACGAAGGCTGGATTGCTTTTCGTCATTCTCGCGAAGGCGAAATTGCAGTTCGTCATTCTCGCGAAGGCGAGAATCTTAAGATGTCCGCCTGCGCGGACATGACAAGAAGAGTTGAATTTTTAAATAGGAGATAACTCATGAAATCCAGATTCTTTAAAGCGGCGCTCGCCGTGGCTTCCGCATGCACCCTGATGGCATGTTGCACCGAAAAAGAAAACAAGCCTGCTGCGCAAG
>JAEDLI010000069.1 GCA_016295375.1 Fibrobacter sp. | reverse complement strand
AGGAACAGCTGGAAATCGTAAAGGCCAAGTCCGCCACCGCTTACGAACAGCGCTACGATACTCCTGCCAAGGTGCTTTCGGCCCTGCGTGCCAAGGTGAATTACGCTCCTAACAACCGCCTGTGGGACGCAACCGGTGACGAATACAAGAAGGTCACTGACGCCGACCTGAAACGGCTTTCCCGCGGGGTGTTCCAGTCTAGCCGAATCATCTTTGCCTTGTCCGGTGATGTGGACCGGGATTCCAGCGTGCAGATGCTTAAGGAATTTTTCGCCGACTGGAAAAAGGACACTTCTGCCGTTTCTTCTAAGCCTGCGGATTCCGCCTTTGTGGCGCCGCAGCCTCTCGCTTACCTGCGTAAGCCCGGCACCTACGTGGTGGACAAGGACATTACCCAGGCGAACATCGCCATCAACCAGCCTTTCGTGAAGCGCCCCCATCCCGACTACTACCCGGCGGCGGTGGCGAGCTTTATCTTGGGTGGCGGGAGCTTTACCAGCCGCCTCATGAACCGCGTGCGTAGCGACGAGGGCCTGGCCTACAGTATCTACAGCACTGTGGGTAACGACTATCGGGATACCGCCATGACCTCCATCGCCTTGCAGACCAAGGTGGAGTCCGTGGATTTTGCCCTGAAGCTGATTTTTGAAGAAGTGGAAAAGTTGGCCAAGGAAGGCCCGACGACAGAGGAACTGGAACAGGCGAAAAAGGCATTGATTGAAAGTCTGCCCAGCCTGTTTGATTCTCCTGCTTCTACGGCCACCATTTTTGCCAAGGGAGAACTGCTAGGCAAGACCTTTGACCACTACCTGGACTACGTGAAAGAAATTTCTGCCGTCACCCCCGAACAGGTGAAGGCCATGATTGCAAAATATTTTGCCCGCGACAAGATGACCATTTCTATCGTAGGCCCAGTCTCTAAATTCGATGCCTTGAAACCCTTCACCGTAATTCCCCAGGACAGCCTGGATTTTAGGCAATAGCCAAAAGGATTCCTGTGGGTAGGCGGATTCTTGTTTTCTTGATGCTGTTGGCCTTTGCCTGTGCAGAGGCGTTTGCCACAGATTCACCCGAAAGCAAGCGCGAAGCCCTGATGAAAGAAATCGGCCGCAAGCGCATGATCGAAAAGTCTGGCGGCGAAGAGGGGTTCCGCTCCCTCTGTTCCGGTGTCAAGAAATGCCTGAACATCGATTACGGGTTTTGTACAGAAAAAGATCAGAAGCCCTGGCCCAAGGTCAAGTATAACGAAGAGTTCTGCGCCCCCTTTGTAGAAATTACCAAGCGGGGATTGCCTGCAGATCCCAAAATTACTGGAGCGACGGAAATCTATTCCAGATTAGGCCGACAGTACCGTGCCATTTACGAGAACAAGGGCACGCTTCCTCTGGGACAGAACGTTATCAGCTACTTGTTCGACAACATGCCCTTTACGGCAGAACTCATCAACGCCTACCTGGGCACGAACTACCGGCTGGAATACACCAGCAAGGACAGGCGGTTCTTCAGCGGTAGCAACGGCCGGAGCCTTTCGGGTGAATTCTTCTGGGCCCTGCAGGATAGTGCCGGGCAGAAGCTCGGTATGCGGAATGTGTTTTTCGGGTATGGACATGCCCAGGTTCTCAAGTGGTCGCTGCACGGAACGGCTGTGGCCTACCTGGACATGGATCCCGTCTCCGACAAGGAAATTCGGTACAAGTTAACGGCTATCGTATTCCCCGGAAATTCCGTACTGAATTCCATTATGCAGATGCGGGTTTTCAAAAGCGTGGTAGGCGACAAGATTGACCATATCGTCAAGGACATCAAGAAGTCGTCGGGAGAATACTTCGGCGGAAACAAGGAACCCATGCTCAAGAGTGCTTCCCTCAAGTCTATGGAGAACGTGCAGTACATTCTGGATTTCGAGAACGTGGTGAATGGCGCTCCCTGGAAGTCGGGTGACTTTGAAAAGTTGCAGATTCAGCGTCGGCAGGCCAAGGAAGTTCCTGTGCCGCTGCAAGTGAAAGAATAGGTAATAGGGGTTAGGATCTAGGGGCGCTAGGATTTAGGGGTTAGTAAAGCTGGTCTCAAGAGGTGTCATCCTCGCGAAAGCGAGGATCCGCTTGATGGTGAAGTGTTAGGATTGAAAAAAGATTAAAAAGGAAAATTTATGAGCGAAAAAGAAAGTTTGGAAAGTTTGCTTGCTCGGGTCACGGACCGCCGTCGGGAACTCCTGACTGGCGTGGTGAACCGCCGTACCCGCCATTTCTGCATGGTGCTGGAAGACCTGTTCGACCCCCACAATATTTCCGCCGTTATCCGCACCGCAGAGGTTTTCGGCCTGCAGGATGTCCACGTCATCGAAGAGGACAACGCCTACAGCGTGAACAAGTCCATTCTGAAAGGCTCCTACAAGTGGATGTCCATCTACCTGTACAAGAAACGCATGCTCTGCATGGAAAAGCTCCGTGCCAAGGGCTACAAGATTGCGGTGGCCAGCACCAACACCACCAATTCAGTTTTGGATCTGGACCTGAGTCAGCCTACGGCCTTTTACCTGGGGAGTGAGTTCCACGGGAACCATCCCGACACCCTGGCACATGCGGACTACGAATTCAAGCTGCCCCAGTACGGCATTACGGAATCCATGAACGTCTCCGTGGCGGGCGGTGTGCTTATGACCTACCTAGACATTTTCATGCAGCGGGAGGGCCGCGAAAAATTCCTGCTCCCTCAGGCCGAAAGGGACGCTTTGCTCTATGACTACCTGGACCGGCACGTGAACGGCATCGAAAACAACAGCCCCATTGTTCGCGTGGAGGGATGATTTACAATTCGGAATGCGGAGTTCTGGACATAGGGATGGGGTGAAATGCCCTTTGGCCCCGCTTTTTGAGGATAATCTCCGGCAAAATCCATTGAAAATGCTATTTTAAGGCAGAAATGAAGAAGAATACCACACTTTACTTCTCTGTCGGTCTTGTCGTCCTGTTGGCTATTGTCATCTTGGTTTTCGGCATGTTCTTCTTGAACGAGAAGGACCCGCGAGAGACGTTTAACACCTTCCACCTGCGTTTCACCCAGGTCAGTACCCTTGTGCTGGACGACCCGGTTAAGGTCAATGGCGTCAAGCTGGGCAAGGTGGAACGTATCGAGCTTGCAGGCCACCGCGTGGTGGTGACTATCCGCCTCCGCACCGACGTGATGATTCCCAAAGATTCCGAAATCCGGGTCCAGAACATCGGTATCATGGGCGAACGCCAGATTGGCATGATTCTCGGGGACTCCGAGGAGTATTTTGAGCCGGGTGACACCATTACGGGTCAGTTCGACGCCGGTATCGCCGAGGCCCTCGGTCTGGCGGGTGAAGTTTGCGACAGTACCAAGGTCTTGCTGGAATCGGTGAAGCGGGCCCTGAAGGGCACTATCGCCAGCGAAGATTTCCAGGACAGGTTCAACACCCTGCTGGTGAAGGCGGAAACTTTGGAAGACCGCCTGATGGAGCTTGTGAACACCACGGACCCCGAGCTCAAGAAGAGCCTGGCCGGCCTGAACGAGGTAACTCTCAAGGTGGGCAACCTGGTAGATGGCGTCAAGCCGCCTATCGACAACCTCTTTGCCAACACGGACGTGGTTATCGGGAATGCCAACAATTTGATTGCCGAACTGGAAGGCGTCACCAAGCATCTGGACGAGCTCATTGCCAAGGTCCAGTCCAAGGAGAACACGGTGGGCGCCCTGCTTTCGGACCGCAAGCTGCACGACGACCTGGTCAAGACAGTCCATTCCGCCGACAGCCTGTTCAGGGTCATCTTGAACGATGGTCTTGACATCAACGTGGATATTTTCTGAGGGGCTATGATTGTAAAGACGCTTACGGTGACCAATAAACTTGGTGTTCATGCCCGCCCTGCGGGGATGATTGTTGATATTACGGGACCTGCCAAGAGTGATGTCTCCATAATTTTTGATGGTTCCAAGGCCAATGCCAAGAGCATTTTGAACGTGATGATGCTGGCCATTCCCCTGGGTTCTGAGGTGAAGTTCGAGGTGGATGGCGAAGACGAAGAACTGGTCGTGCAGAAGTTGGAGCAGTTATTCCATGACAACTTCAACGAAGAAGCAGGCTAAGGGGTCTTCTAGCTCCAAGACATCCAAGAAACCATTACGCATTGTATTGGTGGGCGTTCCTGCGTCGCCGGGCTTTGCCATGGGCAAAGTTTTCCCGATTACCAACAGGGAAATTTCCGTCGTCGAAGAAACCATCCCCGAAAGTCGGGTCACCACCGAAGAACAGTTGTTCTTGAAGGCCGTGAGCAAGACGGCAAAAGAAATTGGCCAGATCAAGGAAATTTCTGAAACCCGCACAGGCGTCCACGACAGCTTGATATTTGCAACCCACCTGATGATTTTGCAGGACCCGGGCCTGGTGAACGGTGTCCTGGAAATGGTCAAGAAAAAGCACAAGACGGCCCGCTGGTCGGTGCACGTAGTGCTGGGTAACTACATCGAGAAATTCGAGAAGATCAATTCCCCGGCCATGCGGGACAAGGCGGCAGACCTTCGGGACTTGTATAACCGCCTGATGACCGCCCTGGACGATTCCGGTCCGGTACTGGAGGACGTGGCTCTGGAACAGGGCGTGGTGCTGGCGGCTCACGAAATCATGCCCAGCATGCTTATTGCCATCAAGCCCGGTCAGGTCAGCGCCCTGGTGATGGATACGGGTGGCCGTACGAGCCACGTGGCAATTCTTGCCAGGTCGTTGCAGATTCCGGCGGTGTCGGGCCTTAGGAACGTAGCTGCCCAGGTGAACGCCGGCGACACCATCATTGTAGATGGTACCGGCGGCATGGTCATCGTCAACCCGGACGAAGAAGACATCCGCAAGTTCCACGAACGGCAAGAGGTCTTTGAACGCCAGCGCCGGGAACTGTTCACCATGCGCCGTCTGGAGCCCATGACCCGTGACGGCAAGTACATTACGCTTCACGCCAACATCGAACTTCCGTCGGAGGCGTCTAAGGTTACGGACTTTGGAGCGACGGGTATCGGTCTTTACCGTTCGGAATTCTTGTTCTTTCAGAAGGACGCTCCCACCGAAAGCGAGCAGGAAACAGCCTACGAAGAAATCCTTTCTACCATGTCGCCCTGTCCGGTGACCATCCGCACCCTGGATGCCGGTGGCGACAAGCTGGTGGCGGGCCTTACCGCCGTGAACGAGGCCAACCCCTTCATGGGCTGGCGCTCTATCCGCGTGTGCCTCAGTCGCGAAGACATTTTCTGCACGCAGTTGCGGGCCTTGCTCCGGGCCAACAAGAGCGGGAATCTCAGGATTTTGTTGCCCATGATTTCCGGGCTCAACGAACTCCGCAAGGCGAAGGCGTATATCAAGCGCTGTGCCGACGAGCTGAAGGCCGAAGGAGTGCAGGTAGGCAATATCAAGATTGGAGCCATGATAGAAGTGCCTGCCGCCGTGATGCTGGTGGACCTGCTTGCCAAGGAAGTGGATTTCTTCAGCATCGGTACAAACGACCTTATCCAGTTTACCTTAGCGGTGGACCGGACCAACGAACTTATCACCGAAATGTTCCAACCTCACCATCCGGCCATTCTGCACATGATCAACCGTGTGGTGATGGCGGCGCACCGCGAAGGAATTCCTGTGGCGGTCTGCGGCGAAATGAGTGCGGACCCTATGAGTGTGCTTTTGCTCGTTGGGCTTGGCGTAGATGAACTTTCCATGACGCCCTGGAGTGTCATGGCCACCAAGAAGATTATCCGTTCCATCAACTACGAAGACGTTCGCGAGTCCGCCCTGACCGTTTTGCAGATGGACGATTCCGATAACGTGAACGAGTATATGCACAAGAAGTATGCCCAGACCATTACGGACTTGGGTATTTCCAGCTTTGTGGGCCAGGTGGATGGGAAATAATGTGGAATATGAAATGTGTGGTGTGAGTGATGCCAGATGTCATCCTCGCGTAGGCGAGGATCTGCTAGAGATGTTTGAAATGACATCTAATTATCTCTATCAGCCCTAATGCCTAAAACCTAACACCTACAACCTACACATACGATGCACCGCATGACGTAAACCAGAATGAGTAAAATTTTAACAGTCCTTTTTTTTAGTGTCGCCTTCGCTCTTGCTGATACCGCTTCTGTATCTTCTGCAGTTGTCTCTTCTTCGGCCCCTGTCGCCCAATCGTCTGCTTCTGCCCCAACCATCGTGTCTTCCAGTGCAACAGCAGTTGTTCCGAAGCCGACAACGGCAAAGAAAGATTCTCTCCCCGCTACATTTGTCACCACCGACAGCCTGATTTCGACAGTCCCCCTGAATGACCCCTTTGCAGAACAAGAAAAGATTCTGCCCAAGGATTTCCAGAACCTGGTAGTTCGTGCGGAACGCTCCAAGCGGGCCTCTACGGATTTTGCCGTCTCGAAAAACGTTCAGGATTTCGCGAAGGCCGCTTATTACTATTACAGGGAACTTTGGGATAGCGCCTACGCCGCCTACGATTCTCTGCGGAGCAGGGATTCCGTTCTAGAAAAGAGCGTTGTTTTGCGAATGGCCCGCACCTGTTTTATGCGGGGGGATTACGCCAAGATGCGCGCAACCCTTGCTCTCGGGAACAAGTACGCCAAGGATTCCGATTTTGACAAGTCCGCCTCCCGTATGCGTATCGAAGCCGCCATGGCGGACACCAGCCTTACCGATGCGGCCCATGCGGATTCCCTGAAGGTGTTCCTGGAAAAGTATCCCAAGGGCGAAGACGCTGCCGCTCTCAAGTACCGCTACGCCCTGTATTTGGAACAGTTCAAGCAGCCGGCCCAGGCCAAGAAACTTTATATCCAGCTGTTGGCCAGTTCTACGGCTTACAAGGATTCCGCCTTCAAGGCGATTCAGCGCCTGCGTAAGGTCCAGGGAACTCCGGAAAGTCTGCCCGAAAAGATTGCCTACGCCAGGATGGCCTGCGCCAAGGACGAGGCGTCCGCTTGCCTTGTTCTGCTGGATTCCATCGCCATTATGGATTCTATCGCCCTTGCGAAAAATCCGTCTGCTGCGGTGGCAGCGCCGGAAGATTCCCTGCAGAAGCTTTTGCCGCCCAGCACTCTGGACATGGATACTCGCATTGCCCTGTGGGAAAAACGGGCTGTTACGCTTCGTAGTTTGAAGCGCGAAGACGAGTCTATTGCCCAGTTCCGCTTCCTGTTGGATTCTGTGGAGGCTAAGCCTTTGTGGATGCAGTCTATCTTGAAACTGTACCGCAACAACGCCAAGAAATACGCCAAAGAAATCAAGACCACCGATTCCCTGTTGCAGGACGCAAGCCAGTTCAGCAAGGAAAACGCCAACAACCTCTGGATAAAAGGCTTTGAATACGAGCAGAACGAAAAGTACGACAGTGCCATCGTGTGTTTCAAGAAACTTTCCCATCGCAGGTTCAAGAACAATGTGAAGCGCCAGTGGGCAAAGTTCCGCATCGGTTTCGTCTATTACAAGCAAGAAAAATGGCAAGAGGCCGTCGATGCCTTTATCGATGCGGCCAAGGAGCCGTTCCTTTGGAGCGGAAGCGGGGCCCGCATGTTCTTGGGAGATGCCTACATGAAGCTGGGCAAGGATTCCCTGGCTCGTGAAGCCTATCTGGACTGCATCCGGGATTTCCCGCTGGCCTACTACGCCCACCGCAGCCGCCTGAAACTTGCGGAATACAAGCTGATGGAAGAGAAAGACATTCCGTATGCTCACGGGGTCGCCATGTCTCCCGAAGAGACCCTGGCTTGGATTCGCGCCTCCCAGAAGATTGGCAAGCCGGACACCACCTACAACCCGGTCCGATACAACCGCATTCGGGAGCTGTTCCTTTACGGTTTCAGCGGCGAAGCCTTTGCCCTCTACGACGAGGTGCGCCGCAAGAATTACAAGCGTCTGGATTTCTTGTACGAATACGGCAAGCTCTTCTACGAAATGGGTGAAGTGGCTGCCGGCTACAGGCTTGCACGGCAGTTCCAGAACAACATCGACCGTCGTCGCCTGATGGCACCGCCTATAGATGTGCTGCATTACCTTTATCCCATTCCCTTCAAGGACCAGGTGAAGTTCCATTCCGGAACGCGAATCGACCCCTTCTTCGTCTATAGCGTCATGCGTCAGGAATCCATCTTTAATTTCGAGATAGCCTCTCCGGTAGGTGCCCGCGGGCTCTTGCAGATTATGCCCGCCACAGGCAAGATGGTGGCCGCCAAGGAAGGGATTCCCGATTTTGACCCGCTGCTCCTTTTCAACCCTTACATGAACATTCGCCTGGGTGTCCGTTACCTGGTGGACTTGAAAGCCGAATACAGTGACGACTACATGTATGTTCTGGGCAACTATAACGCAGGCCCCAAACCCACCAAGCGCTGGCAGGCGGCAGGTCAGGGCAAGCACTGGGATATTCGCGCCGAAGAAATCAGCTACTGGGAAACCCGCGACTACGTAAAGCGCGTCATGGGAAACTACTGGATTTACCAAGAAATTTATGATAGTTCTGATTTCTGATTTCAGATTTCGGATTTATTGAAGTTTGGAGAAAAAATGGAAAGAAATTACCTGCAGAACAAAAGCATGGATTTTTCTATTAGAATGGTAGAGCTTTATCAAAAACTTTCTGATGAAAAACATGAGTACGTTATGTCCAAGCAGGTTCTTAGAAGTGGAACTAGTATTGGCGCTAATGTGCGGGAGGCTAAGAGAGCGCAGTCTACGCCTGATTTTTATTCAAAACTCACAATTTCATTGAAAGAGGCAGACGAAACGCAATATTGGCTAGAATTGTTGCATAGAACAGGCTATGTTAATGAGGAAACATTTAAAAGTTACAATTCAGATTGTGAAGAATTAATTAGGTTGCTTGTATCAATTACAAAAACACTACATAACAAGATTATGAAGCAAAAATGCTTAAAGCAGTTTTCTAATTGTGAACTCCAAACTTCGAATTCCAAATTAAAAACAACTCCGAACTCCGAACTCCGAATTCCGAATTAACAATGCTCTTCTTACTACTCACAATCGGCCCTGCCTTCTTATTCGCCTGTGGAAATATTCTGGAAAAGTCCGGAGTTTCTACGGTAGGCAAGCGCACCGGCGGAACCTCCAGACCCTGGGAATTTTTCAAGGGCGTCATTACCAACAAGTTCTGGTGGCTGGGCATCTGCTGTTCCGGCCTTGCTACGCTGGGCTACTACATCGCCATGGCGCAGTACGACCTGAGCCAGGTCCAGCCCATGATGGTGTTGAATCCGGTGCTTACCGCCCTGATGGGTTTTTGCATCTTGAAGGAGGCCTTGACCAAGCGCATCGTGGTGGCCATCTGCTTTGTGGTGGCGGGTCTCTTGTATTCCGTGGAAAACCTGGGCGAATCTACGGCCCTGCAGAACATTCCCATGTTATGGGCCTATGCCGGTGGGCTCTGCCTGGTGACCTTGTTTGCCCACTTGTTCGTGAAGGACCGTGAAATGGTGGATTCCCTCATTATGGGGGTGGGCTTCGGGCTTTCGGCGGCATTCTACAAGAGCCTTGCCATGGATTTTGATTTGGACCATATTGAACTTTCGTCGGTGGCGAACCTGTTGCTGGACTTTAGGACTCTCGGCTACATTGCAACCTACGGGATAGCCTTCCTTTATTCCCAGATTTCCTTCTCCCGCGGGCGGGCGCTGTTCATTATTCCCTTCAGTGCCGCCATAGGGGCGGCAGTTCCCACGCTGGCGGGTGCACTGGTGTTCTCTGAAGCGTTCCCCATGGGCAAATCCGTTTCAGTGGCTTTGGTGCTTATCGGTGCCTGCCTGTTTATTGTCCGCAGGCCCAGACGCAAAAAATCCGCAGATTAGTAGATGTTTTTTGTGGGCGTCCGCTTTTCTTGTGCCGCTTTGCTTTTTTTTGTATATATTTAATCCTATGGGATGGAAAAACTATTCGATCTTGTTCTTCGCCCTGTGGCTTGTTGCCTGTTTCTCGGACGATGGAACCGTTACCATCGCTGAATGCCTGGATTGCGAAAGTGAAAATCCGGACAACATTTCCCGGGGTCCAGTTGTCTTTTCTGAAGTGGACCCCGTCAACTTGGTTTATAAGGACCACGAAGGCGATGACGCCGGCTGGATAGAATTGCGGAACAGTTCGGACCAGGCAGTCAACCTGTCGGGAATGACATTGACTGATTCCAGAGACAACCCGAAAAAATGGACTTTCGGAAACGTGACCATACCGCCCTGGGGCCTGATGGTGGTGTTCATGTCGGGTAAGAACCTTCCGGATTACGTAGCTCCTCACGATACAATCAATTTGGTCGGTAACGGTTGCTGGGTCTGGACAGACTCTCAAAACACGCCCGTCAAGGGGGAAAGTTCGGTCCAGTATTTGAACGGCTCCCTTCCTTGTTTTAATGAATCGGGTATTCGCAAATTCGGCGGGGTAATGCGCTATGGCGAGAATACAGAACTAGGTTGGCATTCTATCGCTTTCTTTGTGGGAATTGGCGACAGGGGAAATTCTGCAGATGCGCGAGATTTGAGTGAAACCAACGAAATCTTGCTTACGGGCTATATTGAAAAGGACCGGAAACTTTTACTGCGTTTGGCCCAAACCGGCGTAGATGACTGGAAAGGTTGGGGCAAGGTCCTTACGGGAAACGGGGATTCAACCTATACCTACCGCATTACCCTTCCCACGGGTTCAACGCTTCCCGATTTAGTCCGTATTTACGGCACCCGTTTTAGTCCAGACGATCAGGAACTGCGTCCTCTATCGTTCAAGGTGGATTCCTATATCGCGAGAAATCGCGGTCATGAACCTCACGCGAATTTCAAGCTGAAAAAAACAGGTGGCACACTGTTCTTGATGAAACCGGACGGAACACTTGTGGATTCCGTCACCTATCCAGAACTGCCTCTTGGAAAGAGTTGGAGCTATTCTTATACCGACAATTACATTGACAAAGATGGCAACAAGGTATTCACTGATGGTGAAGGCTGGGGCTATGCGGAGCCTTCGCCGTTCAGCTATGGTCAAAAGGCCGTTGTCCCTGGCCGCGAACCAAGCCCCGAAACGAAGGTGAATTTCCCAGCATCAGGATTCTACAGTTCTGCTTTTACCATAAACCTTTCCGGTTTGCCGAATGTTCGTTGCGAATTGGGCGGAGCCTCCCCTACCGAAAACAGCGCCCACCTGGACAATATCCAAATAAGTAATACGACCGTCCTTCGTTGCGCGAACTTTGCTGCGAATAGCGTCGCCAGCGATGTGGTGACCCGCACATATGTATTCGAAACGCGACCCCAAACGCCTGTAGTATTCTTGACGGCCAATCCCATGTCCCTGTTTGACCCCGATACGGGAATCTATATGGAAGGCCCCAACGCCCAGGCGAAGGACCCGCATTTTGGAGCGAACTACTGGGAAGACAAAGAAATACCGGTTTTTGTAGAACTTCTGGAAAAAGGCAGTAAGACGCCGGCTTTTGCAAAAAATGCCGGTTTCCAGATTTTCGGAAATTATAGTCGCGCAAACAAGAAGAAGTCGGTGGCCATTGTATTCCGCGAAAAATACGGCGACAAGCGTCTAGAATACCCGCTGTTCCCGGATTTTCCGAACCTCAAGAAGTTCAAGGTGTTCTTGTTGCGTAGCAATGGAAGTAATTTTGGGGGCGACTATATCCGCGATAGGCTTTGCAGTTCTGTGACAGAGGGTATGGATGTAGATTATCAGCGTGGGCGCGGCGTGGTGGTTTATTACAACGGGGAGTATTTCGGCATACACAATATCCGGGAACGCTCGACGGAATATTATTTCGAGACCCACTACGGGTTGAATCCTGACGAAGTAGACTTGCTGAAGGCGGATAATTCAGCTACGGCAGGGTCACCTGCAGATTACGAAGCTTTAATGGATTGGCTTGCAATGAACCATCTAGATAATGACAAGAATTATGCTTATATGGCAGAACAGATTGATGTGGATAATTTTATCAATTATATCCATACGGAACTGTTCATGAACAACCGCGACTGGCCAGCCAACAACTTGAAAAAGTGGCGCGGGACAAATCCCAAGACCAAGTGGAAATGGTTCATTTACGATATGGATTTTGGTTTTGGCAACGAGTTTAGCGAATTCAAGAACAACATTTTCGAATTTGCAACGGCCGAAGATGGTCCCGATTGGCCCAATGGCCCGGCCTCTACGCTGCTGCTTCGTAGGCTATTGGAAAACAAGGACTTCAAAACCGCCTTTATCAATCGATTCCCGGTACTTTTGGCAATGAATTTTGAAAAGTCCAGGTTACTTGCCCGTATCAGTACCATGATGGGCGAAATTGAATCGGAAATCTCCAAGGATCAGCGGAGATGGAGCCTAAGTGCTTCTTACATGAACGGCCAACTCGATAAAATAAAGACATTTGCAGAAACCCGTCAAGACGTTATCTTGTCAGAAATGAAAGAATTTTTCGCTCTGGGGGAGCCTGCCAAGGTAACTCTTTCTGTCAGTGGTTCAGGAAAGATCCTAGTCCATAATTTACCTCTGGACAGGTCTTCGATGACCGTCTCCTTCTTCAAGGGAACGCCGGTCACCATTACGGCTCAAGAAAACGGCGGGACCTTTACCGGCTGGAGCGACAAGGTTACGGCCAAGACCCGAACCATAATGCCCGAAGAAGTAAGTTCTTTGACTGCAAATTTTAAGTAATTCCCCGTCTCTTTTTTGATTCAAAAAAGAGATTCACCCTAAAAAGTGGATTCACAAACAAAAACTAAGCCGCATCTGCGAAAACAATGTATTTTATACATTGTAAATTTTGCGACGTTGCAGAGTTTCAACTATCAACTAATTAAAACATTAGAGAATTATGAGTCTTAAAATCGTTGTGCTTGCTAAGCAAGTACCTGATACACGAAACGTG
>JAEDLI010000068.1 GCA_016295375.1 Fibrobacter sp. | reverse complement strand
CCTTGCCACCGTTTACACCTGTTTCCTCGCCATCTTTCGAACCGGCATCCTTGCCACCGTTTACACCTGTTTCCTCGCCATCTTTCGAACCGGCATCCTTGTCGCCGTTTACACCTGTTTCCTCGCCATCTTTCGAACCGGCATCCTTGCCACCGTTTACACCTGTTTCCTCGCCATCTTTCGAACCGGCATCCTTGCCACCGTTTACACCTGTTTCCTCGCCATCTTTCGAACCGGCATCCTTGCCGACGTTCTCGCCAACATTTTTATCATTTTCTGTTGACTCGGCGCTTTCGTCCTCCGGGAGACCTGTGTTGCTGGAGGAATCGTCACTGCAGGCTAGAAACGCAAGAACTAGCGACACAAACAAAACCGACCATGACAATTTGACAATTTTATCCATAACAGTCCTCCTCTAGGGGTAGAACAAAATATTTCCTCCCAGAACATAGAAAATTTTTCAAAAAAAGCCCTGTCATTCCCTAGTTCAAGGATATTCTGAACATTTTTTTTCAAAGGGTCTACTTTGCTGCCTACCAAGCATTCTTTTTTTTTAATTTGGCGTACCAATCCCTGGACTTTTATATATTTAGGCCACTATGCAGATTACAAAAGCTTCTCAACTTACTGGTGTTTTTCCCGCGTTGTTCACCCCGCTGATGGACGACGATCCCAAGTGTCTCCGCAACTCCGTCGACTACAAGAAGATGGAAAAGATGATTGACGACCTTATCGCCTCCGGCGTTTCCGGCATTCTTCCCGTGGGTACCACGGGCCAGAGTGCGACGGTCACCCACAAGCAGCACCTCGACATCATCAAGTTCACGCTGGACTACGTGGACGGCCGCGTGCCCGTGATTGCAGGCGCAGGCAGCAACTGCACCCGCGAATCGGTCGAGATGATCGAAGAAGTGTTGAAGATTGCGGAAGTCCCGGTCCTCTGCGTCACGGGCTACTACAACAACCCCTCCCAGGAAGGCATCGAGAAGCACTTCAAGACGCTCAGCTCCGAAACGGGCGCGAAGATTATCATCTACAACGTGCCGGGCCGTACCGCCAGCTACGTCCACCCCGACACCCTCATCGCCCTTTCCGAAGACAAGAACATCATCGGACTCAAGCAGGCGGTCGATTTCCGTATCGGCGAAAAGTTCCACGAAGACACGAAGCGTGTGATTAACGAAACCAAGAACAACGACTTTGCCGTTCTGAGCGGCGAAGACGGATTCTTCATCGACATGCTCGAAATGGGCGGCACGGGCCTCGTGAGCGCTACGGCGAACATTCCCGAAGCGGCAAAGATTTTCGTGGACCTCTACAGGGCTTTCCAGAAGGGCGAGTTCCAGAAGTGCGACGACCTGCAGGACGCCGCCCGCGACTACGTGGAAGCGACCTTCTGCCGCAAGAACCCGATTCCTCTCGGAACCATGTTCAACAGCCCGCTCTTCCAGCCGATGACGAGCGTGAAGGATACCGCCCGCGGTGACGAAGCCGTGGCCCGCATCATGAAGCTCATCAACGAAAAGGCGGAAAGCCTGAAGAAGTACCACGTTTAGGAATGGGCTCGCACCTACGGTGCTTTGAGGAGTGAGGTCGCATCCTGCGGATGCTCTGAGGTAAAATAAAGTACGAGATGTTTTACCCAAAGGGAGCCTCCGGCGACCGACCTCAAAGCGAAACGACCTCAAACCTCAAACCTTTTTAACAGGAGAATCCCATGGCAAAGAATAAATCCATTAGCGAAATCATCTGCGACTACATCAAGAAGCAGAAGCTCTCCCCCATTCCCGTTCAGACCCTGAACGAGGAAGCCGCCTCCACACGCTACTTCGGTGGCGATCTCAAGGAATTCATCGCTGCAGCCAAGACGCTGGGCGCCAAGGGAATCTTCGTAGAAGAACTCTACCTCGAAGATGACGAGTTCTACTACGACAGCGGTATGGACGACGAAGAATACATGGCGCTGTACGGCAACGACGACTGCTGCTGCGACGGTCAGTGCAAGTGCGAAGGCAAGAAAGGCAAGAAGGCAAAGGACGACGACGATTCCGATGTGGACGGCGTCTGGTTCGAGCCCGAAGACCTGGACGGTCTGGACCTGACCCTCCTGAAGCCCCAGATGGCCAAGTATCTCGACCGTATCGGCGAATGCTGTGGCGCCCGCCTCACGGTTCCCGGCGTGGACCGCCTGGAAGTGGAAATCTTTGCCGACTGGTACGACAAGTTTGCCGAACTGGTGGACGAAGCCTCCGAAATCATCGAGGAAGACCCCAACGGCGCTCTGGAAGCCATCGAAGCCATGTTCAAGGCCGAAGAAGAAGCTGACAAGAGCGTGAAGAAGATTGCGGCTCACCCCCCGAAAGGTGGAAAAAAGACCGCAAAGTCTAAAAGCAAGAAAAAATAGTCCAGATGGCGAGTCAAGCTCGCCATGACGTCTTGAAAAAAAAGCCACGCTTTTGCCGTGACTTTTTTTGTATGATAAAAGAGATGCCGCATCGAGTGCGGCATGAAAATTAACGAGTAACGCGGACTCTGGTCATCTGGCCACCCTGCTTGACCAGGTAGACGCCGGACTTGTGGAACCTTGCGAATAGTGCATCCTGGAGAGAAGCGCCTGCGGCGACACTCAAACGGCCCAAATTACGGCCCTGTATGTCGAACACCTGCACGGACTTATCGTTATCTAAGGACAGGTGGACATTGCGGATGGATGCAGGCGGTTCGTACTTGGAGCCCTTGTCCACATCCTTTTCGGTGAAGGTGATGTTGTCCACATTCACATAGCCGCCAGTAAATTCCACACGGAGGGTGTGGGTCCCTGCGGAAAGGGACGTGGTCACCCCGGTGAAGGACTTGTAGTCATCCCAACCGTCTGTCAGGATATCCGAAATCGTGCCCACGTTTGTCCCATCTACGACGAGGTCAATGGAAGTGGTGCGATCCTGGTCATCGCCTCTGGCGGCGGAGAGTTCAAAGGTATAGGTTCCGGTATAGGTAACGTTCACCGTATATTCGGCCCAGTTACCGGGTTCAATGTCTCCCAGGTAAGTTCCGCCATTGGTGAAGCCGCCGTCCTTGTTCTGGTAGTCTTCGAATTCAATCTTTCCGGGCAAAGTTCCTACAGCGGTCTGTGCAGCAGCGCTAGAAGTGGGGGTAGAAGCGGAGCTTGTGGGATTCATGGAGGCGCTGGAAGTAGTAGAAGAACCGTCAGCATTGTCCACCATATTGAAGTAAGTGTAATCAATGGAACCCGTAGCAGAGCCACCAGCTTCACTCATCAGCATCACTTCCATCAACTTACCAAAACCAACCGTATAATTCATACGGCCATTCTTTGATGTCGGAAGATTTTCTGTCTGTCCCTTAAAAAGTTCATCCCACTTGTTGAAATGGGCGGAGATATCGATATGACCGCATTGGCGAGGTTCTGTACGAACGCTAAAAATCTGTAGGAACGTGGATTGTCCTAACTTAGAGTATTCATTGTCACGTACGAATGCATGGATGGTATAAGTACCTCCATCAACGTTGAGTTCACCAAACTTAGGTCCGATAAACTGTTCATTCGGTTTGCTATACCAGTCGTCCACGATGTAGTATTCCACGTCGGGGTTTCTCGTCCAACCGTACACGCCGATATAACCGTAGTCTGCATGTTGGCTTGTCTTAGTGTACTTGTAATCTACGGCATAGTGTTTGGTTTTATGATCAACAAGACCATTGTTGTACTGGTATCCTACACGAGCAAGGTAGTCTTCTGCACCGCTCCAGCTAGCCTGGAACGTACCATTGCTGTAGTAGGTCATGGAGTTTGTTCCACCACCACTGTACCATTCTTCCAATCCCCAAGGAGTTCCAGAAATTGAACTCAAACCCTGACACGAACCATCATTACCGCACTGGACGTTCACTTTCGTCCCATTACCCGAATGGCCCATAGCATCACTACAGGCATCGGCGGCGTATGTTGAGGTGAAAAGACCAAGGGATAGCAGAGCAGCTGTCCCGACCGAAAAATATCCCTTTTTCATATTGAACTCCTCTTCAGAATCCAATCCCAATATAAACATAAGCAAAAATTTCCCGGATGTCACCGGGAATGTGCGTAAATTTATATAAAGGTGGCGATTTTCGCGTTTTTCATGGAATCAAGGAGATGCCCGCCTGCGCGGGCATGACAACTTTGGGGCGATTTTCGCGTTTTTTTTAAGAGTTCTAAAAAGTTGACCCCGGCACCATGTCCGTGGTGACAACTTGGACAGATTCAACCGGAATGACGTCCTACGCTTCGTCCTTCTCGATGGAGTCGTCCTCTACCTGAACCCCTTCCACGTGGTCAAAGGTCTCCTTGGCCTCGGCGCTGTCCTGCTCGATGTCTTCCACGCTGGGGAGCGCGGTGGCATCCTGAACCACATCGCCTTCGCGGAGGCTGATGGCCTTCACGCCCTGGGCGTTACGGCCCGTGAGGCGGATGTCGGCAGCCTTGATGCGGATCACCTGGCCTTCGCGGCTGGTGATAATCAAGTCGTAGTCGTCGGCGACGCTTTCCACGAACACGGCAGGACCGATCTTGTCGGTGACCTTCAGGTTGATAACGCCCTTGCCGCCACGACGGGTAATGCGGTAGGTACCCGGCTCACTGCGCTTACCGAAACCGTTTTCGGTAATGGTCAGCACCTTGTTGCCCGCCTTGAGCCACAGGAGCGAAATCACCTCGTCGCCTTCGGCAAGCTTGATACCGCGCACGCCGTGGGTTCCACGGCCCATGGGGCGGAAGCAGGTAATGGGGAACGTCAGGGCCTGGCCGTTCCGGGTGGCAAGCATCAGCAGGTCCTTCGGGATCGGGCGGCCTTCAACATCTTCGGAACCGTCCTCCCCTTCGGCAACCTCGCCTGCTTCGGACGCATCGACGGCCTGCTCAACGGCATCGTCAGCATCGCTGGCATTCAGCGAAGCCTTGTATTCCTCTTCGGTCATGCCCACCAGCTGCACCTTCACCAGTTCGTCGTCTTCGTCCAGGCGAATAGCGTTCACGCCGGCCTTGCGGGGGCGGCTGAACAGGGTCAGGTCCATCTTGTTGATGATACCCTTCTTGGTGGCAAACACCAGGCAGAAGAACCCGCCGAACTTGCGCACCGGCACAATGGCCTGTACCTTTTCGCCTTCGGTAAGTCCCACGAAGTTGATGATGGGGCGGCCCTTGCCGTTGCGGGTGCCTTCGGGCAGGCGGTAAACCTTGGTCCAGTAGGCACGGCCCTTGTTGGTGAACACAAGCAGGTAGCTGTGGGTGCTGGCCGTGAAAATCTGGTCCACGTTGTCCTCGTCCTTGAGGCTCGCACCGATAATTCCCTTGCCACCGCGGTTCTGGGCCTTGAAGGTATCAATGGGCAGGCGCTTGATGTAGCCTTCCTTGCTCAGGGTAATCACCTGTTCCTCTTCGGCAATCAGGTCTTCGTAGTCCAGGTCATCTACAGAATCTTCGATGCTAGTGCGGCGTTCGTCGCCGAACTTGGCCACTACGGCATCCAGCTTTTCAAGCACGATGGCGATACGGCGTTCCCGCTTGGCGAGAATGTCCTTCAGGTCGGCCACGGTGGCGGTAAGCTCGTTGTATTCCGCTTCCAGCTTTTCCAGGTTCAGTCCCGTAAGCTGGGCCAGGCGCATGTCCACGATGGCCTGAGACTGGATTTCGTCCAAGTCGAACCGGGCCTGCAGGTTCTGCTTCGCCAACTCCGTAGTCTTGCTGTTCTTGATAATCTGCACCACCTCGTCGATATTCTGGGTGGCAATACGCAGACCCTCGATAATGTGGAGGCGAGCTTCCGCCTTCTTCAAGTCGAACTGGGTGGCGCGGGTAATCACGTCCATACGGTGGTCCACGTACACCTGAATCAGCTCCTTGAGGGTCAAGAGCTTGGGCAGGTTGTTCACCAAGGCCAGGTTGTAGATGCTGAAGGTGGTCTGCAACTGGGTATTCTTGTACAGGTTGTTCAGCACCACTTCGGCAACGGCATCCTTACGCAGTTCGATTACAATCCGCATGCCTTCGCGGTTAGATTCGTCGCGGATGTCGGTAATGCCGTCCACGCGCTTCTCGCGGACCAGTTCCGCAATCTTCTTGCAGAGTTCGGCCTTGTTCACCATGTAGGGAATTTCGGAGACGATAATGCGGGGCTTGCCCTTGCTGTCGGTATCGATATCGGTACGGGCACGCACACGCACTCGACCGTGACCCGTCAGGTAGGCGTCGCGGATGCCCGCGCGGCCGCAAATCACGGCCCCTGTCGGGAAATCGGGACCCGTCACCAGTTGCAAAAGGTCTTCGTCAGGAATTTCGGGATTTTCAGCCACCGCGTGGATGGCGTTTGCAATTTCGCGCAGATTGTGGGGCGCCATGGAAGTGGCCATACCCACGGCGATACCCGTAGTGCCGTTCACCAACATGTTGGGGAGCGCAGACGGAAGCACCAAGGGCTCTTCCAGGGACTCGTCGTAGTTGGGGCCCATGTCCACGGTGTCCTTTTCCAGATCCTCCAGCATCAGGGCGCCCAGGTTGTTCATCTTGGCTTCGGTGTAACGCATGGCGGCGGCACCGTCGCCGTCGATAGAGCCGAAGTTTCCCTGTCCAAACACCAACGGGTAGCGCAGGGAGAAGTCCTGGGCCATGCGGACCAGGGTCTCATAAACGGCGGAGTCTCCATGAGGGTGGTACTTACCGATAACGTCACCCACGATACGGGCGCTCTTGACCGTCGGCTTGTTGGGGACCACGCCCAGCTTATGCATGCTGAACATGACGCGGCGGTGCACCGGCTTGAACCCGTCTCGGGCATCGGGCAAGGCACGGGCCACAATCACGCTCATAGAGTAGCGCAAGTAGCAATCCTGCATGTCCTTCTCAATCAGGCTCTTGAACTGCGTTCCTGGTACCAATTCTTCTGACATTCGATCTTCCTCTTAGTGGTTGGTGGTTTCCACCAACATCTCGTTTATTACTTTCAAACTTTCTTCGTCCGTCTGGTCTATGCGGTGGGGCGTGACGGTGGCATAGCCCTGTTCCAGCAGGTAGTCGTCACTATCCTCGGGCTGCTCGTTCCACAACTTTTCACCGTCCAGCTGCCACAGGCCATTCTCGTGACCGTAGTGGTCCGTAAACATTCCAACGGCCATCTTCGCTACCCTAAACCCCTTGAAGGTCTTGACGGTAGCCTTTGGAAAATTCACGTTCCAGAAAACGCCCTTGGGAATTGCCCCGTAAAGACGCTCCTTCACCACCTTCGCGGCAAAATCCGCCGCCGTCTGCAACAATTCCGCACCTGTCCCCCGGAGTGAAAGGGCAATACCCGGCACCCCCCAGAGAGCAGATTCGCGGGCTCCGGCCACGGTCCCCGAATAAAGGGACGACACCCCGGAATTTTCGCCCACGTTCACTCCCGAAAAACACACGTCAAAGGCTCCGGCTTGGGGTCCTGGACCTGCCCCCTCGGTAGAAAGTCCGTAAAGGGCGAAATGCCCCAGGGCAAACTTCACGCAGTCAGCCGGCGTCCCGTCCATGGAATAGGCCCTGGCAGAACCAGCCGCCTCCCCCAGGTCCACCATCTTCAGCGAAAGCCCGCGACGCACCGTAAAGGCGTGAGAAACCCCGCTCTGCTCATGCTCCGGAGCAAAAACGAACACCTCCCCGTAGGGGGAAAGGGCGCGGGCCAAAGCACAAATATTCTCGCTCTGAACACCGTCATCGTTGGTGATCAGAATACGGGGTTTCGGGGTATCTTGCATGCGCCCTAAAAGATAGCAAATTTTACCACAAAAGGGGGAAAAATCCCCCTGGTTTCATATAGACGAGAGAATCGCCGACAAGCCCTTTCTCTCATCTCTCGTCTATTATTCCACCACCCCCTTGAGCGGGGGCTTGCCCCCGCAACGCCCCCACCGAAAAACTATCTTTTGGACATGTACACGGAACCGAAATTTTTGGCCATGAAGGACAAGTCCAAGGCCAAGCGGATGGCCGAACTCCTGCGGGTCATCATCTTGCAGCTGGGCGACGACGTGCCCCGCGCCAGGAGGGAATTCGAGACCTACGCCGGCTGGATGAAACTGCCCGAAGGAGAACGCCTAGTTGGCAAGAACCAAGCCCAGATGATTGACCTGTACAAGACCTTCCGCACGCGGGCGGGCCTCGGGTTCGAACGGGATGTTTACCTGGAGCAGGAACCGGGGGACCGCAAAACTCCGAACGAGAAGCCCATCCCCTTCGCCGTGCTGGTGCACAACCTGCGGAGCGCCTTCAACGTAGGCTCCATCATCAGGAGCACGGACTGCTTCGGCCTCGAAGGAGTCCACCTGAGCGGCTACAGTTGCGGCCCCGACCACGTGACGGTAAAAAGTGCCGCCCGGGGCTGTCAGGAATGGATTCCCATCAAGCGCTGGGAAAGCCCCGTGGATTGCATCAAGTGGCACAAGGAAAACGGTTACGAGATTATCGCGCTGGAAACCGGCGAAGACATCCCGAGCATTACCGAAGTGAAATGGCCCGAAAAGGGGCTCATCATCCTCGGCAACGAGGAACTGGGAATCGCCCCCGAACTCATGGAACAGGCCACCCTGAAGGTGACAATCCCCATGGCAGGGCGCAAGGCCAGCATGAACGTGGCAGGAGCATTCGCCATCATGGCGTTCTCGCTCCGGAACAGAAATTGACAGCAAAGACAGCTCCAACCGAGAAGCAATCGGATTTCCGTCCGTTTAGAACAAAGAAGCACCTGCATCCCCCTCTTTGTCACTCCAGCTCCGGGTCAGGGTGACATGAGTTTGAGGCGAGGATGACAACGAAAAAAAATCAAACATTCATCAAGTGACGACGCCACTTGCCGCCAACCCAACGGCGCCAGAAAATAATGGGCGCGGTACTGTAGACCGCCACCACCGCAATCCAGGCGTAATGGGCCGGCAGTTGGAACACATAAGCGGAAAGGTAAAGCGCTCCCGCCACGCACCAGTTCATGATGGCGCTGGCGAACATGACCCACAAAGTATCCCCCGCCCCACGCAAGGCCCCCGCATAGATGACTAACAGCACCTCCACAAAAATATACAAGGAGGCAAACCGGAGCATAAAAATACTCATGGGGCGCGCCGCATCAAAAATGGCCATAGCTTCCGCCGAAGCCTCCGCTATGTCGGGCCTGAAAATGTCGGTCAGCACGCCCGGCAAGAATACGAACAGCACTCCGGTAATCAAGGAATAGCCCCACCCTAGGCGCAACCCCGAGTAAGTAGATCGCGTAGCGGCAGCGACATTCTTCGCCCCCACGTAACGGCCCACAAGGCTTGTGGACGCGACCTCCAACCCCATCAGGGGAACGTAGGCCACCATATCCCAGTTAAACATGACCGACGACGCCGTGGCGGGTTCGGGTCCAAGAGCGTGGAACATGAGAATCAACAGCTGGAACGCCGACATGTTCAAGAACATCTCCACTCCCGACGGAATCCCCCGCTGCAAGAGTTCTCGGGTCAAGGGCCAGCTAAAAGCAAAAGAGGAACGGGTACCAAAACGGCTGTTGTAGAACTTGCCGAAAAACTTTGCAAACAAAATAATGGTTGAAACCGCGTTCCCGATAAGGGTTCCATAGGCCGCCCCCGCCACCCCCAACGCAGGAATCGGACCGAGACCATATATCAACACAAAGTTGCAGGCCACATTCACAATCATGCCCACAAAGGCAGCCTTCATCACAATTTTCGTCTCGCCGATACCGCTAAAGAAACAGGGTGCCACGTTCCGCACCAGGTTGATGATACCGCCGAACATCAAAATATTGAAGTAGGTCTTCTGGTATTCCAGCTGGTCTGTAGCCAGATTTTCCATGCCGAAAATAAAATGCCCAAGAGGGATGGTCAGGTACAAAAGGGGTACGCATACCAGCGACACGTACAGGGCCTGCATAAAGACCTTGGCACATTCCCCATGGCGTTTTGCCCCCAGACGCTGGGCCACCATGGCAGTGGTGTAACTGATGGCCCCCGTAAAGAACATGGTGAGCGCCAGCTGCACCGCGCCAGCTCCCAGGGCCGCGTTCATTTCGGCAGGACCCAGTTTCGATAGGAACAGGCGGTCGATAAAGGTCATGAAGGTGTCAAAAGACATGGAAAAGAGCATGGGGAGTGCTACCACCAGCACATCTTTAACATCGCCGTACTTCTTGAACTTTGACGGCTTGTAGAACTTGTCCGTTATCGCAGAAATCATATTGGGCGACAAATATAGAAAAAAATGCTATATTTGCCGCATTATGTTTTCACAGCTGACCGACTCTCTAGAATCTACTCTCAAGAACCTGCGCGGGCAGGGTAAGCTCACCGAAGAAAACGTCGCCGAATCGCTGCGCGAAGTGCGCCGCGCATTCCTCGAAGCCGACGTGAACTTCAACGTGACCCGCGACTTCGTCAAGGCCGTCAAGGAAAAGGCCCTGGGCTCCGAAGTGCTTACCTCGGTGACTCCCGGTCAGCAGATTGTGAAAATCATCCACGACGAACTCGTGGCCGTGATGGGCGGAGAAACGAAGGAAATCAACCTCTCCGGCCCCGCTCCGGTCGGCATCATGATGGTTGGCCTGCAGGGTTCCGGCAAGACGACCTTCGCCGGCAAAATCGCCCTCTGGATGCGCAGCAAAAAGAAGAGGAAGCCGCTTCTGGTGGCCGCCGACGTGTACCGCCCCGCCGCCATCAAGCAGTTGCAGGTGCTGGGCAAGTCCATCGGCATTCCGGTGTATGACGAAGGCCAAGGCAATCCGGTGGAAATCATCAAGCACGGTTACCAGTACGCCAAGGACAACGGTTTTGATTTAGTCATTTACGATACCGCAGGCCGCCTGCAGATCGACGAAGAGTTGATGCAGGAACTGGAAAAGGCCAGGGACGCCGTTCACCCGGATGAAATTTTGTTCGTGGCCGACGCCATGATCGGTCAGGAAGCCGTGAATGTGGCCGAAACCTTCTGGAACCGTCTGAACTTTACGGGCGTTTGCCTTTCGAAGATGGACGGCGACACCCGCGGCGGTGCAGCACTCAGCATCAAGAAGATGACGGGCGTGCCTATTTGCTTTATCGGTGTGGGCGAAAAGCTCCCCGAAATTGAACTGTTCCACCCCGACCGTATGGCCAGCCGAATCCTCGGCATGGGCGACGTGGTCAGCCTCGTGGAAAAAGCCCAGCAGGTCATCGACGAAAAAGACGCGAAGGACCTGAAGAAGAAGATTCTCAACAACACCTTCGACCTGAACGATTTCTTGAACCAGCTGCGCACCATCAAGAAGCTGGGCCGCATCAAGGACATTCTGAGCTTGATTCCGGGTCTGAACAAGCTCCCCATCGACCAGATTGACGAAAAGGAACTGGTTTATGTGGAAGCCGTGCTCAGCTCCATGACGCCCAAGGAAAGGAAGAAGCCGCAGATTCTGGACGGCAGCCGCAAGGCACGCGTAGCCAAGGGTTCCGGTACCGAAATCGGGCGCGTGAACGCGGTGCTCAAGCAGTACGAGACCATGAAGGAAATGTTCAAGAAGGTGGGCGATTTTGCACGCAAGCAGAACAATGGCGGACAAGTGGGGAGCAACTATACCCCGCCCAAGCAAAAGAAAAAGAAAAAAAGGTGATAGTGACTAGGGAGGGCAAGGCCCTCCCTAAGACCTACCCAACACTTAATAATCCGCCATAATCCGGTCGCGTACTTGTGGTAGGGCGGATTATTTGCGTGGGCACCTGACGGTGCCCTTTTAAGCTAAAATTACAAAATCTGTAATTTTTCGTTATTTGGTGATACTTTTTTGCGAAATAAAATGATAAATTAGGAAAATCAATAACAAAATCATTTACATTTTTTGAATAAAACCAACAAAAAGGAAAATCAATGGCTACAATCGACATGTCCGCAAACGCCCTCGTCACGGCCCTCAAGAAACCCCGTGACAAATTCACCAAGGAAGACATCAAGAAGTTCATCCGTGCAAACGACATCCGTCACGTGAATTTCATGTACGCCGGCGGTGACGGCCGCCTCAAGACCCTCAACTTCGTGGTGAACGACGCCGACTACCTGGACGAAATCCTAAGCTGCGGCGAACGCGTCGATGGATCCTCGCTGTTCAGCTACATCGAAGCCTCCTCCTCCGATCTGTACGTAGTGCCCCGCTTCTCCACGGCCTTCATGGACCCGTTTGCCACCCTCCCCACCCTCTGCCTGCTCTGCAGCTTCTTCAACAAGGATGGTCAGCCGCTGGAATCTTCTCCGGAATACACCCTCCACAAGGCCTGCGAGGCCTTCAAGAAGGAGACCGGCATGGAATTTCAGGCCATGGGCGAACTGGAATACTACGTGATTGCCGACGACACGGGCGAGTTCCCTGCCGTTGACCAGAAGGGCTACCACGAATCCGCCCCGTTTGCCAAGTTCAACGAGTTCCGCCAGAAGTGCATGCTCTACATCGCCCTGGCCGGCGGCCAGATCAAGTACGGCCACAGCGAAGTGGGCAACTTCACCCAAGACGGTAAGCTCTACGAACAGAACGAAATCGAGTTCCTCCCCTGCCCCGCCGAAGACGCCGCCAACCAGCTCACCATCGCCAAGTGGATGATTCGCAACCTGGGTGCAGAATTCGGCCTCGACGTGACGTTCGCCCCGAAGATTACCGTAGGCAAGGCCGGTTCGGGCCTGCACATCCACATGCGCATCATGAAGGACGGCAACAATCAGATGCTCAAGAACGGAGTCATCAGCGATACCGCCCGCCGAGCCATCGCCGGCATGATGAAGCTCGCCCCCTCCATCACCGCCTTCGGCAACCAGAACCCCACTTCTTACCTGCGCCTGGTGCCCCACCAGGAAGCCCCCACCAACGTGTGCTGGGGCGACCGCAACCGCTCCGTGCTGGTGCGCGTACCGCTGGGCTGGGCATCGAAGACCGACCTCTGCAAGATTGCGAACCCGAACGAAAAGGGCACAAGCTACGACACCCACCAGAAGCAGACCGTGGAAATGCGTTCTCCGGATGCCAGTGCCAACGTCTATCTGCTCATGGCCGGCCTCTGCGTGGCCTGCCGCTACGGCCTTAGCCTCAAGGACGGCCTGAAGGTGGC
>JAEDLI010000067.1 GCA_016295375.1 Fibrobacter sp. | reverse complement strand
CCTTCAATCACGCCGATTTCGGTCTGGAACATCAGGTTGAATGCGCGGGGCTTGGTCCAGTCGGTCTTGCCGCAGGTCGGGCATTCAATCTTGTTGTCCATCATCATCTGGTGGACTTCGTCAAAGTTCTTGCCGGCGCAGCAGCCTTCGCCGAGCTTGTCTTCCAAGAGCTGGTCGGCACGGAAACGTTCGTGGCAAGCGAGGCAGTCGACCAGCGGGTCAGAGAAGTTGCCCACGTGGCCCGAGGCCTTCCAGACGCGGGGGTTCAAAAGAATAGAGCTGTCGAGACCGAGCACGTCCTGGCGGCTGGTCACAAACTTCTTCCACCAGAGGTTCTTGATGTTGCGCTTCAGTTCCACGCCATACGGACCGTAGTCCCAAGTGTTGGCGAGGCCGTCGTAAATTTCGGAGCCGGGGAAAATGAAACCGCGGCGCTTGCAGAGGGAGATGATGTCCTTGAGGGCATCCTGAACTTTCTTTGCCATTTTAGAGTCCTTTTGTTTTTTATGCGAGCAAATTTAGAAAGACGAGAGACGAGAGACGAGAGACGAGAGATTTTCTTGTATAAAAAAATGCTTGTTTTTTGCTTTTTTTCGTCTGCAGCCGCACAGCGGAGTTCTTTCGTTTAAAATCTTCCACCCTCTAATCCCTAACAATTATTCTATATTAGCCACACATCTATGAAACGCCTCGTTTCCATATTCCTGTTCACCCTCCCCCTCTGCCTCTGGGCAAAGGAAGACTGCATGGCCGAAAATGCCGTGCCCCTGGTGGAGCAGCCTACGGAAACAAGTGCCGAATCCATAAGCGAAGTTCCTGCCGAAACCGCCGAGAATCCGGCAGGCACGGTGGAACTCACCGGAACTGTCGAAAATCCAGCTGGAACAGTAGAACTCACCGAAGCCGAAAAACTTATCCAGCAGGAACTGGCCGAAATAGAGGCCGAAAACCTGGAAACAGAAGATGTTGCCGAGGCAGACTCCCTAGCCGGAGAAGGCGAAGAGGGCGCCGAAGGCGAAGCCGGCGCCGAAAGCGAAGAAGCCGACGCCGAACTGGCCGCCGACATGGCCGCCGCCGATTCCGCCAGTGCGGACTCCGCCGACAAGTCCCTGTTCCTGGATATGACCGCCTCGGCCATGCCCTCCGAAAGCAGGCGCATCTCGGGGCCCTACGGCATACGAACCTACCGCATGCACCGTGGAGTAGATTTGGGACTCTGCCACGGCGAAGACCGCACCATCGTGGCCGCCTTCGCAGGCAAGGTGGTCAAGACCCGGAACCAGGGCCGCCGCAGGGGCTACGGCAAGTACGTGATTCTCGACCACGGGAACGGCCTCACCACGCTGTACGCCCACTTGTCCAAATGGAATGTAAAAGTCGGCGACACCCTGCAAGCAGGCGACACCATCGGTATAGGCGGCAACACCGGTCGCTCCTTCGGAGCGCACTTGCATTTCGAGATGCGCTACAACGGGCTCTACATAGACCCCTCCACCGTCTTTGATTTCGAAAACGGAAAATTCAGGTGGGAGCAAACTGAGATTGACCCGGTGGCCCTACAGCAAAATGAAGACTTTTACCAGAAAGAACTTTCCAAACACCGCTACTACAAGGTACGGCGCGGGGACTGCCTCGGCAAGATTGCTCGGAAATACGGGATTTCTATACGCAGGCTCAAGCAGCTGAACGGCCTCAAGAGTAACATGATCCGCCCGGGCCAGGTGCTGCGCTGTTCGTAGACTACTTCTTCTTTTCTTTCAGCTTGACTTTGCGTTCCTTGGAACGGAGCCTTTCCCACGGTGCAAAAGAAACCACCGGGAACAGGAACACGTAGAACCACAAGTTGAAAGCAAACCACGACACGGCAGCTTCTGCCACCTTCACGCCAGAAACGGCCGGCTTGTCCATATCGAACAACAAAGCCGCCACCGCCAAAAAAGACGACACCGTCACCGGAATCAACAGCTTTTTGCCGCTACGGATCAGCGCTCCTGCCTGGGGAGTCCCTTCGGCAAGATGTTTTGCAGAGACAAGGGCCAAAGCCAAGACCGATGCAAAGCCGACAGCGGAGAAAACCGCCCATACCAAATAAGCTGGAGCAAAGGATGGCAGCAACGCTACCATTGCAGTCAAGAGCACCCAGCTAAAGGCAAAGGGGAAAAGCACATTGGCAACACCCAGTTTTGCAAAGAGCAAAAGGAGCAGAGCCACGCCGGCAAACACGCCATAGAATATCAGGACCATGCTTTCGGCACCGCCCAAGGCGTACAAGGCAAAAACCATGGCACTGAGGCCAAACAAACCTGCAATACCGCCTCGGATTCCTGCAAACACAAACAGCAGAACCACCATGGCCACCGCAGAAACGGCGAGATACTGGCCTCCCTGCCACAGAGATGCAAAGCCCCCATGTTCAGCCAGCCACATTCCCAAAGACTCAGAAGAGGCCACCGGCATTGAGACCAAGGCCTGCCAGCGGGTCGCCACAAAAGTCACGGACAAAACAACAAGAAGTACCACCGAAATCAGGCGGAATCTCAAGAACAATTCCAGTAGTTTCTGAATCTTCCCAGGTTTTTCACGCAAATCCATTTTTACCTCGATATAAGCAATTTTTGTTTCTTTGTCCAAGTTTTCTTTTTGAACCCGTCCGAAGCCTCCACTTCGCTACGGACCACATAATGGTATAGCCCGTTGGCCAAGAGCCTTCCGTGATTGTCACGACCGTCCCAGCGGGTCATGCCCGAGACAGCATTTTTGATGACCTTCACCAGGCGGCCATTCTGATTGTATATAAAGATGTTCACCGTAGAATTGCGGTTCACGGCCAGGTTCTTGAAATAGAAGGTCGTTCCCTTCTTGCCCATGGGATTCGGCACATTGAAAACATCCTGCAAGCCGGACTTCATTTCTTCGGTCAGTTCCAGATTCAAGGTCTTGGTGGCCACATTGCCCAAGACATCTTGTGCGCGGACCTTGAAAACGTATTTGCCTTCGAGATAGTTTTCGGCATTGAAAGTCTTGCGGACCACAACCTTCTTGGATGTCTGCTCCAAAAACGGTCCCGGGTGGTACGGGTGTTCCACACCCACAATTTCAAAAGTAATACCTTCGTCGGGTTGTTCACGGAAGTCAATGGCGGTAGAATCCTCGATGGTCACCTGAAGGCATGCCGGGAACTGCATTTTTACAGATTCCCCATCGGCAAAGGAGGTGTTGATTCCTCCGCTGTAACAAGTCTGCACCTGTATCGAAGGTGGCGTCTGATCATGGATAGAATCCGCAAATGTAGAAACTCCAGAAATCAAGATTTTCCTTTTCAAGAATCTACCAACGGCCCTATCCTTCGACGAATAAGCCCAGGCGCTCAACCGGGCGGCAGTATCGCCAAAAGAAAGTTTCCTTGGAGAAATGAATTCCGTTTCAAACCGGCCTCCACGAACGGGGACAACCTGGGAATGTATCAGAGAACCATCAAAAACAACATCCACAGTATCATCTTCTACGTCTAGACCATTAAACAGCCTCTTGCTTCGCTTGCCCTCATGTAGAGATATTCCAATATACCCATCTTTCATGCCCGAGACATTTCCTGAAAGTTTTACCTTGTCAAGGGCCTTCAGGGTATCCATTTCGGCATCGAAAGAAACCTTCATAGAGGCCTTGGGCATCTGAAGAACAGGCTCCCCTATCAGTACATAGAGTTCGTTATTGTATCGCTGGCGGCTATAGCCCTTCCCCACAGAATTTTTGGCAATCCGATACGCATCTCCGACAAGCACGCCCTCCGTCTTTAGCAAAGAAATCAAAAAAGCTCTTCCGAAGGCCTCGTTGTAATCGGCAAAAGTTTCTCTTGTCGAACCAATAGACGCAATAGAGCCTACTTGAGATGCCAGCACGAATTCTTCGGATAAGGATCGCGCATTGCCCATGTCAAAACGTCCCACGGTACAAGAAAAAGAATTAAGAATAGTCAGGCGGCCCCTGTTGGAAATTTTCGCTATGTAGCTCGGCTTCAAAAGACCTTCAGAAGCCCAATCCGTCATGGATCCATGACCAAAATAGGCCGTAATCAATGCGCCTTGGTTTATCATGTTGATAAAATCATCAACCGCATCCTTTTTTTGTCCCGAGGCATCGGCCGGGTAATCCAGCAAATACATCTTTTTCAGATTCCACTGGTGATTCTGGGCCGTGGCCATACTATCGATAGACCTTGCAAGCATTTCTTGCAGCTTGGTATGTTCCGTATAGTCTACGATATGGCTGTTGAGTGCGTCATCGGCAGCAAGCAGCAAGGTGGACCGCCATTCCGAATGGTCATAGAGTCCCACCTTCTCGTATTCCCGAACCTTGTCCATGTAGTGGGACAATTCCTGTTCTGTCGATACCGGCAAACGACCTACGGCAACATCTAAATCGTACTTACCAAACAAAATCAATTCACCTGGGTCAAGTGCACCAAAGAAATCATCGCTTGCCACAGATTCCTTTTCATAGGGCGGCATATAGTTCGGACCTAACTTCGTATTAATTCCACGATAATCATAATGTCCCGAACCCAAGAGAAGCACATATTTGAGTTTATTACAACGGGTTTTCGCAAAGGCTATGTAATCGCGGATTGCCACAGGAGAAACAGCGCCACCCGTATACCGTGCATAAATATCTTCCACGGCAACAACCGACGTTGGAATCGTGGTCACGGCGGAGCCGCCAGAACGGAATTTTCCTAGGGCTACGGCTCCATTCAGAAATTCCGACGGCGATACGATCAAATATTCCGTACGGGAATCAATTCTGGAAATATCCGAAATCACCCCTGCGGGTTTAACAATTTGTCCAACTACGCTAAGGTCGTTTCTATACACATTTTTCTTGTATATCAAGTAACGCACATCATCGGAAATAGCCACACTATCCTTTGCAACGCCATTCTTCACCTGCAAAAGGCCAACCTGTCTAAAATTCAAAAATTTCATGACTTGCAAATTGGCGTCTTTTCCCACGGGAATCTGTATAACGCCAGATACCCGGCCTGGCAAAAGCCATTCTGCCGAATCAACCACGGGAGTCCACTGATAGGCCAGCGTGTAACCGTCAAAACGGTCGAACTGGTAATCGTTGGGCAACATAGTCAATCCGAAACTGTTTCCCTTGTCCTTGAGCCCTGGATTATCCAGACGGAAAGTATTGCCCGGCATTAAGGTCGCTGTACTGCGAGTTAATTTCTTTCCGTTCACCGTCATGGAGAAACTAACACCGTCCATCCGTTCCTGGTAAGACTTGCCGGACATTTCCAAATCAGACTTCTGGTCATTGGGCTTTTCGGCATAAGAACGCCAAAGAGACCTATACGGGAAATAGGACACCCCCAAAAATTCCTTGCCGCCAGCTATTCGTCCTGGTAAATTCTGGACCTGGGGCTGAACCAAATCCGAATTGGTATAGGTGCTGGAATCCAGACGACTATGCCAAAGCCAGAACCATTCCCTACCCGAAGAACTTTCCCAGTCCCCTTCGCGACCAAAGTAGGTGTCCCGCAAGATGGTTTCCTTTTCTGCACGGACATAGCGCATCCATTCTATACTCTTGCCTGTACCGGAAGGTTCCTTCAAGAAGTCGTTCAAACGAAGTCCCTTACCCGAAGATTTCCAGCCCAGCTGGAAGTTCTGGTAAAAGGAATAGGGCGAATGGGAATGGAAATAGTCCATCTTGCCCATCTCAAAAGAGGGATCTTCAGAATCAACACGTTTCCAGATGGAAGTTCCGTACCCCACAAAAAGGAGCGTATCGCCGTTGTCAAAGATTCCGTTTCCGTTTTTGTCCCGAACCTCAATAGGGATTTCAAAAGTCTGGTCCGGTTCAAGTTTGGCCTTTTCGGGAACCTTGTCGCTCAAGGTGTCGGGAGAAGCCGCATAGACGCAGAGTTTTTCGACCTGGATCCCATCCAGGTCTCCCTGCCTCTTGTTTTGGACCAGGGCCTTCTTGATTGTTGCAAAATCCACCGCATAGAGACCGTCTTCGCTGAAAGTGGCCACGTTCTTGTCGCCAACCGCAAACTGGGCAATAAAGGTCACAGATGCGTCCACATGAGAAACCGCAAGGCAACTCAAAGCAAACAACAATGTGGACCATTTCAAGCGCATATCTCTAAAATACAAAATAGCAGGCTACGGGGCGAAAATATCCATTTCGAAGAAGCCGTTGCCGTTCACCCGAAATTCCACCGTCTCGCCGGTAGCGGCCCTGGTCTTGAAAATCGTGACATATTCCGGTGGGAATCCCTTCGAAAGAATGGCTTCCAGTTCATCGGCCTTGATAAAGGCGGAATGACTCCAAGAATCCATATACCAATGCCAGGGCTGCCAGTTAAACAAACCACGAACAGACTGAACAAAAGCCCGAAGCATCAACGCATACTCATAACGGAAATAGTCCATGTAACTGCGGACTTCGGAACGTTTTTCAACAAAGGTTTTCTTGGCAAAGTCCTTGTCGTAACGGAGCGCGGTCTTGTCCGCCTTTTCGTAGGTAAAGCGAATCAATTTTTCGGATATGGAAATTTTCAGGTTGGGCTTGTCCAGATGGACAAAGACCGTCGGGGATTCCTGCCGGTAGTCCCGGAGAAACACCCGCGGGTCCGGTTCCGAATTCAGCTTTAGAGGCTCCGGTTTGGCATCTAGGGCGGAAAGTTCATAGAACACAAGAACCTCCCCCGCCCCCTTCGAAAAAAGGATGGCCATCAGGGGCTTTTCCCGCTCAGATATTACCCACACCATCTGGGGCTTCTGGGCGGTTTTCATGGAAGGTGCAACCACCGACATGATAGAAGGATCTTTCACGCCGGTGCTGTCCCATTCCATCCAGGTGCCAGTTCCTCCAACTGAATCCAGAACGGCAAACAAACGGTCTCCGCTGAAGGGCGTCTTGGATTCCACCGCTCCCGAAATTTTTGTCGAAGCCTTTGCAACCGCAGGAGCAGCAATGGCGCAGACGCAAAAACACAGAAGAAAAAACAAGCACTTGCAGATACTACGCATCGTGTATTCGTCTAACTAAAAACCGATAGGCTCCAACAGGGAATCGTCCAGCCTGGAGTAGGTCATGTGGTATTCCTTCTCTATCCAGTAAAGGGCCAGCTTGCGGTTGGTCCAGTTCTTCTTGACCGCGATAGACTCGATTCCCTTGGTGATCAGAGGGAGCGTTGCCGGAAGGTCCAGTTTCCAGGTCTGGTCATCCCAGACGAACAGCATAATGGGCACATCGGGGCTTTTGGCAAGGCCTATACTTCCCCGGTCGTTTTTCACCTTCATGGGTCCAAGTTGCAGACGCAGGAACCGGTCCAGCATACCGCTCTTGCTGAGCAGCATAAAGAGCATGCGGTCATCTTCGGTTTCCCAGAGGTGTTCCCGCTCATAAAGGCGGTAAAGAATAATGGAATAGGCCTCATAAAACTGGCATGTATCCAGAGCCTCAGCGTCGTAGCGGCGGGCATGTGTTTCAAGAGTGTCCAGCCAGTATTCCGAAGTGTCCGTCAGATAGCCGTACAGGACTTCGGCTGAAGCACCGTTCCGGATACCGTCCAGAAAGTTCTGGAACATGGTTTCCAAAAGGGCCTGCTTGTCCTGGACTCGCTCCTGATATTGGGCGTCCTTTGCCTGGGCATCCTGGGGGGCATTTTGAAGAACACTCCCCTGGGAGGCATTGTCCGCAGAGCCCGCACAGGCGGTCAACAACAAGAAAACGACCATAGCGAGGGGCACAAGAATTTTATCTTTCAAGATATGCATCGCGATACCTACTTAAAAATGAGCCTGGACCAACTGCTAGGCGCCTGTACCCTAAAAGGTTTCCAGGGGTCCGGTCCCGGCGGGCAACACAGGAACAAGACCAACACCGGAGTGCAGCTGACCTTACGGGAATACAATTTAGAAATCAAATCCTCCGAAGGGAGATCCGCCAAGGAAAATAAGGTCCACGCCTTGCACCGCATGCAGATGGCCCTGGCCCTCAAGGTGCGAGAAACTCCTCAAGAGCCCGAAATGCCCTTTCCCGGAAGCAATGGGCATATTCAAACAAGCAACCCACTTTTCCCCCTGTTCGTGGCCCACGTCTTTGACCGCATGGCTCAAAAAAACGGCGATACCAAGGAAGCTGCCAAGGCTTTCGGCCTTTCTCCCAGCGCCCTGGTGAAAATTTTAAGACAAAGTAAGCCCTGCGCTGAAAAGCTGCAGAGTTCCAGGAACCATAATTCAGGAAATCAGCCCCAGGACTCGTAATATTTTTTTTACCGTTCCCTTTTGACCTCCCAATTCCGTTTATAAGGCATAGGATTTCTTATAAACCAAAAGGAGGTCTCATGAATCCTATCAAAAAAACAACCCTATGGGCTCTGGCCCTTTCCCTATTCGCCCTTGTTCTTTGGGCCTGCGGCAAGGATTCCGGCGAAAAAACGATTGCAAACACCGAAGGTGTCTCCGCCAAGGTGCAACTGGAACTCCACTACACAAGCGTCCCACTCATGGACAGTCTAGTCATCGACTGTATAGGAGCGGACACCCTGCACCTGGTCAAAAGTCCCGAAGAACATTCCCTGGAGCTAGACCTGTTCCCCCATGACCATTGGAAATTCCTGGCAAAAATTTATGCCAACGGAAACCTGATGCAAAAAGGCGAAGTGGAGGCCCGACTAGAAGCGGGAAAAACAGAAGAAATAAACATCAAGATGCGGCCTCTGGCCGGATTCATCTACCTACGGATTCCCCTAGGGTTTGGAAACCCCGTCAAAATCGCCTATGGGCAAATGGAATTGCAATCCGAAGATTCCCTCTATACCTACCTTATGGAAATTATCGACAGCGATGGTGTGTTCCACACTGATTTTCTTGCCCTAGAAAAAAGCTACCGATTGAAAATAACGTTGTTCGACCAGCTGGACAACAACATTTATCAAGTAGAAGATTCCCTCTATTTAAGCCCTGACAATCCAGTCCCATCGTTAGAACTGAAATCCCTAAGAGGCAAGGCGGCCATAGCCATAGAAATCGCCGACAACGCCAACCTGGAGATTCAAATGAACCTGCCAGCATCACGGCGTAGTCCCCAAAAAAACGACCTGGTCATCACGGAATTTTTGAGCGCTCCCCTCAAAACCGATTCAAGCCAATACGAATTCATCGAAATCTACAATGGAAGCATAGACACCCTTTTACTGGGCGGCTGCACCATCGGCACCGGTTCAACGGGCAGCAAGGCTTGGGAAATCATCGTTAATGATATCGCCCCAGGCAAAACCCTCGTGTTTGGCGATACTTCGGCAAACACACCAGCAGCATTCAAAAACACTACAACTTGGGGAGACCTGACCAACACCAAGAGTTCCATCGTGCTCCAATGCAACGGAAGCATCCTAGATTCTTTATTTTATTCCAACGTTCAGGATTCGGCAACTGTCATTCCCAACAACAGCAATCCCAGCAAGAATCCCCAAAGCACACAACTCAACCTGCGTCTCTGGCAGACAAGGGGGCTAAGCGAATCCTGGTGTATGGAATCCCCTACTCCGGGCTCTCCCGAGAGTTGCGTCTAGAACTACACCACAACAAAAAACTCCGGGGAGTTCTCCTCGGAGTCTTAAAAAATTTTTGACCTAGACTAGCCGTGAAGTTGAGCTGTAGGTTTATCCATATCGAAAAGCCTACGCAAAAGTTCCGTCTTGGCGGGGTCACGCTCATCGGGCAAAGTCAACGGACCCATGGATATGGCCACGAGAATTGAACCCGGATAGTTATTGACCCGCTTGATAAATTCGCTCTCGGAAACACCTTCAGAATAAAAGTCTACCACGAAGGTATCCCAATCCTCGTTTTCCAGTTGTTCCAGGGCTTCGGCTTCGGTTTTCACGGGCTTGATGGTAGCCCCCACCAACAGGTCAGTCAAGACTTCGAGACAAGCTTCGCGCCGAGCATCGTCTTCTTCCCAAATGAGAATTTGACGCTGGCTATAATCACGAATCACAGGTGCACTTTCATTAAAATCACCAGATTCGAGAAGATTTTGGTCAAAATCCCCCAAATCCTCTTCATCATCAAATTTTTCGAATTCCTTATCCATAGTGGTCCAAATATAACAAAAAGATTCCTGAACAACTGCTTTGGACCATAACCATGTTGCAAACTACAATCCTTTTTTCTAAATTTGGGCCCAAAATAAACAAAAATTCAAAAGAGCCCTTTATGGATCAATCGAAAATCAGAAACGTCGCCATTATCGCCCACGTTGACCACGGTAAAACAACCCTTGTCGATCAGCTTCTCAAGCAGTGCGGAACCTTCCACGAAGGCGAAGAAGTCAACGAACGCGTGATGGACAGCGACAACCTGGAACGGGAACGCGGCATTACCATTCTCTCCAAGAACACCAGCGTCATGTACAAGGGCTACCGCGTGAACATCGTGGATACCCCGGGGCACGCCGACTTCGGTGGCCAGGTGGAACGCGTTCTCGGGACGGTGGACGGAGTGTTGTTGGTTGTGGACGCTTTTGAAGGTCCCATGGCTCAGACCCGTTTCGTGACCCAGAAGGCTCTCGAACTCGGGCTCATCCCCATCGTGGTGGTGAACAAGATTGACCGCGACGGCTGCAACCCCCACGGCGCCCTCGACAAGGTGTTCGACCTCTTCTGCGAACTGGACGCCAACGAAGAGCAGCTTGACTTCGACAAGGTGTTCGGTTCCGGCCGTAAGGGCATCTGCAAGGCCGAGATGGAAGACCCGGACGGCGACTTCAGCATCCTCATGGACAAGATTATCGAGCGCATTCCGGCCCCGAAGGGCGACCCCGCCGCCGAACCGCTCCTGCAGATTGCATCCCTCGAATACTCCACCTTCCTTGGCCGCTTGGCCGTGGGTCGCGTGCAGCAGGGCGTGCTCAAGCCGAACCAGACCTACGCCCAGGCCTTTACCGACGGCACCGTGAAGACCATCCGCCCCCAGAAGATCCTGCGCTACGAAGGCCTCACCCCGAAGCCGGTGGACGAAGCTGGTCCGGGCGAAATCGTGCTCATTGCTGGGCTTGACACCTTCGACATAGGTGACACCATCAGCGCCACCAGCAATCCGAAGCACCTGCCCCGCATCCATATCGACCCGCCCACCATCTCCATGATTTTTACCGTGAACACCTCGCCCCTCGCCGGCAAGTACGGCGGCAAGTTCATGACGGGTAACCAGCTTCAGGAACGCCTGGAACGTGCCCACATGGCAGACCCCGCCCTCCTCGTCGAAAAGGTGGACGGCGCCTCTACCTTCAAGGTTTCGGGCCGTGGCATTCTGCACCTCACCATCCTCGTCGAAAACATGCGTCGCGAACTGTACGAATTCACCATCGGATCCCCCCAGGTGATTTTCCACAACGACGAAAACGGCAAACTCCTGGAGCCGGTGGAAGACTTCAAGGTGGAAGTGCCCAGCGAATTCAGTGGCGCCTGCATCCAGGAAATCCAGCAGCGCAAGGGCGAAATGGTGAACATGGTCACCGACGACAACGACCGCGTGTCCCTGGAATTCATCGTGCCGAGCCGTGGCCTTATCGGTATCCGCCCGAAGCTCCTGTCCCTCTCCAAGGGTTACGCCGTGACCCAGTCCTTCTTCAAGGAATACCAGCCCTACAAGGGAGAAATCCCCACCCGCATCAACGGCGTGCTTATCGCCAAAGAACCGGGCGAAGCCGCCAGCTACGCCCTTTCCAACCTGGAGGACCGCGGCTACCTGGTCATCGGACCTGGCGCCGAAGTTTATCCGGGCATGATCGTGGGCGAACACAACCGCGACGTAGACATTACCGTGAACGTCACCAAGGGCAAGCACCTCACCAACATGCGCTCCAAGTCCGCTGACGACATGATCCAGCTGACTCCTTACCGCCGCATGACCCTGGAAGAATGCGTCACCTTCATCAACGAAGACGAATGCATCGAAGTCACGCCCGAAGTGCTCCGTCTCCGCAAGACCGAGCTGGACCCCATCAGGCGCAAGCAGCTGTCGAAGAGACCTGCTGAAGACGATGCCTAATACGCTTCGCGCAGTTACGCCCTACGGGCTAGTTATTAGTTCCTAGTTACTAGTTTTTTTAGTCCCGACCTTTACGGTCGGGATTTTTTGCATTCTTGCGTTATGTCATCCCTGCGACCTGTGGTGAGCGTAGTCGAACCAAGGCGGGGATCTTTTTGCTGTTAATACCTCGACATAGGGGGAAGCCTCCCGCACCACCTAAAGGTGGCCATGTACACTAAGGCCTTACCCAAAGGGCATAACTCCACTAAGTGCTAAAGCACTAAGAGTCGTATAAAAGGCCAAGTGTCCAAAGGTCGCTTCAGCCTCATGTCATCCCCGACTTGGTCGGGGATCTCCTTGAGTCTTACGCTACCCCCTCTCCTAGGGGCACATCCCCTAAGACCCCTGCTTCTCGCTGGTGCTGAGCAGGTAGGCGTTGATGAAAGGCTTGATCTTTCCGTCCAGCACGCCGGCGGTATCCGACGTTTCCACTCCGGTGCGGAGGTCCTTCACCAGCTGGTAGGGCTGCAGCACGTAGCTCCTGATCTGGCTTCCCCACTCCACCTTTTTCTTTTCAGCCATGCGAGCATCCCGCTTGGCTTCTTCTTCAAGGCGGTAGTGTTCGGCCACCATGGTCTTGAGCATCTTGTAGCAGGTCTCGCGGTTCTGGATCTGGCTGCGTTCCGTCTGGCAGCTGGCCATAATGCCCGTAGGCAAGTGGGTCATGCGCACGGCGGAATCCGTCTTGTTGATGTACTGGCCTCCGGCACCGCTACTGCGGTAGGTGTCCACACGCACATCCGACATGTCCAAATCAAAGTCCACGTCTTCGTGTTCAGGGTAAAGGTACACTGCGGTAAAACTGGTGTGGCGGCGCGCATTGGCGTCGAAGGGACTGATGCGCACCAGGCGGTGCACACCAATTTCAGAACGCAACAGTCCGTATGCGTTTTCGCAGTTCACCTCGATGGTGGCACTCTTGAGGCCCGCGTCTTCGGCCTCCTGAAAGTCCACCACCTTGAAGTCCATCTTTTCCCGCTCAAAGAAGTGGGTGTACATGCGGAACAGCATCAAGGCCCAGTCCTGGGATTCCGTACCGCCTGCC
>JAEDLI010000066.1 GCA_016295375.1 Fibrobacter sp. | reverse complement strand
GCGCCATTATCTTCCAGATCCAGTACAAGGATCGCACTGACTGGCCCCTGCTCCGGCAGTTCTGCCTTACCTGCGCCAAGGATGACGAATACTACATCCGTAACGGCATCGGCAAGGCCCTGTCCGAATATGCCAGGATAAACCCCACCGAAGTGCGCCGCTTTGTGCAGGACAACAGTTTCGCCGAACAGACCACCCAAGAAATCTTGCGGATGATTTAACGCGTAAAGCCCTTCTATTTAAGGTGTCGCCCTTGGCGGCGCCTTTTTCTTTTTGGAAGGGGCCGTTTTTAACGGGAAGGCAAACTTGCCAAACAGCACGCAACCTGGCGAACCGGGGTCGCATTCCTTTTTTCGCTTGTCGCAAAAGGTATTCCGCAAGTATTTGCATTCGTAACTCATCTATCAAATGATAATAAAAATGAAAAGCTATATTTGGGGAGTATTCAGTCATCAGTTGTGATTTTTCAGTTATGAGTCTTCAGTCTTCAGAATATAATTTGGCACCAAAGGTGCGATTATAAAAACTCACCACTCACAACTCATCACTCAAAACTCCCTTTATGGAGATCGTCATTATGAAACAAGAAAATCTCGAAAACGAACAGGAGACAATCCTTGACGAAACTCCACAAGAAGTGGGTTTTGAAGATTTGGGCCTTGCTCCCGAAATTCTAGAGGCCGTCAAGGCCGCAGGTTACGAAACACCCTCCCCCATCCAGGCGAAGGCCATTCCCGCCTTGCTGCAGGGCAAGAACCTGCTGGGTACGGCACAGACCGGCACCGGCAAGACCGCAGCGTTTGCACTCCCGCTCCTTTCCCGCATAGAGTTCAACGGCAAGGACACCTCCCTGCTGGTGCTGACACCTACGCGGGAACTTTCTATCCAGGTGGCCGAAGCAATCCAGCAGTACGCCATGAAGCTTCCGAAGGTCCACGTGGTTCCCGTCTATGGCGGGCAAGACATTGCGGTGCAGTTCAAGGCATTAAAGCGGGCCGCCAACGTCATCGTGGCAACGCCGGGCAGGCTCATCGACCACCTCAAGCGGGGTTCGATTGCCCTGGACAAGGTCCAGGCTGTTGTTCTGGACGAGGCCGACGAAATGCTGGACATGGGATTCATGGAAGATGTCGAAACTATCCTGAGCAAGATTCCCAAAAACGCCCAGCGGGCGCTTTTCAGCGCCACCATGCCCAAAGAAGTCATCGAGATTATCGACGAACACCTGGGTGAATACAGCGAAGCCCGTATCGAGGGCAAGACCACCACGGTGGAAAATATCCGCCAGCGCTTTTTGCTGGTCAAGAGCCACGACAAGATGGAAGCCCTTGCCCGGGTCATCGAAGGCGAAGATTTCGACGGCATGCTCATCTTTGTACGCACCAAGCAGGCCACCACCGAAGTTTCGGAACGGCTAGAAGCCCGGGGCTTCAACGTAGCCCCTCTAAGCGGCGACCTGGCCCAGACTCTCAGGGAGCGGACCATCAACCGTCTCAAGATGGGAAAGCTGGACATCGTGGTGGCCACAGACGTCGCGGCCCGCGGAATCGACGTGGACCGCATTACCCACGTGGTGAACTACGACATTCCCTACGACACGGAATCCTACGTGCACCGTATCGGCCGTACCGGCCGCGCGGGCCGTAGCGGAAACGCCATATTGTTCATCACTCCCAGGGAACGGCGCCTGCTCAAGACCATCGAAAAGGCCACCCGCCAGCCCATCGAGGCCATGGCCCTCCCCAGCACCGAACAGATCAGCGCAAAGCGCGTCGCCAATTTCCAGAAGAAAGTTCAAGACAAACTAACAAACGCAAGCCTCGACAAGTTCCGGGAAATCCTCATGAAGATGACGGTGGAACTGGAAACAAACGTCGAAGACATCGCTGCCGCAGCACTGTGCATGGCCCAGGAACGGGAACCGCTGTTTCCCAAGATGGAACAGCTCTCTACCCCGAAGGTCCGCGACAATGGAGACCGCGAAGGCGACATGGCAGAAAAGCCCCGCAAGGAACGCAAGGAAGGCGCCAATGGTGTAGAAGAAGGCTACCTTCGTTACTACCTGGCGGTGGGTCGCAGGGACCATGTGTCCCCTCGGGACATCGTAGGCGCCATCGCCGGCGAGGCCGACATTAGCAGCGCCATCATCGGGCGCATCAAGCTCTTTGACAAGTTCAGCACCGTAGAACTTCCGGACAACACCGACCAGAGCGTGCTGGACATTCTCTCCGAAATGACCATCCGGGGTAACGACGCCAAGTTCAGGCTCATGACCGACGACGCCCCGCCGCCAAAAGAACGCAAGAGCTTCAAGAGCAAAAAGGATTTCGGCAAGAAGCCGAAGGGCAAAGAGAAGCCCTTCCGGGAATTTCACGGCGACAAGCCATTCCGCAAGACCCGCCGCTTCGGAAGGCATTAAGCGATCGCTCGGTCTTCTTCTATGGTCGATTCCCTCCGGAACAACCTCGCTCCCACCTAAAGGTGGCTATGTACACTAAGCACTAAAGTGCTAAGTGTCCAAAGCTCGCCAACACGACCCGTTAATACGAGTCGCTTTTGGCTCACGAGCGACCGCTCAATCTCTCACCAGCCCGTTCGCCTTATAGTAGGGCACGTCCTTCAGGACCTCTTCAATCCAGGACTGCTTCAGCGGGTTGTTCCGCCATTCCTCGTGAAGGCTTCCCCGCTCCCTAGGGTACATCTGGGCCACGGCATCTTCGACCGTCTTTTCTTGCGACAGAGCCGCCGCAAGCTTTGACGCTGCCGTATAGACCTGCGAAAGCCCTTCCGATTCCAGATTGAAATTCGTCGTGTGGCGGATAACCGCCATCAGTAAAGCCGGGTCCACGTCTTCCCTGATGGAGGCCTCCATCACGGGGAGACCGCACAGCTGTTCCGTGCTCCAGGGGGTACCCCTATAGACCAGCTCCAGCCGGTGATTTTCCGCTCTGGAATCAATCTTCACCAGGTAGCGAGCCCCAAGCCGTTGCTGCACTTTTTTCACTATACGGATTCCGCGGTTCTTGAACTGCTTGTAACCGTCAAAAGAAATCCACAGAGTATCGTCCAGCCGCACAAGCCTCGGGGTCGTTGGCCGCTTCACCTCTTCGCTGTAGATTTTCAGCAGGGCGGGCAGGCCGTAGGCAAGCTCCGGCAAAGGACTCTTCAAATCGCAAACAGAATCGATGACGATAGCCTTTTCACTACCCAGGTTTTCTACCATGGTCCTGGAATAATCCCTGAACACCAGCCTGGAATCTTGCCCGCCTTCGGCCACATCGTGAGGGTACAGCGCATAGGCCGCCACAATCAACGCCAAAAAACCGGCGAAGGCAAGCAGAGCCAAACGCACCTTGCGGTGGTGCCAAAGCAACTTCGCCCACGCCCTGCCCTTTGGGGTATGCCCCAGGTACAAGACCAGGAAAGCAGAAATGGCAATCCAAATAATCGCTATCACCAACAGTGCCACGCTATCCAATATAATTTCTAATTTGGGGGCATGCTGAATTCACTTGAAAATATCGTCATCATCGGGGACAGAATCCTCATCAAGCCCCTAGAGGCATCCAACAAGACCGGCAGCGGGCTCTACCTGCCACCCAGTGTCAAGGAGCGTGACGCTGTGCATACGGGGCTGGTGGTCAAGGTGGGTCCGGGGTATCCGATTCCCGCATCCAAGGACCCCGACGATTTGTTCAAGAACGAATCCCAGGACCCCATAAGCTACGTGCCCCTGCAGGTCAAGGAAGGGGACGAGGCCCTATACCTCCATACCGGCGGCTACGAAATAGAAATCAACGACGAACGCTATGTCGTCGTGGGTCAAAACGCCATTTTGCTAGTGCTGCGGAACGAAATCCCCGACAGCGTGGACAACCTGTAAGCAGGGGCGCAATAACTAGGCGCCCTGGCTTGCCAGCAGGTCGTGGGCTTCCTTGATTTTTCCGAGAACCACCTTGGTAGAATCGAACAGGGCGGTAACCTGGTCCTGCAATTCCGTAAAGAATTCCTTGTTGCAGAACAGGTCCTCCTTGGAGCTTTTGATATTTGCAAAGACCGTCTTGAGGGCCTGCAAAGTCTTGGTCTCTTTTTCCGCCACCGTCTGGATTTCCTGACGGATTTCGGCCAGTTCCGTCTTTTTCCTTTCCGCAATCTCCGGGTCGTTTTCCTTGAGAATGTGAGTGGGCAGCACGCCGTAATCTTCGTACTTTTCGTTAGGCGAAATGGTATTGTTCCTCGCCACCATGGTGCGGATTCCCGTTGATTTCACCGAAGACGCCACAGAGATGGTGCAGTTGGAGGTGCCATGGTAATTGCAGCGCACCCGCTTTTCCACATGCTTCAGTTCATTGTACGGGAAAAAGTCCCCTTCGGTCTCGATATAGCGGAGGGGCGCATACAGGGGCACTGTTTCACCGGCAATGGTAATGCGGTAGAACACGCAAGGTTCATCATTGAACATCTTGGTTTCGTACTGGTTGTTGCTGCTTCTCAACAACTTCTGGATTCGGCTCATCAGGTTTTCTGCATCGTAGGGCTTTCCCAGAATTTCGGGCACATCCTTGAGGAGCTGATTCAGCACAATCTGCCGATACTTTTCCGTAATGATCTTGTTGGGCACGGACCTGGACCAAATGGGGTGTCCCAAGAAGAAGGTATCTTCCAGGCGGGTTTCCGTGCGCCCGTTAAAGAAGGCCATGGCCTTCATGATGTTTGCAAGAGCAATCCATTTCCGCACAGAAATGTAGATGTGGTTTTCGTCGCAGATTTCCACGACACCCGCAATGACCTTCAGGGCATCATCGGACAAAACCACCTTCTTGATTTCTTCATTCCACTGGGACTTTTCTTCGGCGGTGACGCTTAGGCCGGGAGACACACGGGTACTGGTCACGTCGCCCTGGGTTTTCAATAGTTCGCAAAGGGAACTGGCCGAAATATTTTCGGGCAGCACAATCGAAAGGGTTATGGCATCGATAATCTCGCCACGGCACAGGGCATCTTCGGGGCGCATCTCGCTAGAAAAAATGACCGAAGCCTTGCCATGGTCTTCCATGGCGATCTTGGCATTGTCCTTGGTCTTTTCGTCCCTAGGGTCGTAGGCCAGGAACTGGATAAAATCGTAACTTCCCAAATTATCAGGCATATCCTGCTCGCGGGAACCGATTTTCAGAGCTTTCGCGTTCTTGAAAGCCGCCACAAGCCGTTCCAGAATCAGGCCCTTTCCCGAACCGGAGCGGCCATACAGGTAAAAGGGTTCACCCAGCAGAGACGCCAAAAATCCCAGCTGAACCTGGAATTCCCTCTCCGGAATACCCGTCACCAGGGATGCCATCAATTCAGAAATGCGCTTTGTCAAGTTCATATTTTCACCTCTTCTGACGATAAAAGTAGTAAATAGAATTTAGGGGCTAGGATTTAGTGGTTAGTGGTTAGTGGTGTGAGGTATGAGATTCGAGGCTCGGGGCACAAGGCTCGAAGAGCGTCATCCTCGCGACCTGTGGTGAGCGAAGCCGAAGCAAGGCGAGAATCTGCTTGAAAAAGCTAGCCCAAAATCCGCTTCCACTTTCTGCACGCAGCGGTACACCCGGGGGCTATTCCGCAGATCCGATCCCAGCCGCACAAAGTCCTTTTCCGTCATAATCACGCAGCGGGCCGTCTTTAGCGCGTTCCGAACGGCGCCTTCAAAATGGCGGTCATGGTCCGGACGCACGACCTTCCGCGACAATTTCATTCCAAAGCATTCAACATCCCTAAAAAAGCGCTCCGGATTCCCGATGCCGCACAGGGCCCACATCCCCGAACCTGCGGCAGCTTCTCCGTTGCCCGCGCCGCCGTTTATGTCCAGTTGTTCGCTGCCACCATTCGTTTCTAGCCGTTCACCCGCACCATTCACGATTTCTGAAATGGAGAATTTCACGTCCGGCTTTTCTCCGTAGCACTTCAAGACTGTGTCCGCAGGCGCATGATCCTGCACAAGGCTACGATTCGGCCCTGCGGGCCACAAGTCCCGTAACCTACGGGGCGGTTCACTCCAGTCCAGCCGCACCGTCCACGCAGGGCGCAGGCGGCTATCCTCAAAGCCGTCGTCGCAAATGATGTAGTCAAAGTCAAGGTCCAGCTCATGGGCTGTCTTGTAACGGTTTAGCGTCGCCACCACCGTCGCCCAAGGGAGTTTCTTTTTCAAAAGTTCAAACTCGTCGCGGGCTTTCGCATGGCAAAGTACAGCTATCTTCGCGCCTTCCGTCGCTTTAGACAAATTAGCAGAACATTTTTCAAGATGCTCCGTAAGCCACGCCACAAAAGGAGTCTTGCCTGCACCGCCCGCCAAAAAACTCCCTACCACAATCAGCTTGGCATGAGCCAAGGGCTTCCCCGGCCGGAGAAAAATCCAGTGATGAAGCTTGTAAAGAGCTCTGTAGATTAACGCAAAGGGCATGAGGCTTGGGGCAAGAGCAATGTGGAATGTGAGGTTAGCAATGAGTTGTCAACATCGTCATCCTCGTGTAGACGAGGATCCGCTTGAGTGAAGCTAGTGGATGTTCGCTTTGGTTCGACCTCGCAACTCACAACTCACCACTCATAACTCATCGCCCTCAAAGCTCGTTCCTCTTCTGCTGCAGGAACAAGTCCGCAAGCACCAGGGCCGCCATGCTCTCCACGATGACAGGTGCGCGCACGGCCACGCAAGGGTCGTGCCGACCCTTGGCAGCGAGGCTGCCGTTTTCGCCACCCCGGCCTGCCGTCTTCTGTTCTTGCGAAATCGTGGCCGTGGGCTTGAAAGCCATGCGGCATACGATGTTCTCGCCGTTGCTGATTCCGCCCAGAGAGCCGCCCGCGTTGTTGGTCCGGGTCCTGTAGCGGTTTCCGTCAAAGAATATCTCGTCGTTGTGTTCGCTGCCGTGCATACGGGCCGCCTTGAAACCACTCCCGATTTCAAAGCCCTTGCAGGCCGGAATCGAAAGCATGGCTTGTGCAAGCAGTGCATCCAGACGGTCGAACACGGGCTCCCCGAGACCTGCAGGCACGTTCCGCACCACAAGCCCAACAGTTCCGCCTACGCTGTCACCGTTCTTCTTGGCGTCCATAATTTCCTGCTCCATCTTGGCGCTGGCAGCCGCATCGGGGCAACGCACAGGAGAAGCCTCTACCGCATCAGCCGACAGAGTTTCCAAATCCAGGGCGGGGCAATCCACAGCACCCACACTATCCACCCAGGCCACAAACTCTACACCTGCCACCTGAGCGAGGAACTTCCGGGCCACCGCTCCGGCAGCCACGCGACCGATGGTCTCGCGGGCAGAACTGCGTCCGCCGCCACGGTAATCCCTAAAGCCATACTTGATGTCGTAGCACAGGTCCGCATGGCCAGGCCTGAACCATTTCTCGATGTCGGAGTAGTCTCCGCTCCGCTGGTCCTCGTTAAAGACCACAAAGGAGATAGGAGTGCCGGTGGTCTTGCCATCGAATACGCCGCTCAAAATCTTCACCTGGTCCTTTTCTGCCCTGGCGGTGGTCATCTTGCCCTGCCCCGGACGCCTACGGTCCAGAAAAACCTGGATATCGGCCTCGGAAAGGGGAATTCCGGCAGGGCAGCCGTCCAATACGGCCCCTACGGCAGGACCATGGGATTCACCCCAGGTCGAAATAGAAAAAATCTTACCAAAAGAGCTAGACATACCCAAAATATAGATAAAAGGCGAAAAAATCCCCCTTTTCTGCTCCCCTTTTAAAAGAGTTTACTATATTTTACAATGCTTCTAGGAGTTATGATGCCGAAATTGTTGCTTATCATTACGCTTTTTGTGTTCTCATTTTCCATGAGCGCTTTCGCCCAGCGTAATGAAGATTTTGCAGGCATTCCCTTTGGCTCCGACCGCCAGACCGTCATCGAAGAGGTCATGAAGATGGGTTACGAACCCTATGGCCAGAGCGGCGAAGGCGAACGTGTGGTCATCCCCGTGTTCAAGTTCGGCGAGCTGCCGGTGCAGGTGGACTTCATCTTCAACCAGAACGACAAGTTCTACGCCTTCGAAATCCGTACCGGCCGTGTAGAAGAATCCCGCAAGAACAAGGCCATCGAGGCCGCCACCTACATGTCCGAGCAGTTCACTCTTAAGTACGGCAAGCCGGTAGAGCCCGCCACCGTTGACGAGACCAACATCAAGAACGGCAGGAACATCTACCAGGAGTGGTTCTCCGTCAAGGCCCTCAACGCCTACACCTCCGTGGTCAAGAACAACAACCGCTATTTCGTGATGGGCGTGGTGGAGCACAGAAGCCTGGCCAAGGAACAGAGCAAAAAGGCCAAGGCAAAAGAAAAAGCTGCAAGCGCCCCTGTCTTCTAACAAGTTTCTTTCGAGAGCCTCGCCTACTGCGGGGCTTTTTTTTTCCAGGAGTTTCTATGTCCAAGCTCATGCGTTCCATTTCGGGCATCCGCGGTATCGTGGGTGACACTCTTACCCCCCAGGTCCTGTCTTCCCATGTGAAGGCCTTTCTCCAGATTACCAAGGCCAAGCGGGTGGTCATCGGCCGCGACAGCCGCCCCACCGGAGAGGCAATCCAGCAGTTCGTGTCGGGCATCTGCAGGCTTTCGGGCGTAGACGTGGTAGATGTGGGTCTTTCCACCACTCCTTCTGTGGAGATTCTCACCACACACTTCAAGGCAGACGCCGGTATCATCATTACCGCAAGCCACAACCCCTTGGAATGGAACGCCCTTAAGTTCTTGAACAACAAAGGGTTATTCCTCGGACCGGACGACGTGAAAAAACTGTTCGAACTGGCAGACCAGGACCGATTCGATTATCCGGACTACCGTACCATGGGCAGCTACGAAGTCGCCCCCGATGCCGACGGCATCCATATCCAGGGGACGTTTTCCATCCCCTTTGTAGATGTGGAGGCTATCCGCAAGTGCAAGTTCAAGGTGGCTGTCGATGCCGTAAACGGCGCAGGCAGCTACATCGTGCCCCGCCTGCTAGAAGAGCTGGGCTGCGAAGTTGTTCGTGTTCACTGTAAGCCCGACGGCACATTCCCCCGCGGGGCCGAACCCATTCCCGAAAACCTGGGCGACCTTCGTGACGCCGTCAAAAAGAACGGCTGCGCCCTGGGCTTTGCGGTGGATCCTGATGCCGACCGTTGCGCCCTGGTAGATGGTTTAGGACAAAGTATCGGCGAAGAATACACCCTCGCTATCGCTACCGAAGAGGTTTTAAGCCAAAAGAAGGGAACCACCTGCGTGAACCTTTCCACCAGCCGCATGAACGAAGACGTCGCCGAAAAGTACGGCTGTGAATGCAGTCGGGCCAAGGTAGGCGAAATCAACGTGAGCCTGCAGATGATCGAGAAGGGCTGCATTATCGGTGGCGAAGGAAACGGCGGCGTAATCCTCCCCGCCCTCCACTACGGTCGCGACTCCCTGGTAGCGGCAGCTCTCGTGCTCAGCTGGATGGCCCACCACAAGGGCGGTCCCGAAAAGTTCGTAGCCGAAAACCCGGCCTACGTGATGCCCAAGAAAAAGTTCGAACTGGGGGACAAGAAGGTGGCAGACATCTTGCCCAAGGTCAAGCAGGCCTTCGCCGACTGGAAAAGCGACGAGCGGGACGGACTGTGGCTCGGCAAGGGAAAATCCTGGGTGCACGTGCGTGCCAGCAACACCGAGCCGGTCATCCGCGTCATCGCCGAAGCCCCCACCGCCGAAGAAGCAGAAGCTCTTTGCTCTAAAGTCGAAGGGATGATTTAGCCGTCGGCTTAGCCTCCGGCAGTGGTCAGTAATCACTAAATCCTAGCCCCTAGACTCTACTCCCTATCCCTCACCCCTCTTGCATAAAGGGCAGCTGCTTGGCGCGTTGCATCAGGCGGTGTGCGTGGGTCTCGTTCTTGGGCTGCGCCCCATACAAAAGTTCGAAGAACTTCTTGAGGCCGATTTCGCCGCCGCCCTGTTTCAAGATGTAAACCACCACCAGGTTCTGGAGTGCTACCGTTGAGCTGATGATGTCGATATCCGTATTGCCCAGCTGCGAAACCGCCAGCTGGTAGGCGTCCTCTCCGTAATCCCGAATGAGCTTCTGGATATCTCCCAGAGATTCAAAGCCCAGAGCCTTGAAAACCTTCAGGTAATGTAACAGCGAAGACTCATGGATTTCCGCCTGGTTGATGGAGGCGATGCGCTTGTTCAGCGCATCGAAAGGCCTCAGCTGCAGGTAATTGCTGAAGGAGTCGCCGTCCAACGAAACTTCTTCGAAATTGCCGGAATGCACCAGGGCCTGCACGCGACGGCGGTAGTTGTTGATACTCGTGCGAATCTGGCAGAACTGTTCATCTACAAGCTCCAGCATTCCCGCCAACCGGTTCAGGTTCCGCAGGTATTCACGGGGAACTTCTACGCCGGTCTTGTAACCCGTGTCGTGGTCCAGAGTGGCCCACACGTGCTGCAGGGCACTTCGCATCTGGAGCTCGAAGCGGAACTGGTTCAGCTGGGGGCATTCCGGCTCCTTGTAAATCTTTTCGGGCAGCCTGCAAATGTAATGCAGGGAATTGTAGCCGAAGCTGTGGAGCTCGTGCATCTTGCGCTTGTCGATACTGTTCACCCAGTCCACTTCAAAGAGCTGTTCGGCAAGGGCCGCAATCTTGTCCACCTCGTCGTTATAGAAGGTAATGACCCGCACGCCCAGAATATCCGTGATGTCGTCCAGGCTCTTGTACTTTTCGCCCTTGCGATCCAGCTTGCCCGCAAGACTGCATTCTTCCTTGATTCGCGCCTCTACCGCATTGATATAGATGTGGTTGTCCTGGATACTCTTGCGGAGCGTGTCCCGGACAATGGAGAGCATCTTCGCAAACACCGGACGATTCTCCCGGAACTCCTCCAGAATGGTGTTGCCGTGGGCATCCAAACCATAACTTCCTACAGGTTTATCAGACATAAAGCAAGTGTCTCCTTATCTAGAGCCGGACTTGTCAAACAATTTAGAAATCAGTTCTTCGAACTCGTTGTAGGCAAAAGTTCCCTTCAGGCTTGAGAGCGCACGGGCAAGGCCCCGGTAATGCCACTCGTGGTCCGCCACGTTCTTTACGCGGAACAGGTCCCAGACCTTGTCACCCATCTGCAGGTAGTCGCGGTAAATGGCGCGGGCGTTGCTCAGCTTGTCCGAAAGGGCCACCATCTTGGCGTCGTGACTGGCTGCCGAAATACGGTCTATGGCCGCCTGCTTGCGGATATGCCAGGATTCCTCTTCGGTCACGTTCTCTATGGGAATTTCCGTTTCCGCCGTCACCAGGGACGCCACCCGCTCTCCGAATTCACGACGGATGTCTTCCATGGTCACGTCCGTATCTTCTACCGTGTCGTGAAGCGCCGCCGCCGCAAGCAATTCCTGGTCGCCGGTCATGGTGGCAGCGATTGCCACCGCCTCCATGGGGTGCACTATGTAGGGGAACCCCTTGCCCCGTCGCTCGCCGCCCTTGTGGGCATTGACAGCAAAAACAATGGCCTTATCGAGAATAGATGTATCCATGTTTGGTAATATAACATTCTTTTTCCACCCTCGAGCTACCCCTACCTTCGCCATCCCCGCTCTTCCAACTGTCATCCGCGCGCCCTCTTCGTCTTCCTCGCCCTCTCTTCGTCATCCCCGCGAAGACGGGCGGACAGCACTTAGCACTTTAGTGCTTAGTGCGCATGGCCACCAAGGTGGGGATCTCCCTTCACTTGTAAAATCCGCACGTAAACAAAATTTTTAGGCATATTTCGCCTCAAAAAAAGCGTCTTATACATAGACGGGGCTCTTCCCTGTCCGCGACACGGGCGCGTTCCCGCATTTTTGGAATAAAATGATTAGAGAAGAATTCGCAATCTTTCTCAAGAAACTCAAGACCGCAAACGACAACGGTCAGGACATCGGTGCAATCGTCAAGGAACATGAGCACCGGAACGTCTATTTCTACAACGACGGGAGCATTAAGAAGATTCTCGCCAGCGAGAAAAACCTGATGCTCACTACCGACCTCATCAACGCGGCGCTGAATCTCGTGGGCTCGGACCGCATTTCCATCGATGTCCAGCACGAGAACAACGATTCGCTGTACAGCGACCGCCAAGTCCTCTACGTGGCACGGCTTACGGGCAGCATGGAAAAAACTGGTGACTTCACTCCGCTCGAGAACCTGCACGTGGTGAGTTTCCAGTTCTTCGATGCCTTCAAGGGCTCGCCGAACTACCTCCACACGGTGCAGCTGCGCAACCAGGAACAGCGCGTTTATTTCGAGCGGCAGACGGTGACGCTTATAGAGGTGAACAAGTTCCTGAAACACGCCGAACAGTTCGCAGGCGACCGCAGCCGCATCGCCCAGTGGCTTCGTGCCATCGACACCCTCAATCGCGAGACTGATTTCAGCGAATTCGCGGGCGATCCCGTGTTCCGGGTATTGCAAAACGAGGTGAAATTGTGTAATTCTAGTGCAAGGTATATGCTCAGTAACATGATGAAGGACATCGACAAGTCGTACTGGGAGTACGGCGCAGCCCGGAAGAAGGCGAAGGAAGTGGCAAAGAACTTCCTTCTGGACGGACTTCCTATCGAAATGGTGGCCCGCAATATGGGGCTCCCCCAGTCAACCGTCCTTGAACTCAAGAAGGAAATCGATTCGCCGGATACATGACCCGCGAAACAAAACACTTTAAGCCCGTTCATTGAACGGGCTTTTGCTTGCTTTGAATGACAAAACCGTGACAAAAAGGGTGTGATATATTCCACATTGGAATATAAAATTTCGGCGGAAGTCCCCTTTTTTGCGAAAAAAATCTATAATTGTAAGCATCCGAAACACCCCTAAAACGGCGATTTTGGCCGAAAAAAGCAAATTTTGCGTCTACTTCAGGTTGTTATGACACAAAAATGACAAAAGTTTGACAAAACTATTGCTTTTCCGAAAAAAATTGTGTATATTAGGGAGGTAAACGAGTCGAACGCTCAATTCCGGGCCGGGACTCAAACAAGTGTGTCACAAACAACAAGGAGTACACTATGAAGAAACAAGGTTTTACCCTTATCGAATTGATGGTCGTGATCGTTATCATGGGCATCCTGGCCGCCGTCGCAGTACCGAAACTGTTCGGCATGATTGCAAAGTCCAAGGCCTCTGAAGTCGGCCCTGCGGCTGGAGAATACGTGAAGTTGCAGAGCGCTTATTTCGCTGAAACGACTAAACTTGGGGGATGGA
>JAEDLI010000154.1 GCA_016295375.1 Fibrobacter sp. | reverse complement strand
CAACTACAGGAAGGAGCATCTTGACTAGAAGAGGTAGAAGGAGGCGCCCAGCAGGAACGAGGTAGAAGAAAGGTCATCCACTTCGAAAAGCTTCATTGCTTCACTGTTGTCAGTATCGTAGAGGTTAGAAATGCCGATGTTGAAACGGAAATCGAAGCCAAGATATTGGTTTGCCATAATGGAGAATCCGCAGACGATGTCCCAGTCAATGGTGTTGCGGAAATCCCTATCTAACATGTCAATCCTGCTTGATTTTCCATCAATTGTGGCTTTGAATTCATCCTTGATGGCCATAGATGCCTGTGTACCGATTTCGAACATTAGTGAAGAACGGGGAGCCTTGAAGGCGAATAGCACAGGAACGTCAATCTTGCGCTGCTTGAACTTGCCCTTCAGGGAATACCTGGCCGTGTGTCCGCTGGCCTTGGCCTCGCTCTGTTCGAAAAGGGCCGCCACCTTCACACCGATGGTGTAGTCGGTCACGGGAATAATGCCAACAAGACCCGCACGCCAGGTGAGGCCGTCATAGTCATGCAAGTAGTAATCATCGCTGTAAGAGGAATACATGTGGTACGAGCCGATAAAGCCCTGGACACCCAAGCTCCATTTCATAGGGATGAGGCCACGAAGGTCGTCAAAGCTTGTGGAAATCTGAGCGTCTGTGGGGCTCACGTAAACGGTGTGGACCTTGGTACCGCTGAGTTCCACCGGTTCAGAAGCATAGACCGTGCGGTAAACAACAGTCTTGGTCGGAGCAGGGGCAGCTGCGGCCGGGGCTGCTTCTTGTTCGGGAACTGGAGCGCTAGATGCTGCAGGGGCTTCTCCGCCACGAACAGCCATGGGAGCGGCAGCCTCTTCAGTCGGAGCAGCTTCGGCAGCGGGTGCTTCGGCGGCGGATTCGGCCTGCGAATTGGCGGAACCCTCGGCAATCGCAGGTCCCTCAGCGGCCGGTTCTGTACCAGGAGCAGATTCTGTAGCAGATTCAATTGGGGCATTTTCTGGAGCTACTGGAGCGGCAGCTGGCGCAGAGACATCTTGTGCAGGAGCGGGAACGGCAGCTCCGGAAGTAGCGGCGGATTGAGCCTGCGGAGCAGCAAATGCCATAGCGGCAAGAGCAAGAACGGTAGCTATTCCAGAATTCCTTAGATTCATAAGATCCTCCAATCATAGAACATTATAGAAATTTCTAACCGATGAAAACATGCTAAAAAAAATATTTTAAATATAAAAAGACCCCCTTACGGAGGCCTTTCAGTTTCTATAAGAATCCGATTACTTGGCAGCGAACTTCTTGGAAGCGGCCTTGACCTTGGGGTCGTTCTGAGCTTCCTTGATCTTCTGCTTGATGCCGTCCTCGATAGACTTCTTGAGCTTGGCGGCGAGGGCGGGGAAACGTTCTTCCAGAGAATCGCTAAATGCAGCAGGCTTTTTGGCAGGAGCGGCACCACCCTTGCGGCGGGCATCGGCGGGGCGCTTCTTCTTGGCACCAGCAGCCTTGGCGGCAGGAGCCTTCTTTTCCTGAGACTTTTCTTGGGATTTTGTTTCCTGAGGTTTGGTTTCTTGTGTTTTGACTTCGGTTTCTTCTGCCATAATATACCTCTTGGAAAATGTGAACTTGACGGGCCAAAGATAGCAAAAAAAAGGTTCCTCTAGGAAATCGTCACAAAAAATTATGAAAAAACAATGCCCACCGCGTTCAAGCGCCGATTAGCGGTGGTTTTCAAGCCAGTGGTAAAGCATGGTGATGTCGGCGGGGCGCACTCCCGGGACCCTAGACGCCTGCCCGAGGGTCATGGGCTTCACGGCATTCAGGCGCTGGCGGCTTTCAATACTGATGACCCCAACCTGCATAAAGTCCAGGTCGGCGGGGAGCCTCACGGACTCCATCTTTTTCTGTTCCTCGATTTCCTTGGACTGCCGCTCCAGGAAACCGGCATAAATCTCTTCGGCATACAGGAACCACTGGTCCCGACGGGGAATGTTCCGCTCCGGAAGGGCTGTCTCGAACAGGCTTTCGGGGTCGATTCCCGGCCGGCGGAGCACGTTGATCCAGCGGGTACGGGTTTCGGCCAGAGCCTGGCCACCGAGAGAAAGGACCTGGTTCGCCTGTTCGGGCGAGGCGGACTCGGCGTTCAGGAACTCCCTAACCTTGCCCATCTGCTGCAGACGGCGTTGCCAGTCAGCGTAATCCCCGTCTGAAATCATGCCGATGGCGTGGGCCCGTTCCTTGAGGCGGGTCTCGGCGTTGTCGCTCCGGAGGAACAAGCGGTACTCGGCACGGCTGGTGAACATGCGGTAAGGTTCGTCCAGCAAGGTGGTGGTCAGGTCGTTGAGCATCACCCCCAAGTAACTGTCGGAACGGCCCAGAACAAAGGCCGGTTCATTCTTAACCTTGAGGGCGGCGTTGATGCCCGCCATTAGACCCTGACCGGCAGCTTCTTCGTAGCCGCTAGTTCCGCAGACCTGGCCTGCAAAGTAAAGCCCAGACACGTTCTTGCATTCCAACGTGGGGTAAAGCTGGGTGGCGTCTACGGAATCGTATTCCACCGCATAGCCAATCTGCAAGACTCGGGCGCGGGTAAGTCCCGATATTGTGTGGATGGCAGCGAGCTGAATATCTGCCGGCAGGCTGGAACTGAAGCCGTTGATATACACACGGCCGATGTCCGCCCGTTCCGGTTCCAAGAAAAGCTGGTGACCATCCCGGTCGCCAAAACGGTTTATCTTGTCTTCGATGCTGGGGCAATAACGCGGGCCCTTGCCGTGGATGCGCCCGCTGAACATGGGACTATCCTTGAAACCACTCCTCAAGATGTCGTGGGTCTTGATGTTGGTGCGGGTAATCCAGCAGACGCAGTCGTTACGGATAAACTTGTTTTTCGGGTCACCCCAGAAGTAATTTTCGTCGCGACCGGGAACCGTTCCTGCCAGGTGTCGGTCGCTCATGGGCCAGGGG
>JAEDLI010000065.1 GCA_016295375.1 Fibrobacter sp. | reverse complement strand
AAGGTCAAACCTATGAAAATCAAAGCCTCCATCAAACCCAGATGTGAAAACTGCAAGATCATCCGTCGTAAGGGTGTATTGCGCATCATCTGTTCGAAGAACCCCCGTCACAAGCAGAAGCAGGGATAAGGAGATCGTATGGCACGTATCGCTGGTGTCGATTTACCGAAAAACAAGACCGTCGAGTACGGTCTGACGGCAATCTATGGTGTCGGTCTGTTCACCGCAAACAAGGTCTGTGCCCAGCTGGGTATCGACAAGAACAAAAAGTGCGATGACCTCACCGAAGAAGAACAAGGTAAGATTCGTCATCTCTTGGAAGACGAATATTCTGTGGAAGGTCAGCTCCGCGCAGAAATCACCTTGAACATTAAGCGTTTGCAGGATATCGGCTGCTATCGCGGCATCCGCCACCGCAAGGGCCTTCCGGTCCGCGGTCAGCGTTCCCGCACCAACGCCCGTACCCGCAAGGGCCCCAAGAAAACTGTGGCTAACAAGAAGAAGTAAGGAGATTCCTCGTGGCTGAAGAAGAAATTAAGGAAACTGCTGCCGCTGCCGAAGCTCCGGTTGCTGCCGCTGAAGAAGTCAAGGTCAAGAAGGGCAAGAAGCGTATTGACATCCAGGGTATCGCCTGCGTCAACGCCACCTTCAACAACACAATCGTTTCTATCACCGATGCTCGCGGTAACGTGGTCGCTTGGGGCTCTCCCGGTAATGCCGGCTTCAAGGGTTCCCGCAAGAGCACTCCGTTTGCCGCCCAGCTCGCTGCCGAAGCCGCTGCCCACAAGGCTTTCGATCTCGGCATGCGCAAGGTGGATGTCCGCGTCAAGGGCGCCGGTGGTGGTCGTGAATCCGCCGTCCGCGCTATCAAGAATGCGGGCCTCGAAGTCCTCTCTATTCGGGACGTGACGGGCATTCCTCACAACGGTTGCCGTCCTAAAAAGAAGAGAAGAGTCTAATCCAAAGAGGTATCGCCAATGATGTGGAAATCACTTCAAATGCCGCGCAGCTTCCAGAAAGTGGAAACCGGCGAAGACGGCCGCTATGCAAAGTTTGTCGTAGAGGCCTTGGAACGTGGCTGGGGTATCACCCTCGGTAACGCTCTCCGTCGCACGCTCCTTTCCTCCCTGCAGGGTGCGGCCATTGTCTCCGTGAAAATCGAAGGCGTCGAGAAAGAATTTTCGACGATTCCCGGTGTCAAGGAAGATGTCACCGATATCATCCTGAATCTCAAGAGCATCCGCGTGAAGCTCCTTTCCGATCACGACGAAACTTTGCACCTGGACGTGTCCGGCGACGGCGAAGTTACTGCCAAGTCCTTTATGGAAAACCCGGGCGTGGTTGTTCTGACCCCCGATGTCCATATCGCTACTCTGAACGGTAACGCATCGCTTTCCATGGATGTGAAGATTTCCAGTGGCCGCGGTTTTGTCCGTGCCGACGAACTGAAGGACAAGGACGCTCCGATCGGCGTTATCGCCACGGACGCGAACTTCAACCCGGTTCAGAAAGTTGCAATGCACATCAGCGATACCCGCGTGGGCCAGAAGACAGACTACAACCGTCTGGAACTGGAAATCACCACCGACGGCTCCATCGACCCCGAAGATGCCTTGGCCTACGCTGCCAAGCTTCTCGTCGACCACCTGGAAATCTTCATCAACTTCGAAGGTGACTTGGTGACCGAAGGTGCTGAAGGCCAGGACGAAGAACACCAGCGCATCGCGGAACTGCTCCGCACTCGCGTCGATGAACTGGAACTCTCTGTTCGCTCCAGCAACTGCCTGCGTATGGCCAACATCCATACGGTCGGTGAACTTGTGCGCAACAAGGAAAATGATATGCTCAAATACAAGAACTTCGGTCGGAAGTCCTTGGTGGAACTTAACGAGGTGTTGACAGCCATGGGCCTCTCTTTTGGCATGGATGTCGATGAATACTTGAAGGATTAAAAATGAGACACGGTGTAAAAAACAAGAAACTCGGCGTTAACGCCCAGCACAAGCGTGCCATCCTCCGCGCTCTTGCCACTTCTATCATCGGAAAGGGCATGGAAACCGAACAGGGCAAGCGTTATGTGCGTACAACCCTCCACAAGGCAAAGCTTGTCCGTGGCGTGGTAGACCGCATGGTGACCTATGCCAAGAAGGGCGATCTTTCTGCCCGTCGTGAAGCTGCCCGCTTCATCATGGATCCCAAGGTCCTGCAGGACCTGTTTGCCACAATCGGCCCGCGCTATGCAAACCGCAAAGGTGGTTATACCCGCGTGCTGAAGCTCGGCCCCAACCGCCCCGGTGACGCTTCCGAAATGGCCCTCGTGGGTCTCGTGGAAGACGAAATCGTGGTGAAGGCCAAGAAGGGCGCTGCCGAACCTGCCAAGTCCGAAGCCGTTAACATGGTCGAAGGCGAAGGTAAGGCTGCAGAATAATTTCTAGAAATATTGAAAACGCCCCGCTTTTTTGAGCGGGGTGTTTTTGTATATTTAGGGGACATTCGTTTTAGAGCAACTGTTTATGCACCATGTGATTACATGCATAGTTTTGGTTCTGTCTTTTTCGCTAGCGGCCTTTGCGGAAGAAAAAAGCAGTTCCTTTTCTCTGAGTTCTTCTCCGACGGTATCAAACCGTAGTGGAATAGCCTTGAGTCCAACATATGCGGACCAGTCCGTTGATTCCAGTTATGTGTTGGGACCGGGTGATTTTTTGGATCTTGTGTTAGAAAACAATTATGTTACTGTGCAGGTTTATCCTGACGGCTCTGTCGCTATAGAAGAATGCGGTGCTGTTAATGTCGGTGGCAAGACCCTTGCTGAGGCTCGCCAACTGATTTTGGATTTGGTATCAAGGCGTTATAAGCGGGAATATTGTTATGTGCAGTTGGCAGCTTTGAAAAAATTCAGAATTAACGCCATGGGTGCAGTATCCCAGGTTGGGCAGCATTTGGTAGAATCCCAGACAAGGCTCAGTTTTTTTATTCGCCAGATTGGTGGTCTTGTATCAAACGCAAACACCGAGGATATTTGGGTGATTCGCGCAAACGACACCTTGCACATAGATTACAACGCCATGTCTGCACGGGGTGATTTTAGCGCTGATATTATGTTGGAACAGGGAGACAAAATTTACGTGCCCTTTGTGGCGGTAGGTGACAATGTGGTGTTGATTTTCCCAGATTCCAGGACGAGTGTCGCTTATCAGGATGGCCGGACTTTGCAGGATTATTTCAATCTCGCCGGCGGAAGTCGGATGGATAACCTAGGCTACAAGTCTGTTTGCGTTAGGGAACCAGGCAAGCCGACCAGGTGGATAACCATGTCGGAAATGAAACTGACAAAGGTATCTCCTAACACAGAAGTGGAGTTTTCCATTCAAGAAATGGTTGTATATGTAGGTGGTGCTGTCACGACCATGGGAAAGTTCCCCTATGATCCCACATGGCATGCCATTGATTACATTTCGGCGGCAGGAATCAATATTACAACGGGTAGCTGGGGACAGGTGTCGGTATGGCGAGGAAAAGAGCCCGAGGCGATATCTGTTAAAGTGGCCGAAGATGAAATATTGCCGGGAGACTTGATAGAAATTCCCAGAAGCCGTTACGAGTCATTCAAGGACTTCACGCTGTTCTTGGCTTCATTGTTGACCGTGATTTCCTCGGCACTTATCGTTTACGTAACCTATAATAACAGCAAAAATTAATCTATGGAACGACAAGAATCCTTAAGTTTTATAGAAGTATGTCTTCAGCTGTTGAATAACAACTTGAAGCATTTTAAGTTGTTTAGCGCCATTGTTATCATTCCGACCATTTTTGTTTTTGTACTGGTGATGTGGGTTTTAGACCCTGTCTATAGGGCTACTGCTATCGTGACGCCTCCTTCTGGCAATACGGGGTCATTAGCAAGTGGAATTAGTGGAATTTTGGGAAACTCTTCAAAAAGCGGGTTGGGAAGTTTAAGTTCTATGCTGAACTTTTCGACTGGTGCTGATGATGCAGATGTGGTATGGACCATTTTTAACTCTTGGGAGTTACACGACCAAGTCATTCAGGAGTTTGACTTGGCTCGGCATTATAAGTTCAAGGGAAAGTATCCGGCAGATTTATTGAAAGAGTTTAGGAAGAATTTTAATTTTAAGTCGAACAAAGAAAACATGTTCGAAATTACGATTGAAGATGTCGATTATTCCATGGCCGCCCAAATGGTTAGCTTTATGCTGGAAAAGGCGGATTCGGCATACAATGATTTCAAGACATCACAGGCGAGACAGACCCGGATTTATCTCCAGAGCCGTTTGGATTCATGCGAAAAGGCGATGCACGCCCTGACAAAAAAATTTGCAAAATTCCAGTCGGACAACGACATCTATAATCCCGAAATACAGATGGAATCGACCATCAAATACTTGAGTGATCTTCAAGGCCGGCGAGAAGACCTTTCTATGGAAATGGCCTACGAAAAAGAAGACCGTGGAGAAAAGAGCAAGCGATACGAACAGTTGTCCAAGCGTTACCAGACTATCAATACCGCTGTTCAAGGGACTCTGGATGGCAAGGATAAGGGCATGGGTATCGTTTCGTTAAAAAAATCCCCCAAGCTAAATGCGGAATACCTCCAATATGAAACGGAGAGCAAGATTTTGAGCGCGTTGTATCAAATGTTGAGAGTCCAGAGTGAAGAAGTCCAGCTTGAAGAGGCCAAGCGCTTGACCAACTTGCATGTGCTTGAACCCCCTTGGGAAAACAACAAAAAGGTGTTTCCTGTAAGAGGAATCATGCTTGTTTTCACGGTCATCGTTTCTTCGATCATTGCCACCTTCTTGTGTAACATAATTGCTTTTTTTGAAGCCGAAGAAGAAAAGGACTCAAGAGTGGCGGCTCTATGGAGAAATCTCAGGGGTGCCTTTAGAACTCGTAAAGGATGATGATGATTTCCTGGATTAATGATAATCCGGTAAGTTTCGTGCTGTTTTTGGCATCCTTTTTTTGCTTATTCCAGGCTTTGTTTCTAAAGAAAGATTTTTTTTCGCCTGCCAACATATATTGTTTTTCCCAGTGCATAACCCTTGCTGTTGCCTATTTGAAACTGGATTATGCCATGACAGATTTCAAGCTGAAAACTTGGCTTTTGTGGATAGGCGCGATGGTCAGTTTTTGTGGAGGGTGCCTTTTTGTGCGGTTGGTGGCCAAACAAAAAGCGCTCCCGGTGGGAGTGCATCCACCTGTTTTGCAATATGGCTACAACTGGAAACTGCACGTCCTTTTTTCTTTTGGCGCGTTCTTGTTTTTTTTGGTGGGTGTTTGTGGAATTTTGCATACGGCCGGCCATTTGCTAGTTTTTGATGATAGTCCGGGAAGTTGGATGACTCAGGACTCTAAATTTGGCTATTTCCCGTTGTTTTATAGCAGCAGTCCGTTGGCCGTTTTCTTATTCACGGTGTCGTCCTATTCAAGGTTTAACCCGGTGAAGTCTTTGCGTGTTATTTCTCGCATCATGGTCTTTTTGGTGATAGTCCTTGCTTTTATGGCATATCCGAATAGAACATCGCTTTTTTTTAGTCTTGGTTTTATAATTATTTCATTCAACTTCTTATCTAAGAGAATATCTCCGGGTTGGATTGTCCTGGGTATTGTTCTGGTGACAATCTCATTTGTGGCAATAGGCTCTTTGCGAAATCAATATACGGGGACATTGAAGAACGCATCTACTGAATACCTGATGTTATTGCCATATAGGTATGTTGCCAACAACTATTGGAATCTAGATTATGCGGTAAATGCACCCACTGATAGGGAGTATCATTCCTTTACCTATGGTATAGATTTTTTCAGTGGAATTTTTGAATATACGGGTATGTCGGGCGCTCTAAAGAGAAGCTACCGGTGGGATTCCCCCTTTCAGGAGAGCATTCAAAAAATCGCAGGTCTCAACACAGTGAGCTATTTATGGGAGCTGTATAAGGATTTTGGTGCTTTGGGCGCGATCCTTATTCCGCTGGTGTGTGGGATTGCGCTTGCCCTTTTGTATTTACAGCTAGGAAGGCCTTTTGGACCGCGTTCGGTGGCTTTGTATTCTTTGCTGGCTTATTTCGTTATGTGGAGCTTTTTTTCGCCAAGTTACAAACAGGGTATGTACTGGTTTTGGCTAATAGCCATCTATTTTGTCTGTACGGTCTGCATGAAATATCTGCCGCTACCGGCCAATTCGCCTATTCTTGATAAAGTAGCAGATAAGGAAGAATGTCAAGAACAAATCACCGCTTAAGGTGAATATGGGGATCTTGTCTGGGGTAAACACCTTTACGCCGACAACACAGCTAGCGATGTTCAATACTCCACCAGCGGTTATAAAAAAGCCGTAAGTAAGAGTTCTTTTTTCTTTTAGCAATGTAGAAATCATACCTAGACGAATTGCTTGAAAGACAAGTGAAAAGGAAAGGATGCGAAGGCAATATGCGCTGGCCAAAAGAGAATCTTCTGTCCAGGGAGCGGCAAAAAAAATGATTTTGAGTACCCAGTTCGGGGCAGCCCAAAAAGGAATCAGGGCGATGGTTACAAAGAGGGTAAATATCCCCTGGTCAAGAATGCGGATTTTGGAGCTATCGGATTGGTGTAGTGTAAGAACGCTGGAATAAATGAAATAAACCATGAGGCTTGAAGCAAGTAAGGTAATCCTGTGCGCGAAGGTATAGGCGCCTAGAAAAGCGGGGGATGCGACAATAGAAACGGCATAAAGCCCTATGGGTAAATAGGCATAACTTGCAATATTTGTCAATGCGTAGGGAAAGGCTGACTTAATCATGAGTCGGGAAAAAAGCCAGAAATGTCGGCCTAGTTTTAACGTCTTTATGGAAAATGCTTGGCTGACTCCAAAGCTAAAGGTGGGCACGGCAGAAATAACCATGGCAAACGCGATAGAACGAATGGTATTGAAATTGAAAAGGCAAAGGCATATTTCCATGGTCAGCGCAAGGGATATGGTGTGCAGGACCTTGGAAATGAGCAGCTTTTTCCAAAATTTCCCGCTGATGAAGTACCAGTCGAAGAAGGAATGCTGGAAGAATAGCCCAAGAACAAGGATTAGCTCTCCAAATAATATGTCGTGGTTTCTGCGGAATAGAAGTGAAAATCCAATCATCAAAGCTGCTGTGGTGGCAGACATGAGGATTCGAAGCTGTAAAATATGGGTAAATAGACTTCCCTCGGTGGCCCGTTTGCCAAAGTAGGCCAAAATTAGAGCAAGCATTCCAAAGTCGGCAATAGCGCAGAATATGGTATAGTCGTTGAGCAAAATTCCAAAATTGCCAAAATTGACAAATCCAAGGTTTCTTGCGATAATATTATGGAAAAGCAGATTAACACCCTGGATGAGGATATTTACCAGAGATATGAAAACGCCAATCTTAATGTTCTTGAATACCTGCAACGAGGCATAAAATAGATGTTTTGGCATAAATTGTCTTAAGGATTTTTGTATCTTTGTGCTCAAATCGCGAGAGTGGCGGAATTGGCAGACGCGCCAGACTTAGGATCTGGTACTTCGGTGTGTGGGTTCGACTCCCACCCCTCGCAGAAATTTTAATCTACTAACGTATACCGGAGTCTATATGTCCGTTGAAATCAAAGAAACCAGCGCAACCCTGCGTACCCTCGAAGTCAATATCCCCCAGGAGGACCTGAAGGCTCCTTTCGAAAAGAAGCTGTCCCAGTACAAAAAGCAGGTGACGCTGAAGGGTTTCCGCCAGGGCCAGGTTCCCAAGGCCATGATTTTGAAGCAATTCGGCGATTCTATCCGTCATGAGGTCGTGAACGAGACCGTGGATGCCGTCTTGAACGCCGAACTCAAGAAGGCGAACATCATCCCCGTAGGCCAGTTGAAGGTCGTAAAGTTCAACGACGACAAGGAATCCGCCATTACCATGACGGTAGAAGTGGAAATTGACCCTGAAATTGACATCAAGGGTTATGCCGACACTGACGTGACCATTCCTCAGACTGCAGTCCACGAAGAAGAAGTCCAGGCCGAATTCGACCACCTGATGAAGATGTGGAGCAAGGACGAACATGTGGACCGCGCAGCCCAGAAGGGCGACGTGGTGGTGGGCAACTACCTGGAAGTGGTGATTGACGGCGAAAAGCAGGAACTGCCCGAGAACCGCGAATTCCGCAGTCTGTTGGGCGAATCCGCCAGCCCCGGTTTTGACGAGGGTCTGACCGGTGCCAACGCCGGCGAAACCAAGGAAATCAACTTCAAGTATCCTGATGACCACAAGGACGAACGCTACCGTGGCAAGACCGCCCAGTTCAAGGTGGAAGTGACGGACGTGCGCCAGATTGTTCCGCCTACCCTGGACGAAGAATTCTGCCAGAAGGTGGGCGTCAAGGACGAAGCCGAGCTCAAGAGCAACATCGCCGAAAGCCTTGCCAACCAGAAGCAGGATGCCGCCAAGACCAAGGCCATCAACGAGGCCATCGACAAGCTTATCGAACAGAACCCGTTCGAGGTTCCTAACGCTCGTGTGGCAGACCTCATCAAGTGGTCCATCAACCGCAACGTGCAGGACCCGAAGGATGCGGTGGAACCCACCGAAGAACAGATGAAGACATTGGCCCCCGAAGCTATCCGCGAAATCAAGAAGCATCGCATTCTGGAATTTGTGGCCAACAAGGAAAAGATCCGCCCGGCACAGGCCCAGGTGGACGCTCGCCTGCAGGAAATGGCCAAGGCTTACCACATCGAATTTGACGACCTGAAGTCTCATTTCCGTCAGTCTGGCCGTATCAACCAGCTTCGTGAAGAACTCCGCTTCCAGATGGCTGCCGACTTTATCGTGGGTATCCGTCCGGCTGCCGAAGAATCCAAGTAAAAGAGGTTAGTTAATGATCATTCCTACCGTCATTGAGACCACCGGGCGTGGTGAACGCGCCTACGATATCTACTCCCGCCTCCTCAAGGAGCGCATCATCTTCTTGGGCACGCCCATCAACGATGAAGTGGCGAACAACGTCATGGCGCAGCTGATTTTCCTTGAGTACGAGAACCCGGAGAAGGATATCACGCTGTATATCAACAGCCCCGGTGGCTACGTGTCGGCAGGACTTGCCATTTACGATACCATGCAGCATGTGCGCCCGAACATCGCCACCATTTGCATCGGTAATTGTGCCTCTATGGCGGCGGTTCTCCTGGCTGCAGGTACCAAGGGCAAGCGCTATGCGCTTCCCCATTCCCGCATTATGCTGCATCAGCCTTCTGGTGCGGCCACGGGCCAATCTACCGACATCCAGATTACTGCCAAAGAAATTATTCGCACCAAGGATACCCTTGCCGAAATCGTGGCCAAGCACACCGGCAAGTCTATCGACGAAGTCCGTGAAAAGACGGACCGTGATTTCTATATGGGACCAGAAGAAGCAAAGGCTTTCGGCGTCATCGACGAAGTCTTTGTCCCGCGTAAAGAGGGAGTCTAAGATTCATGTACAGGAATGGGAAAAACCGCCCTGCGGTAACGTGTAGCTTTTGCGGAAAGTCCGCCGAGCAGGTGGACAAGATGATTGCCGGCGCAGGCGTGCATATTTGCAGCGACTGCGTGTCCATGTGCTACCGGATTATCGAAGAGGACAAGTCCCGTTCCTTGCAAGAAAAACAGGCTGCAGAAGTCGCAAGCCAGAAGCCCCTTCCGCTCCCTTCCGAAATCAAGGCCCATCTGGACGACTTTGTGATTGGTCAGGAGCAGGCGAAGATTGCACTTTCGGTGGCGGTCTATAACCATTACAAGCGCCTGCGTTACAAGCAGGCTCACCCGAACGGCGATACCGTGGAGGTAGAAAAGTCCAACCTGCTTCTGGTGGGCCCTACCGGTTCGGGCAAGACCCTCTTGGCCCAGACCATGGCCCGCTTTTTGGACGTGCCCTTTACCATCGCCGACGCCACCGTGCTTACCGAAGCGGGCTACGTGGGCGAAGACGTAGATAGCATTATCGTGCGCCTGTTGCAGGCCGCGGACTACGACGTTTCCCGTGCAGAACGTGGAATCATCTTCATCGACGAAATCGACAAGATTGCCCGCAAGACGGCGAACCCTTCCATTACCCGCGACGTGAGCGGCGAAGGTGTGCAGCAGGGCCTGCTGAAACTTTTGGAAGGGACCGTTGCCGCAGTGCCTCCCAAGGGTGGCCGCAAGCATCCGGAACAGCCCCTGGTGCAGGTGAACACCAAGAACATCCTGTTCATTTGCGGCGGCGCCTTTGAGACGCTGGACAAGATTATTTCCCAGCGGGTGAACAAGGGTGGCATGGGCTTTGGTGCCGATATCCGGAGCGAATCCGACAATTCCCTGAGTGAACTTTTCAAGCAGCTGGAACCCGATGACCTGATCAAGTTCGGTCTCATTCCCGAAATCGTGGGCCGCTTGCCTATTGCGGTTGCTCTCGAAGAACTGGACGAGAAGGCCTTGTTGAACATCTTGACCCAGCCGAAAAACGCACTGGTCAAGCAGTTCAAGAGCCTCTTTGCCATGGACGGCATCGAGCTGGACTTTACCGACGAGGCCCTCAAAGAAATCGTCCGCGAAACCATGAGCCGAAAGACGGGTGCCCGCGGGCTCCGTTCCGTCATGGAAAAGTCCCTGCAGCAGGCCATGTTCGAAATGCCTGGTACAGGGGCCAAGAAGCTGGTGCTTACAGACGAAATTATCCGCAGTGGCTTGAACCCTCTGGCGGTTTCCGGGAAGAAATCCTCGAAAAAAGCCGGCAAGAACGTGGCGTAACTCCCGGTTTTGCTTGCTTTACTATTATTGAAATATGGCTTTTGATTTTTCTAAGGTATTCCCTCTTTTGCCTTTGAGGGACGCTATTGTTTTCCCTTTTACGACCCGCCGTATTCTGGTGGGCCGCGATATTTCGCTCCGCGCTCTGGAATACGCCGAGGCCCACGATGGCGAAATTATTCTGGTGACCCAGAAGGATGTTGAGCAAGAAGAAATTTCCAACCCGCTCTTGGACTTGTATACGGTAGGCGTTGCCGCCCACGTGAGCAACGTGACGCCTTTCCCCAACGGCTGCGTGAAGGTGGTGCTGGAAGGCGAGCAGATTGTGGACCTGCGTTCTGTCGTACTGAAAGACGGGTTCTTGCATGTGACGGTATCTCCCCGGAAAGTTCCTGTTGGCAACAAGGACAAGACCGAAAGTTTCGGTGACGTGCTTTCCAACTTCAGGGACTATGCCGCCAAGCGAAACATTGCCGAAGGCATGGTAGATGCCTTCTTTGGCATGGACAGCCAGCTGAACGCCTTTTACGGGATTATCCCCTTCTTGCAGATTTCCTTGGCCGAAAAGCAGAACTTCTTGGAAGCGGAATCTCTGGACGACATGGCCGCGAAGTTGTTGGCCCTCATGTCCATCACCGACGACAACGAAAACGTGATGGTCAAGATCCAGCAGAGCGTTCGCCAGAAAATGGCCCAGCAGCAGAAGGAATGGTTCATCAGTGAACAGATTCGCCAGCTGCAAGACGAACTGAACGACGGCGAAAATTCCTCCTCGGAACCGGACCAGCTGCTGAAGAAACTGAAGGCCAAGAATTTCTCCCCGGTCATCATGGAAAAGATGGAAGAGGAAATCGCCCGCATGCGCCTGATGCACCCCACCACGCCGGAATATGCGGTAGTGCGGAACTACATCGACTGGTTCCTCTCCATGCCCTATGGCGTTTACAGCGATACGGTGCTGAACCTGAAAAAGGTGAAGGCGGATCTGGATGCCAAGCATTTCGGGCTAGACAAGGTGAAGAACCGCATTCTGGAATACATCGCCGTGCTGAAATTGACAGGCACGGAACGTCGTGCTCCTATCCTTTGCCTGGTGGGCCCTCCCGGTGTTGGCAAGACCACCCTGGTGGAATCTATCGCCGCCTCCATGCAGCGGAACTTTGTGCGCATTACCTTGGGCGGCGTCCGTGACGAGGCCGAAATCCGTGGACATCGACGCACTTACATTGGCGCCATGCCTGGCCGTTTTATCCAGGCGCTTCGTCGGGCTAAGTGCATGAATCCTGTGCTTTTGCTGGACGAAATCGACAAGATGGCCGCCGACTTCAGGGGCGACCCTGCCAGTGCCTTGCTAGAAGTTCTGGACCCGGAACAGAACCACGACTTTACGGACCACTTTATGGAAGTGGGCCTGGATCTCAGCCGTGTGCTGTTTATCGCTACCGCCAACTCCGAGGCTGAAATTCCCGACGCCCTGCGGGACCGCTTAGAAGTGGTGCGGCTCCCCGGCTATTACGCCCACGAAAAGAAGCAGATAGCATCGAAGTTCCTGATTCCAAAAATCTGCGAGCGCTGCGGTGTTGCCCTGGACAAGGACATTTCTATTTCTGACGCTCTTATCGAAAAAGTCATTCGGGAATGGACCCGGGAGGCTGGCGTCCGTGAACTGGAACGCTCCCTGGAAAGTATCGTCCGTCACCGGGCCAAAGAAATTGTCATGGGCAAGAAGGTCAAGAAGGACCTGACCGAAAAGCAGCTGCAGGAATACCTGGGCGTTCCCCGCTTTACCGAGAACCGCCTGCCTGCACCTGGACATCACGGCGTGATAACGGGCCTTGCCTGGACTAGCGTGGGCGGCGAAATCCTCACGCTGGAATGCAAGCTCCTTTCGGGCAAGGGTCACCTGTTGCTCACCGGAAAGCTGGGCGACGTGATGAAGGAATCCGCCCAGATTGCCTTGAGCCTTGTCCGGGAACGTTTGCAGCGGTTCGGCATAGACCCTGCCATCGTCAAGAAGACCGATATTCACATCCACGTGCCCGAGGGTGCCGTGCCCAAGGACGGCCCGTCGGCGGGTATCGCCCTTACGCTGTCCCTGCTTTCGGCCTTTATCCGCAGGCCCGTGTCGCCGGACATCGCCTTTACAGGCGAGGTGAGCCTTACGGGAGACCTGCTGCCTATCGGCGGGCTCAACGAGAAGGCCTTAGCCGCCCAGGAGGCAGGCGTCAAGACGCTCTACCTGCCCGAAGGCAACAAGAAGGATGTGACGGAACTTCCGGCCCCTGCAAAGAAGGGTCTGAAAATCCACACGAAAAAGCACATCGACGAAATCATCAAGGAACTGTTCCCGAAACCTAAAAAGTAAGGTTTTGGGACCTGCCGCCCTTGTCATGCCCGCGCAGGCGGGCATCTTCTTGTATGAACCGAAAACCACCCGCTAGGCGGGTGGTTCAAAAGAGCCTTCTGGCG
>JAEDLI010000064.1 GCA_016295375.1 Fibrobacter sp. | reverse complement strand
GACCCAAATGTGGGCATGGCTTTGAACAGCGATGATTCTGCAATTAAGTGTTATATGGGCGATACCGGACTCCTTTTTTCGCACGCCTTTAGCGAAAATACAATCACAAACGAGCAACTCTACAAGCAGATTATGAATGACAAGCTTGCGATAAACAAGGGAATGCTTTATGAAAATGCGATTGCACAGATGCTAGTGGCTAACGGGCATAAGCTGTATTTTTACACGCACTATAACCAGACTTTGCATAGGAACGATTTGGAAATAGATTTCCTGCTGAGTGACACGGATTCCGCAGGGGGCAAGGTTATTCCCATTGAAGTCAAGTCGTCCAAGAATTACACCACGACTTCTTTGACCGATTTCAATCGCCTTTACAAAAAGAGAATTGCCAAGTCGTTCATTATCCACCCGAAAAAATATTCCATAAAAGAGGATGGAACAATTTGCATTCCGCCCTATATGACTATCTGCTTGTAAAAACGGTTTCTTTGGAGAAGTCCTGTATATCAAAAATCCCGCGAGCCATCGCGGGACTTTTAACATTCTGGTCTAGATCCTTCGCTTCGTGCCTCGCGGCACTTCGCTCAGGATGACACTTAGGAAGGTTACAGCTTGATGCTGCAGGCCTTGGCGTTCCAGATTTCTTCGGCGTACTGCTTGATGGTACGGTCGGAACTGAACTTGCCCATGCGAGCCACGTTGAGGATTGCCTTTTCGGCCCAAGCCTTCTTGTTCTGGTATTCCTTCGCCACTTTGACCTGCATGTCCACGTAGCTGCGGAAGTCGGCGCAGAGCATGTAGGGGTCGTGGGTCAGGAGTTTGTCTGCAATGTGCTTGAACAGTTCCGGACGGTCGGGGCTGAAGAAGCCTGAACCGATCAGGTCGATGACGCGACGCAGGTCGTCGTCCTTCTCGTAGAAGTCGCGGGGGCGGTAGCCCTTGGCCAGCAGGTCGGTCACTTCTTCCACGGTGAGGCCGAAGATGAAGATGTTTTCGTCGCCTACTTCTTCCTTCATTTCCACGTTGGCGCCGTCCAGTGTACCGATGGTGAGCGCGCCGTTCAAGGCGAACTTCATGTTGCCGGTACCGGAAGCTTCAGTGCCCGCGGTGGAAATCTGTTCGGAAAGGTCAGCTGCCGGAATGATCTTTTCGGCGAAGGACACGCGGTAGTTCTCCAGGAACACCATCTTCAGCTTGCCCTTGCAGACCGGGTCGGCGTCGATGATGGCGGCCACGGCGTTGGCAAGGCGGATAATCTGCTTGGCCATCCAGTAACCGGGAGCGGACTTACCGCCGATCATGATGGTGCGGGGCATGATTTCCTTGCCGCCCTTCAGCTGGATATACAGGTGGATGGCATGCAAGATGTTCAGGAGCTGGCGCTTGTATTCGTGAATGCGCTTCACCTGCACGTCGAAGAACGTATTGGTATCCACGTCCACGCCCTGGGTTTCCTTCAGGTACTTGGCCAGGCGTTCCTTGTTCTGCTTCTTGACCGCCATGAATTCCTTCTGGAAGGCGGCGTCCTTGGCGAACTTTTCCAGCTTCTTCAGGTCGTCCAGGTCCTTGACCCAGCTGTCGCCAATCTTCTTGGTGATGAGCTCGGACATGGCTGGATTCGCCTTGCGGACCCAGCGACGGGGTGTGACGCCGTTGGTCTTGTTGTTGAACTTTTCGGGCCAAAGTTCGTAGAAGTCCTTGAAGAGGGTGGTCTTCAGCAGGTCGCTGTGGAGGGCGGCCACGCCGTTCACGGCAAAGGAACCCACGATGGAGAGGTAGGCCATGCGGACCATCTTGCAGCCGCCTTCTTCGATAAGGCTCATGCGGGCAAGACGGTCGTTGTCGCCGGGCCACTTCATGCTGACCATGCGGAGGAACCGGGCGTTGATTTCGTAGATGATCTGCAGGTGGCGGGGCAGCAGGTTCTCGAACAGGCTGACGGGCCACTTTTCCAGAGCTTCCGGCATCAGGGTGTGGTTCGTGTAAGCGAAGGTGTGGGTCACAATGTCCCAGGCCTCGTCCCATTCCAGACCTTCGATGTCCAAGAGGATACGCATCATTTCGGCGATGGAAATTGCCGGGTGGGTGTCGTTCAGCTGGATCGCCACCTTCTCGGGGAACTTCTTCCAGTCATTCTCGTGGAGCTTCTTGAAACGTTTGATAATATCCTGCAGGGAGGCGGAGCACAGGAAGTACTGCTGCTTGAGGCGCAGTTCCTTGCCGTTCATGGAGGAATCGTTGGGGTACAGCACCTTGGAGATGGTCTCGGAAAGTTCCATGTCTTGCACGGCGGCGATGTAGTCGCCGTTGTTGAAGTAGCTGAGACCGAAGTCGTCCGTCGATTTGGCGCTCCAGAGACGCAGGTTGTTCACGGTGTTGTTCTTGTAGCCCGGAATCGGAGTGTCGTAAGGCAGGGCCAGCACGTAGTCCTTGGTTTCCCAGCGGTTGCGGAGCTTGCCGTTCTCGTCGGTCCAGCTCACCACGTAACCGTAGAAAGGCACCTTGATGGCGTTGGCCGGGCGGGCGATTTCCCAGGGGTTCGGCAGGCGCAGCCAGTTGTCGGGCTGTTCTTCCTGTTCGCCGTTCACGATCTTCTGGCTGAACATACCGTATTCGTAGCGGATGCCCATACCGGTGGCGGGCAGTTCCAGAGTGGCCATGGAATCCAGGAAGCAGGCGGCCAGGCGGCCGAGGCCGCCGTTACCCAGACCTGCATCCACTTCCTGCTCGCGGAGTTCTTCGAGGGTCATGCCCACTTCGTCCAGGGCTTCGGTCACGGCGCTCTCCACATCCAGGTTCAGCACGGAGTTGCCGAGGGTACGGCCAATCAGGAATTCCAGTGACAGGTAATAGACGCGCTTCACGTCTTTCTCGTAATAAGTCTCCTGGGTCTTGATCCAGCGGTCCACCAGACGGTCGCGCACGGCGTAGGCCACGGCCAGGAACTTCTCATGGTCGGTGACGGTGTCCATGCTGCGGGCCAGCGTGTGGTTGATATGGTCGGTGAACGCCTTGCGGAAGGATTCCGCGTCGGTTCCGAGAACCGGGGCTTCTACAGCCTTCTTAGATGCTTTTGCCATAAAATTAAGCCTATGGTTTTAGGGTTGAAAATTCACGAGGGAAAATTTAGAAATCTTTGCCTGGATATGGGCGGGCTCCGCTTCGCGGGTCGGGCCCTTGCGCTATAAAAAGCCCTAATGTTCGCCATGCTCACCGGCCTTTTTTGCGTTCAAAAGGGGCACATGCCCCTTTCGAATGGCACAGCCACTTCACGCCCTCCCGCAAAAGCAAAAAAAATTAAATTAGGGAGAAAAGACGTGAGGAAATATGGACTGGAGCAAAAAGACGATCAAGCTTTTGGGTGCAGCCTGCATCGCCCTATTTTTAATTTCGGCCACTGCCTGCGGAGACGATTCTTCAAGCGGATCTCCCGCAGACCCGAATACAGAACAGACTTCTGGATCTTCTTCGGAAACAGAATCGGGTGACAGGGCAGGAACCGAGCAATCTTCCACAAGCGAAGCGGCGATATCTGCAACTATTACCACGGAAAGGTCCTTGTCCGTGGTTGCCGACAGCAATGGGTTTTTCGACGTAGCCGATATCTACAAGGCCGCTCCGTCTAGTTATAAGATAGCCTTCGTTCTGCGCCATGCGGAACGTGAATCGGGCCTTGGGCCAGAATCTCCCTTGACCGAAGTAGGGGTGCAGCAGGCGATTGATCTTGGAAAAAAACTTGCAGGTGGAGATGAGTCGTTCTATTATGCTTCTACGGACTTTATCCGTACTCGCGAAACGTGTAATAATATCGCCAAGGGGCGCGGTGAAACAGGTAGTGTCACGGAAACCCAGGCCGACTTGCTGAACGGAAGTTATTTCTTGACAGTTTCTTCGGATAGCCTGGATTCTTTTTCCAGTTTGATTGGCGGAAGTTGGAAAATAATAGCCGTATATGCTTATGGAGAAGATTACTATGCTCAAGAGATAGCGCCTCTTTTTTATGACCTTTTTGAACGGGGAAGCCAGTTTGTCATGAAAAATATCGTTGCCAACATGAACCAATGGAAACGGGTCAGCGTTCTTGTTACACATGATCTTCTCATAGAGCCTCTTGTGGTTTATGCAAGTAACAGGACTGCCGATGTGAACTTCTACAAAACCAGGCGCTGGGTGAATTACCTGTCTGGAATAGCCGTAGTGGTCAACGCAGATAATCAGGTGGAACTGTATCCTGTTCGGGGCACAGATGTCGGGTTCATGATGCAGTCCAAGACGAATCCCAACGCTACGAGACCGGCGGCTAATACGCCGACAACTGAAGAATAAAACGGCGGTATGAAAGTCGCACTTCTTGGTTCCACCGGACTGGTGGGGAAAAACGTTTTGAGCCTGCTTGCACGGCTTTCGCAGGTAGTGCATGTCCATTGCCCGGTGCGAACCGTGCCAGATTTACAAGCTCTTGGAATAACCCAGGGAGCTTCCAAGATACACTTTGAGCCGGTAGATTTTGAACAAGTGAGCGGGACCTACCGTCAGGTCCTTATGGCTGGATTTCTCGGTTGCGATGCTGTTATATGCTGCCTCGGCACAACTAAAAAGCAGGCCGGCAGCAAAGTTGCACAAGAAAAAGTGGATGTTCGGCTTCCTCTTTCGCTGGCGGCCATTGCCAAAAGTGCAGGAGTTAAGAATTTTCTGTGCGTCAGCGCCCAGGGGGCAGACAGCCATTCGCCTTTCTTCTACAACCGTCTCAAGGGCTTGCTAGAAGAAGGCCTTACCATGATGAATTTCGAAACGCTTACCCTAGTGCGTCCCTCCCTGCTTTTGGGCAAGCACAAGGACAAGCGCTTTGGCGAAGAACTTCTGCAAAAGACCATCGGGGCCCATCCGGAATGGATCCCGGCCTACGTGCGACCGGTTCACGCCGAAACCGTAGCCGCCCATCTGGTAGCATCCCTCTTGAAACCGCCTACGGACCATATCTGTGCAACCGACGGCGTCAAGGGCAAGCGAATCATCTACAACCGCGTCCTCGCCCTGACGAAGGTGGACGAACTTTTTTAAAGACGTCCGATAAAAATTTTACCCTTCCAGCTTGTTCTTCAAGTAATGCCTTGAAGTCCAGGCGAAGTAGAGGATATCCGCAATCACCAGCGCCACGGCGCAGACCAAGAATACGGGCTGGTGGTTTCCGAAATGCTCCGCCATGGAGCCGCCCGCCAAAATGCCAGCCCCAATGCCGATATCCCAGCCGGAGAGGTAGGTGCTGTTGGCCGTGCCCCGCTGGTCGTGGCGTGCCAGGTTCACGCACATGGTCTGATACCCCGGGAATATAAGCCCGAGGCTCGTGCCAATCAGGAATGCCGCCACAAAGAAGGTGACGGGGGAGTGGCTAAAGGCCAAGATAAAGTAGGCCGCCACGTTCAGGGTCATGCCAGTACCCACCAGGTGAATCAGGTAGCCCTTGTCGATGAGCCGCCCCGTCATCACCCGGTTCAAAATAAGACCTGACGCAATCAGGGCGTAGAACCAGCCGGAGCCGCCGATGCCCAGTTCCTGGGCGTAGAGCGCAATGTAGTTCGTGACGGGCCCGTAGGCAAAACCCACGAAGATAAAGTTTGCAAACTGCGGGACGGCGCGGGTCAAGAAAAACCGGTCCAGCGAAAGGGGCGCGTGGGGCTTTTTCTCCTTGCGGGGAACGTTTAAAGTCTGCACCAGGACAAGGCCGATGATGCACAAAGCGATGGAAATGATAAACACGATGGTGTCACCGAAGGCCTCGTACAGGAACATGCCGGTCATGGGGCCTGTGGCGAAAGCCAGGTTCACGCTGATGCCGAAGTAGCCGATACCTTCGCCGCGACGGCTCGCGGGCAGGGCGTCGATGGCCACGGTGTTGCTCGCCGTGCTGGAAATCCCGAAGAAAAGTCCGTGGGCAAAACGCACAGCGGCAAGGATGGGCAAGAAGGCCACCGTCTTGTAGCCCAGAAAGCACGCGGTAAAGGCGAAGAACGTCCAGAAGTACAGAGGCTTACGGCTGAGGGTATCCACCAAAAATCCGGCGAAGGGCCTGCAGGCCAGCGCTCCGATGGTGTAAAGGGATATGATAAAGCCTGCGGTGGCGTTGTCGGTCTGGAATTTCTCGATAATGTAGAGGGGCAGAATCGGCAACAGCTGGTAAAAACTGAAAAACAGCAGAAAGTTCGCGGCGGCCACCGTCACGAAGTTCCGGGTCCACAGCGGCGGTTTTTCTGTTGTCAAAACATCAGCTGGCATAATCCCTCTTCAATATAATGCGGAATGTGAAGTGTGTAATGTAGAATGATTTCATTTCTCATCTCACACTTCACATCTCATTTCCTCTCCAGCATCACGATGGTTTCCAGGTGCGGGGTGCCGGGGAACAGGTCCAGGGGCTGCACTTCGCGCACGCGGTAGCCGTAACGTTCCCACTCTTTCAGGGATGCGGGAATCTCGTCGGTGCCGCAGAACACGTGGGCCACTCGGATGGGCTTTCGCATGGCAAGGGCGTGAATCACGCCGGGTTCGCAGCCCTTTCGGGGCGGGTCCAGCAGGATTTTTTCGGGTTCGTTCGGCACGGGTCGCGGAAGCCTTGTCTGCACGAATTCTTCGTCAATCTTTCCGGCGATAAATCGGTACGGTTTTTTGAGGTGTCTGGCCGAAGCCTTCGCGCAGTCGATGGACGGACCTTCCCATTCCACGCCCAGGACGTCCTTGGCGGCTTCGCCCAGGGCAAAGCTGAACAGGCCGTAACCGCAGTACAGGTCCAGAAAGTGGTCTTCTTTACCGAGGCTGAGCAGGCGGCTCGCTGCCTTGATCAGATTGTGGATCTGGCTTTCGTTAATCTGGCTGAAACCGGTCACGGGGTAGCGGAGGCTGAACTTGCCGAGAGGGAGCGAAAGTTCCCGCGGGCCATAAAGCTGCTTGAAGTTCAGGCCTTCGGTGGGGCGTTTGGATTCCAGGTAGTAATCCGACTCGGTGGTATCCACGTAGGCGTGTGCCGCCGTCACGTGGAAAGGCGATTTTTGCAGGGCGTCGGCAATCAGTTTCAGCTTGCGCACGATGCTGGCGTCAACCTTCTTGATGTTGAAAATCACCACCCGGTACTGGTAGGTGCCGCGAATGATAATCCAGTTCAGGGCGTAGGCCAGGGGCTTGTAGGCCGGCGTAATCAACTTTTCGAACAGAAAGTCGTAGATACGGTTGTGTTCGTCGGGCTCCAGCAGGGAATCCTGACGGTCGAACTGCAGGTTGCCCGGTTCCATGTGCACGCGCCTCTTGCTGGTGGTGCGGTAACCGCGGGGCATGGGGCTGGCCACCACCTTCTGGGGGTTGCCGGCCAGGCGGTTCACGTCCCAGAATTCCCGGATGGCGGCATCCTTGACGCGGAGCTCGTCCTTGTAGTCGAACATGGCGAGGGATTCCCCGCGGAGAGAATCGGCTTCGCGGGTGTAGTTCGGAATCTGGTGGGCAATGGCTTGTTCGAATAGCATGGGGTAGGGGCTATGATTTAGGGGTTAGGAGCTAGGACTTCGGAACGCAAATCTAGAAAAATAAGAGGATAAAAAAAGGCGGACTTGCGTCCGCCCCATTGAGTTACTTGGTCGTTATCTTAAGGGTTCGTATAGTCAGGAGCCTTGGAATCAACTGCTTTGACCGTGGGGCAGGTCAAGTTTACGGAATTGTTTTCGCTGTCGGTCACCGTAACGGTGGGGCTTGCGGTCTGTCCCTTTTCGGTAAACGTCATCGCTGCACTGCTGGTGGTGCTTGTGACTCCTGTCCATTCGTAAGATGAAATGTCTGCAAGAGGGTGGCATCCGCTTACGGTCCAGGTGACGGTTACATCACCATCGCCAACATCCGGGGTGGTTTCGCTGGCTTCGCAGGTGCAACCTGTCAGCGGAGTGGCAGTCACCTGCACGCTTCCGCAGTTGATGGTCTTTTCTCCCAGTTTGACCGAGGCGGAGAACTTCCCGGTGGTTGAGTATGTTGCAGTCGCTGTCTTTCCGTCGGAACCGCACTTGCCGCTAGAAGATGCCGGGGTGGCACCGTTCAACGTCCAGTCGCAAGTGGAATTTTTAACAAAATTCTGATATTCCATCATTTCGATTACAGAGCTACCACTGGGCGAAACCGGCGTGAACACCCAGTTTACCGTCTCTCCCTTGTAGATGCTGGTCTTGCTGGGGGAGCAAGTTCCGTCGGGAGTGTACTTGATTTTCCAGCTGTAGGTGCCTGCCCCGGAAATGTCGGTGCAGACGTACTTTTCGCCGTTATTGGCTTCGCTCACTTCATTCAGACGAGCCTTCGTGCAGCCGCTCATGCCCAGATTGCAATCATTGTAGTCGCCCTGGCGCCAGGCGTCGCCGTCATAGACATAGCAGGTGCTGCTGTAAACATCGCCTTGTTTGGCGTCTCCGTCTTTGCCCGCTTCCCAGCGGTAGGTGTCGTACTCAATCTGCTTGGCCTCGGCCCATTCGCCGTCTTTGCAGATATACCAGGTGTTTTTAACCTTACCTACAGAATCTGCCGTAGCCTTCACGCAACCGCCCAGCACGGATTCGATTTCATCTGCGACATTCCATTTCTTGTTTTTGAACACATAGACGGTGTCCGTCACGTCGCCTTTCTTGATGTCGCCTTCGGTGGCGTCTTTCCAGCCGTAGGTGTCTTTCTCCATGGTGGAGGCTTCTTCCCAGCTGTTGTCCTTGCAAATGTACCAGCTCTTGTCGCTGCCCTTTCCGACAGTCCCTTCCTTGGCTTTGGTACAGCCGCCCAGTTCCAGGCTACAGTCGGAATCGTTGGCGCTACGCCACGCGCCTTCTTCAAACACGTAGCAGTTGGTGGTGACAGAATCTCCGTAGCGGGATTCCCCTTCTTTTCCGTCTTTCCAACTGTGGGTGTCCTTCGAGAAGTCGGTGGCTTCCAGCCAGGCCCCGTCGAGGCAGATGAACTCCATGTCCTTCAGGGCGCTAGAAGAATTGCCGTTCTTCTTGATTTCGCCTTCACGCTTGCTGTTGCAGGTGCCCAGCTTGAAGTTTTCCCACCAGAAGTTGTTCACGTACTTTTCGAATGCGGGAACCTTGTCGGAGAGTTCCCAATCCTCGATGTTCTTGCGGATACCGGCAAGACCTCCCTTCAGGCTGGTTTTTGCGGCCCAGTCGGCGATGGCTGTCTGAACCTTCTCGTTGTCCCACACGCCATCGGTCTCGATGTCGGAGGCATAATCTGCAAGGCGCTTGCTGAAGGCCCCTTCCTTCAGGTCGCTCTGCATCAATGTGCTTATGGCAAGCAGAGCTGCGCTTCCGTCGCTCGTGCCGAAGATGTTCATGTCTTCGGAATTTCCGAAGTCGCCCTGGATTCCGAAGGAGGCGAGAATTTCATTTTCGGCCTGTTCCTTCGCCTTCTTGACGGTAAGGTCGTTGTTCTTCAGCAGGTAGAGGGAACGCTCGTGCTCCAGGTGGGTGAGCAGGTTCACGTTCACCTGGCTGCGGTTGCTCAGGTCTGTAAAGGCGTAAAGCGTCACCTGGGATTCGGACTCCTTGCCGGTCACTTCGTTGAGGTAGAAACCGTTGGCCTTCAGCAGGGCGAATTGGGATTCCAGGTTGATCACATCGACGGAGAATTCCCCGCGGTCGCCCTTGATCTTGCCTTCGTAACTGCGGCCGGTCTGGGCGAGGGTCTTGCCCTCCAGTTCCTGCACGGTCACGCTGGCCCCTTCTACGAAGGGCCCCTTCTGGGACACGCCGGAAATCGTCTTGTTCTCGATGGTGACGATTTCTTCGGCAATGATTTCACCGTCCTCGACAGAGCCCCCGGCCATGCCGCCAGAGCTGCCGTCATCTCCGCAGGCCGCAAAAATGCAGGCGGTGGAAAGGGATAATTTTAGGAGCTTGTTCATTTTCTCCTCCTTTGGTTAAAGGGGTTGTTTTAAAGGTGTCGCCATGTTGGTCAGCGGGAACAGCTGCATGTTCAGGCGGTAAACTTCTTCGGTCTTGGCGCTTTCGGTGGCAATGGCCACGATACGGCGACGGCACTCGGCCAGTTCCTCTACAATTTTGGCGTAGGCTTCGCGGGTTATACCTAGAGTCAAACCGGTAATGTTACGGTCTTGGGCGGGGTCGTTTTTCAGGGTATCGACGGCGAGTTCCGCCATTTGCACCTGCAGGTCGTGGGCCACGGCTTTCTGGACGGTCTTGGTGCTGCGGGAGGGGTGGCTCATGCGGAGCGAGCGGTCGGCCTGCCGGTAATGGCCCTGTTCGTCTTGGGTCAAGTAGCCCGCCTCCTGTAAAAAGTCCAGAATCTCCCGGACTTCTCCGGTCTTTACGCGGTAGCGGGTGGCCCTGGAAATCTCTTTCGGGGTCGCGCCATCCATGGCGGGAGCGAGTTCTCGAATAAGGGAATTCTTCCAGGATTTGAAAAATTGGTATTCCTCGGCGGTGACCAGCTTCACCTTGTGGATGCGGGCCAGCTCAGTGATTTCTTCCAGGATGCCCTTCTTGTCGCTTTCCTTCTTTGCGTTGTCCAGGGCCACCAGCTTGCAAAAGAAGGTGGACTCGAAACCGGCAAGACCCATGGCGTTTGCCACTTGCGGCGCGGAACGCTCCCCCAGGTTTTTCTTGCCTTCGCAAACATATTGCAAAAACACGGGGGACGAAAGTCCGGCGCTCTCCGCAAAAGAGGCCCACGAAAAGCCCTTGCGGGCCTTTCTCTCTTCGTAATAATCCCGGATGCATTCTCGGTAGTCGATGTATTCGATAATGGGTCTCATGCCTCCAAATATATACTCTAAAAAATTATTTTGCAATAGTTGGAATATAAAAAACTTAAAATTCCTATAAAAATAGTCAATTTTTACAAATTTCAATAAAATTTTTTATAAAAATAGGATATACTTGAAAAAAATAATCTTTTTTGCTGAAAATTATAGTTTTAGATATGGAATTAACTTATTTCTTGTCTAAATCTTTGATAAAATTAAAGATTTAGACTAAAAATATTGTAAATTTGGTCTAAAAGTCAAATATTTTTATATATTTAGACGAGAAATCTTAAAATAGGGGCTTAAATGCGCATTATCGGCAGGAAAAAGGAAATCCGCGGGCTTGACCGGTTCGTCGAATCCAAACGCTCCGATTTTGTCGTGGTCTATGGCCGCCGCCGCGTGGGCAAGACATACCTGATTCGGGAATATTTCGACAACACTTTCGCCTTTCAGGTGACGGGCATTTGTGACGGCAGCAAGGAGATGCAGCTTGCCAACTTCGGCCTCGCCCTGCAAAAATACTTTGGCGAGTCGCGAGTTCCCAGGACTTGGCTTGACGCGTTTTCGCTTTTGCAGGCGGGGCTAGAAAAAAAGAATACCGGCGAAAAGCTGGTCGTGTTCCTTGACGAAATGCCGTGGATGGATTCCCAGAAATCCGACTTCTTGAGAGCGTTCGAAGTCTTCTGGAACGGCTACGCCGCCTGGGACAACAACATTTTGCTGATTGTATGCGGTTCGGCAATCACATGGCTCACAGACAACATCTTGAACAATGTCGGCGGACTTTACAACCGCGCCACGGGTCGCATTTTTCTTGAGCCGTTCACTCTGGGGGAGACCGAAGAATTCCTGAACGACAAGGGTATCGTCTGGAACCGCTACGACATCATCCAACTTTACATGGTCATGGGAGGAATCCCGTTCTACTTGAGCCACCTGCAAAAGGAACTGTCCCTGGCACAGAACATCGACGAACTTTTTTTCAAGCCACACGGAAAACTTTGGAACGAGTTCAACAACCTTTATGCGACATTGTTCAAAAATGCGGATGCACACATCAAGGTCGTGGAGGCGCTTTCCCAAAAGAACAAGGGGCTCACCAAGAAGGAAATTTCAGGAGCGACAAAGTTGCCCGAAAACGGGACACTTACAAAGATTCTCGAAAATCTTTCCAATTCAGGATTCGTTCGCCCCTACAACTACTACGGCAACAAGAAGAAACTGACGACTTACCAGCTCGCCGACTACTACACTCTTTTCTACTTCCGGTTTTTGAAAGACCAGAACGGCAAGGACGAGAACTACTGGCAGAATACGCTGGACAACCCGGCGAAGCGGGCGTGGTGCGGGTATTCCTTCGAACAGGTCTGCAAGGACCATATCGACAAAATCAAGGACAAGCTTGGCATCGCGGGTGTCCTTACCGAAAGATCGTCGTGGTCCAGCAAGGGGGAACCTGGTGCACAGATTGGCCTGGTCATCGAACGCCGCGACAGAATCATCGACTTGTGCGAAATGAAGTTTTCCCAGTCCGAATTTACGATTGACAAGGAATACGACCTGATTCTTCGAAACAAGGTGGAGACTTTCAGGACGGAGACCAAGACTAAGAAAGCCCTGCACCTGGTCCTTATTACCACCTACGGGCTAAAACGCAACATGTATAGCGGCATCGCCCAGGCCGAAGTCAAGGGTGACGACCTGTTCTAGAATTATCGGTTAAGGAGCGGCGTCCTCAAGAGGATTTTTTTGGCAAGTCCCTTGACGCACTTCTCCCAATCCCCGGTTGTCATGGCGTAGGTGAACCTGCTTCTTTGCGACTGGCGGCCGAAAGCAAGCCTGTCTCCTGTTTTGGCATCATAAAAGGCGTAATCTGACGAAACCCATAATGCATTTTCGGTATAGTAGTTGTTGATATTGTCTCCATTCATGTTTTGGTTGGTGTTAGGCATGGTGGTTTGGAAACCGTGGTGCATATAGGTGTCTTCGCGCCGTGAGAAAACGATATTCGATAGAACTAGATAGACACCGTTGCCCTCCATACCTTTAAATGTCGGAACAATCATGCTTGTGTCCTGAATTTTAGCGGTGTCAGGAACAACTTGATTTGTTTCTGCTTTCGTTAGTGTGAATTGAACTGAATTTCTCGCAAACAGGTCCAAATATTTTTTTAGTTCGGGGTTGAACCATTCGTCAAAATTTTCCGCATAATCCTTTAGGTCGTCCTCCAGGTCATCTTGATTCTCTATTACCGGTTCGGTGTAAACAACGAAAACGTTTGTGGGTTTTTCTGTCCATGTGGGTTCCACAAAAAAATTAGGGACACGGGGAGCACAACCGAAAAGAACTATGGAAAACGCAACAAGAGCGATTTTGCAAAATGAATTCATGGGGTTCTCCTTTTTTTGCAGTATAATTTAACAAATGATTCCAGAAGCTTGCGGGGGTGTTAGGGGGTGTCCCCCTAGGAGACCTTTGGACACTTGGCCTTTTATACGACTCTTAGTGCTTTAGCACTTAGTGGA
>JAEDLI010000007.1 GCA_016295375.1 Fibrobacter sp. | reverse complement strand
TAGGATTAAGTCCTATACGTCCTTAGCAGGGACGCGCCTTCGGCCAGCTCGGCCACCTTCCCATCTTGGGGACTCCAATTTTACATAAAAATCCGCAGTTTTTCAAGGGTGAATGCCCAAAATTGCCCAAAAAAGCCCGCCAAAAAAGCTAAATTGCGGCTATAATGGTGCGGCTTCTAATAAAATTACTCAAGATTATGGCGGCATTTGCCCTGGTGGGCCTCATCTGCTGCATCCCCCTCTACATTGTCGTTTTCAAGATTCTGCCCGAAAAGGACCCCGACAACCAGTTCAACCGCAAGACTATCCTGCAGGTGCTCTCCGGCGAGACCCGCGTGTTCTACCGCGACGGTGACAATCTCCTGGGCGCATTTTTCGATGCCAACCACCGCGTGTATGTGCCCTACGGCGACATTCCCGTGAACATCGTGAACGCCCTGGTGGCCGCCGAAGACGCGGGCTACTGGAACCACGACGGATTCAGCCTGTACGGCTTTACCCGCGCCATGGTCTCGAACCTGAAAAGCGGGCACATGCGGCAGGGCGGTTCCACCCTCACCCAGCAGGCGGTCAAGAACATCTTTGGCCGCGAGGAACGTTCTGTCAAGGAAAAGGGCAAGGAGCTGATCAACGCGCTCCGCATGGAAAAGCATTTTTCCAAGGAAGAAATCCTGGAGTTCTACCTGAACCAGTTCCACGTTTCGGGCACGGGCAAGGGAGTTGCCATTGCCGCCCAGTATTTCTTCAACAAGGAACTGAAAGACCTGACCCTGGCCGAATGCGCCTTTATCGCAGGTTCCGTGAAGGGCCCCTTCAACTACGACCCCTTTATCCAGCGCAACAAGGAACGCCGTGACCGGGCTATCGCCCGAGGTGCAGAACGCCTGCAATACGTGCTTTCTCGCATGGTAGAAGAAGGCTACATCGAGCAAGAGGACATGGACAAGGCCCTCGAAAAACCGCTGGAATTCAACCACGGGAATTTCCGCTTCAGCATGAGCACCACGCTGGAGCGACTGGAAGAACGCCTGGACAGCGAATATTTCAAGGAACTTTTCGAGGGCGAAGGAATCGACGACTGGCGCAAGGCCCAGCTGGAAATCGTCACGACCCTAGACGCCAAGAGTCAGGATGCCGCCAAGCGTGCCCTGCAGAACAATATCAGCAATCTCCAGATGCAGTTGGGCGGGTTCGTGCTCCCCAAGGCCCAGTTTGCAAACCGTGCCCAGAGTGCCCGCAAGGGCGATTACCTTTACGGTGCCGTAGATAGTGTTTTCTACGACGACAAGGGCAAGCTGAAATCCTTGAAGCTGGACTTTGGCCAGTTGAAGGGTGTCGTCACGGAGGCCGCGGTCAAGGAATTTGCAGCCCAGGTGGGTGGCGACGTGAACAAGATTCTCGCTTCCCAGCTGAAACCGGGAGCAATCCTTCTGGTGAGCGTGCTGGACGAAAACAAGATCGAGGGCTACGCCCCCTGCAAGATCGAGACGGAACCCGTGCTGCAGGGCGGTCTCGTGGCTATCCAGAACGGCATGGTGCTTGCAAGCCAGGGCGGTTTCCACAACACGGGTTATGACCGTAGCTTCAAGGCGGTGCGTCAGCTTGGTTCTAGCTGGAAACCCCTGCTCTATGCGCTGGCCCTGCAACACCACTGGAACTACATGGACGAGCTGGAAAACGAGTTCAACGTGTTCCAGTACGTGAACCTGTTCTATTTCCCCCGGCCCGACCACAAGAACAAGGGCGACGTGGTGACCATCGCCTGGGCTACCACCCGTTCCGAAAACATCGCCAGCATTTGGCTGTTGGAACACTTGCTAGACAAGCTGGACAGTAACGAGTTTGCCGAGGTGGCGGCCCAGAACGGCTTTGCCCAAGATGCCGACGAAGAACGCAAGGAATATTTCGAGCGGCTTCGTGACAAGTTCGGCCTCACCCTGAAAGAAGAATCCAAGCGGGAAATCGAGTTTACCCGCGCCCGCGACGCCCTTGCAGAGCGCTACAGGCTAGAGGGCAAGTCCGCCCGCGCCCGTGCGGTGCTGAACCTGCGCTACGGTACGTTCACGGATGTAGGCGTCAAGCAGGCCAAGAAAGACGAAACCCTCATCAAGTACCTGAACCACAACTACAAGAACTACGCCGAAATTTTGCGTGCCCGCGAAGCCAAGAGCCTGGACCCCGATGTAGAGGCCACGCTCCCGCCCATGGAATCGGTGGAACTGTTCCCCAATTTCAGCTTGGCCGATTTCAAGCGGCTCACCACCATGATGGAGCCCGTAGATTCCGAAAAGGATTACCTGGAATTGAGCCAGCTCCGCTACTGGCCTGATTTCCGCAGGGCGCTCTCCATGGCAGAATACGCCCGCTTCGCAAACGAAATCGGCATTCATCAGAAACTGCAAAAAGTGTTCAGCATGCCCCTGGGCGTAAACGAGATTTCTCTTGGCGAAATCACCACGGCCTACCAGACCTTGCTCACCGGGAAGGTTTACAAGTGCCTGGATGCCGACTGGGCCGACCCATGCTTTATCAAGGAAATCAAGAACCGTGACGGTCGCGTGATTTTCAGGAACGAGGTAGAAACCAAGCAGGTACTTTCCGATACGGTCACATCTCAGATGGCGGTGATGCTTCGCTCCGTATTCACCAACGGTACGGCCAGGAGCCAGGTGGCAAACCTTTCTGTTTCAAGCGAAGACCGTTCCACTACGCTTCGTTTCCCGGTGATGGGCAAGACGGGTACTACCAACGATTACCGCAACGTGGCCTTCATGGGAGCGCTCCCCACTTACGTGGCAGAACAGAACGGCATCGCGCTGGATTCCGTAGTGGCTATCGGAAGCTACGTGGGCTTTGACGACAACAAACCGCTAAAGTCAGGCCGCACCCGAATCGCAGGTGCATCGGGTGGCCTGCCACAATGGGCGGCCTTTGCCAAAGAAGAAATCGACATTCAGGGCATTCCCGAACACGTCGACTTCTTTGACATTTCCATGCTGGCCACGGGCGAAGTCCCGCTGGTGCTGCCTAACGAGCGGGGCGAGCTGAAGGTGGACCCCATGACAGGCTTTGTCCTTCCGGAATCCGAAGCTTCTGCAGGCCGCACCCTCCCGTGGCTGGAGGTTCCCGGTTTCAGGGCCGCCGTTGCCGAAGCCGCCACAGATAGCGCTGCCTCTGCAGAGTCTGCACCCGCGCCGGAGCTTTCCATCGTCCCCGTCGAAGACGGCGAGGCTGCACAGACCGAAGCTTCGGCCGCACCTGCGCAATCCGGGGCGGTCGCAGAACAGCCTGGCAGCGTTCAAGCTCCAGCCGCTGCGACGGAGCAACCTCCGGTAGCTACCGCTCCTGCCGCCATGCCCAAGGACGACGACTGGGACTTGCCTGCCGACCTGGACGGAAACAACGCCTTCGTCCCGCTGGAAGCCGGGGAATAAAAACCGAGAAATTTGACTATGAAACGACTGCTTGCATCTGCACTTTTTCTCTCGCTCCTTGCCGCCTGCGCAGGGACGGCCCCGGCAACTTCCTCGCCGGAGAATGCGCTTTCCTCGCAAGTTTCAGAAACGGCCGCACCTGCTTTGGAAGCGTCCGCACCGGCCGCTGCGACGGAGCAACCTTCGTCCGAGGCGTCCGCAACTTCCTCAACTGAATCGGGACTTTCCAGACAACAGGCGGCCCAGCAGTCCGCCGTCATGTTCAACTCCCAGCAGCTGGACAACTACCGTCTTTCCACACCCGAGAACATCCCCGCGGCAGCGACAGAGTCAACCCAGTTCGGTGCAGATCAAACTGGCGTTCAGAGCATGCCCCAACCATCTGTATCTCAGGTCATCGACCCCTACACGGCATTTCCCGCCCTGGTCGATGAGGTCTTCGCCTTCGCCGACTCCCTGTACCGTGCAGGCTACACCGATTCCGCCACCGCCTACCTGGAACGCTTCCGCGTCATCAAGCCTCTCTGGCTCCAGTGGGAGCGTCGCGCCGATTCCCTGCTCAACGAGTTCGGCAAGACCCGCGCCGAAAAGTCCAAGCAGTTCGACCCCATGGTCCTTAAAATCCAGAACATGAACCGGGCCCAGTCCGCCTACAGCCTCGTTGCCGAAACCGCCGACAGTCTCATAGCCTTAAGCCCCGGCGATTCCCTCGTGAACTGGGCGAACGGTCAAAAGAATATCGCCTACACCAACACCTTGCAAAAGGCCCGTCGCGAACTTTCCGAAATCAGGGTTCTTGCCGAAGGCCATGCTGAATTCAATGCGGCCCAGGCAAAGCTGAAAGAGTTCCAATTGCGCTACCGGGACTTCGAAGATTCCCTGCAGACCGTAGCCTTCGCCACAAGAATCGCAGAACTTGCCGCCGTCGCCGATTCCGTGGCCAAGGATTACTGGGCAAAGCACGACCCCGCCCAAGCCCTCGCCCAGGCCGACACCCTGACCCGTCAAGAAAAATTCCCCCAGGCCAAGAAGCTTTTGAACAAGTTAATGTTCAGCAATTTGCGGCAACAGGCCCTCGAAAAATACAACGCCCTGGCCGACGCCTACTGCAACAAGCAGCGCAAGGTGACAAGCCAGCTGTTCACCAAGTCCCAAAAGCAGAAAGATGAACAGAACAAAAAATCCCTGCTCAAGGATGCCATCGATTCCCTGGACAACTGCCTGGTGGAATACCCCGACTATAGCCAAAAGCAGAAGGTTCACGACAACATGGAATTTCTGAAAAAGGAACTTGCCAAATGATGGACGCCACCTGGTGGGAATACGGCCAGTATCCCGCCTTTTTCGTGCTAGGCGCAATCGTTAGCCTCATCAACAGCATCGCAGGCGGCGGAAGCACCCTGAGTTTGCCCATTATGATATTTCTCGGCATGCCCGCCACGGTGGCAAACGGCACCAACCGCATCGGCCTCATCATCGGAAACATCAGTTCCGTGGCAAACCTCGCCCGTCACGGCTACCTCAACAAGAAAATATTCTTCCAGTTGTTGATTCCCACCATCGTCGGGGCCTGCATCGGCATCTTCTTTCTGGTTCGCATCGGCGACAAGGCGTTCCAGGCCATTCTCGCCGCCGTCATCTGCCTCGTGGTGGTCATGAGCCGCCTCCGCAAAAACATCCTCGGCAAGCCCCCCGCAACTCCTCCCGAAAAACTCACCTGGAAAGGGGCCCTGGGTTTTTGCTGTGTGGCCATCTACGGCTGCATCGTCCAGGTGGGCGTGGGCTTTGTCCAGATTTTCAGCCTCACGCGGTACACCGGCCTAGATCCCATTCACGTAAACGCCCTCAAGAACGCCCTCACCACCGTGTTCCTCTGCATGAGCACCCTCGCTCTTGGGCTCGCGGGCAAGATCGACTGGCCCATCGCCATCATCATGGCGGTAGGAGCCTGGTTCGGCGGCTATTGCGGCAGTTTCCTGCAGCGCAAAAAAGGCAACAAGTTCATCGAGAACTTCATCAGCGTCTGTAGCATCGCCCTCGCCATCTACCTAGTAGTAGATTTAATTGTCTAATTCTTGATTAGGACGATTTCGTTTATTCTTAGCTACCCGCGAGCAATCATTTCCATCAGTTCCTTGTCCAGGCGTTCCGGATTGTTGTACTGCGCAAGGCTATTGTGCAGTAACTCGTCCTTCGATACCAGGCCAAAGTCAAGGTTCTTGTAGTTCCAGTAGCTGTAGCCTACGTCGGCTTCACGCAGAATGTCAAGGAAATCCCGCATCCAGGCAAGCTGGTATTGACGGGGTACCTGCACGTACACGCCGAATTCGTTACAAGCCACCGGCAGGTCGTACTTGGCGCGGAAATCCAGAGCATTCTGGATGCTAGCCTGGAGACGAGCCTTGTCCCACTTGCCGTATTCCACATCAAGACGAGTGGTGCTATCGGCGCTGGGGGCTGCGTAGTCACCGGGCCAGGGGCGTTCAATGTGGAAGAACGGGTCCTGGATCCAGGCGGCACCCTGATGGGTGAATGTCACCGGAGTGTAGGTGTGGAAACTATAAATGGCGTTGTCGTCGTCCATGGGAGTCAGGAACTCGAATTCCTTGGCGCTGTTCCACTTGTTGCTGCCCACCACGATGGTGTTCTTGGGAGCGTGCTTGCGGATAGCCCAGAAGATTTCGTCCTTCACCTTGTCCCATACCTTGGAATCGCTTCCGGCGGGTTCATTCAAAAGTTCCATCATCACGCGGGACTCGCCGCTGTAGCGTTCGGCCATGTAGGCCCAGATGTCGCAGGTCTTTTTACGGGCGGCAGGGTCTGCAAAGAAAGCCTGTTCCGTAGAGCAACCCAGATGAAAGTCATGACCGGGGCACTTGTGCAGGTCCAGAATCACGTCCAGGTCTGCGGCCTGGATCTCTTTGAGAGCCTTGTCCAGAAGGCCGAACACTTCTTCGTTCGGCTTGCTGGCGTCGTCGGTCCCGAACAGGTTGAAGTAGTCCACGGGCAGGCGCACGTGGTTGAACCCCGCCTCGCAGATGCGCTTGAAGTCTTCCACCCCGAGGAAAGTCTTGATGTGGGGAACGAGTCCCGGAAAACCTACAGGGTCCTTTTCTTCGATACAGTCCACTTGACTGAACCAGCCACCCAAATTCACTCCCCTTAGCCTTTCTTTTTTCATCTTTTGCTCTGTTGGTTATGCCGTCGGAATTGACGGCTTAAAGTTATTCATTGACGATGTTCAGGTCTTCGTCGGCAATGTTCAGGTCCTGGACCACCTCCAGGTCGTCGGGCAGGTTGTAAAAGTCAACCACCAGTCCCACCTTCTTGTCTTCGTCCTTCTGCTTGTCGAACTGGACCACATCGTAAATCTTCATCTTGATCACGGCTTCGCCCGTAACGGGGATTTCCATGGTCATGCCCTTGCTGATGGGCCCTTCGATAATCTTACCCTTGAACACGAGACTGGTCTTGTCTTCGCCCAGGGACGTCTTTTTCACGTGAAATACAGCCATTATTCCTTAGCCAATATCTTTTATTTTTCGGTTAATTGTTTTGCGGCCTACAAAACGCCACCGCCAAAAGTTAATTTTTTTCCATGGATTTATTGGTGGGTCGAATTCCTTTTTTGGTCTGTGCGCCGTTCTTTCACGGCTTTTTGGGTCGTGAGCAGGAATTCCCCCGTGTGCGTTTTGTGGACGGTCCGCCCAGCGTGCACAGCAGGGGTCTCCGGGAGGGCACGATTCATTTGTCCCCGGCCTCTTCGATTACCTTTGCCCAGAAACCGGGCGCCTTTGTCTTGTCACCCAGGCTTTGTACTTCTTGCTCCTTTGAGGTCCGTTCCGTAAAGCTCTTTTCAAGGTTCCCCATCGAAGACCTTGACGGCAAGACGGTGCGGCTTACCTCCCAGAGCCAGACCTCTGTGGCCCTGCTGAAAATTCTGCTTTCGGAACGTTTCCGGGTGCGCACCGAATATACCGCCGGTCTTGAAGCCGAAGCCACCGACGATGCCTGTCTGCTTATCGGGGACTTGGCCCTGGAAGAAGCGGAACGCCGTCGGTTCCCTTACAGCTACGACCTAGGGACCCTGTGGCAGGACTGGCAGGGCATGCCCTTCGTGTTTGGGGCGTGGATTATCGAGAAATCGGCTCTTGAACCCGAAATCAGACCGATTCTGGAGCAATATCTACAAGAAACGGAAAAAAGCGTTAAGGCATTCCGTGCCGACCCCGCTTCCGCTCTGGACCGCTGGATTTCAAGATTTCCCGTGAATCTGGACAAGAAGTCGCTACTTGATTACTATAAAATTATAGATTATCATTTTACAGACGAACGAAAAAAATCCTTGGAGTGCTTTTTTGGATATGCCGCAAAGCTTGGCCTAATCGAAAAGGCTCCAACCTTGGAATTTTTATAGGGGGAGTATATGAAAGAAGAAAAGATTCTCATCGTAGACGACAGCACCGAAATCCTGGAAAAGAACGGGGAACTTTTGACCCAGGTGGGTTACAAGGTGGTGGCCGCAACCTCCGGCGAAGAAGCTCTGGCCCTGTTGGAAAAGGGAACCTTTGACCTGGTGCTTCTGGACATCAACATGCCTAGCCTGAACGGCTACGAGGTATGCCTGCGCATTCGCGAAAAGCACGCCCTGGATGATTTGCCTATCATATTCCTCACCAGCAGGGAAGATTCCGACAGCATTACCAAGGGTTTCCATGCCGGTGCTTCTGATTTTGTGTGCAAGCATTCGCCTACCGAGATTTTGCTGGCCCGTATCAATGTGCATACCCGGCTTTGCCGCACCCTCAAGTACCTGCGTGACATTTCCCTCACCGATGACTTGACCCAGAGTTATAACCGCAGGCATGCCTTTTACACCCTGCGCGAATGGTTCTCCCGCAGCAAGCGTTATGGAACGCACTTCTCCATGGTTTATTTTGACCTGAACGGTCTCAAAACGGTGAATGACAAGTTCGGTCACCAGGCCGGGGACCTGTTGCTCCGCGCCGTGGTCAAGGCCTGCAAGGACCTGCTTCGCGAATCCGATGTGCTGTTCCGCATGGGTGGCGACGAATTCATGGTGCTCTGCCCCGATACCGACAAGGCGGGTGCATTAATTTGTGCAGAACGCATGCAGAAGGCGGTGGGCGACATCACCATCGTAGACCAGAAGGTCTCCTTTGCCTACGGTATCGCCTATTCCGGCGAGGTCTATAAGGACATGGACGAGATGCTCCACTGCGCCGACGCTTCCATGTACGAGTGCAAAAAGAAGATGCACGCCGGACGGTAATGAGAGGTGTGATTACAAAGACTCACAACTGACTACTCATTTCACATTTGTTCTCCTGCTTTGAGTTCACTCCACTGTTGTCATCCTGAACGAAGCGAAGAGGAGTGAAGAATCCAGGCCAAAGTCTTGTTATCACAAATGCTTTAGACGCAGACGGCAAGCAATTCTTTGAGCCGTCGGCCTATTTCGTCCCAGTTGCCACTTGACATGAGTGTCGGATTAAAGATGCTCCCGCCGAAAGAAACCAGGTTTGCTCCTGCTTCCATGTAGGCTTTGGCGTTTTGCGGGTTTACGCCACCACAGGCCATCAAGGGAATGTCCCGGAAAGGACCCCGCAGGGCCTTGATGTAATCGGGCCCGCCTACGCAGTTTACCGGGAAAACCTTTACGGCGGCAGCCCCCAGGTCGTAGGCCTTCTGGACTTCTGTAGGGGATAGCGCTCCCGGAATGATGGGAATTCCTGCCGTATTGGAAAGCCGGATAATTTCTTTGCGGGTGTTGGGGGTCACAATAAATTCGGCCCCGGCATTTACGGCCTTTTCCAGGTCGCTTTCGTGACGGACCGTGCCTGCCCCTACCAATATTCCATAAGAACCCGCACAGTCCTTGAGCTTCTTGATAATGCTGGTGGCACCGGCAGTGTTCATGGTGACCTCGATGGCCTTGAGTCCGCACTTGGTGGCAGTTTCTACGCAGGCTTCTTCGGCGCCCTGGGGAATGTCGCGGAGAATGCCCACGACCGGCATCGGTTTTAGAAATTCGAGAAGATCCATAGCAGGAAAATAGCAAAAAACAGAAGGAATTTTGTAAACATTCCTAAACAAATTTTTACAACACCCCGATGCTCAACGCCTTGTAAACAGAAAATTTTTTTTTTGCCGTGAATTTTTGGCCATAAATAAACTAGATTAAAAAACGATTTTCATCGATGCCGTTTTTGGCTATATAAAATGAGGATATAATGATTGCTATGAAATCTACTGCCAAGATGCTTTTGGCTCTCTCGGCAAGTGGTATCGTCTTTTCGGGTTGTGGAAGCGACCAGGTCGAAGGTGCGCTTCCACGCCAGGAGACGCTCTACCTGTCCGGTCAGCAATGGGGCGCTCCCGCGACGTTCAACCCCCTTGCCGAAAGCTGGATGGCTGCCTGGCCTGTGGGTGGTCGTTTTAACCTGGTTTACGAACCGCTTATTACCTATAACACCTTGAACGGCCAGATCGAGGACCTTCTGGGACACCTGGACGAAGACCTCTCCAACAACGACAGCATTGTGGTTACCCTGAACCCCGCTGCCAAGTGGAGCGACGGGGTGCAGGTGAACTCCAACGACGTGAAGTTCATTTTCACCAAGGGTTCCATCAACACCTCCGAACAGATTTCCGACATTCATGTGGATACCCTTTACGCCGAACCGGCATCCGAGGACTCCACCGCCGAACGCAAGATGATTGGCGAACGTCTGGCCTTTATCGTGAACAAGGCCCAGAGGAACAACCCGCTGTCTGTGCGCGACCTGCTTCAGGCAATCCGTATCGCTCCGGCCCACGTGTTCGAGCCGCTGATTGCCGAAAAGGGTCTCGACGAAGTCAAGAAACTCACTATGGACAAGAATCCGGTGGTTTCTGGCCCCTACAATATCATGTCCGCCGACCCCAACAAGATTATCTTGCAGCGTCGTGACGACTACTGGGGCAATGCCGCCCTCCACGACGGCAAGCTCCCCGCTCCTAAGTACGTGGTTCACCCCATTTACAAGAGCAACGACGCCAACACCATCGCCCTCACCACGGGTAACCTCGATGCTTCTATGAGCTTCGTGACCCGCATCTGGCGCAAGCGCGGCGTGCATACCTGGTTCAATGAACCGCCTTACTTTGCACCTGGCGCCATGCCCATGCTCATGATCAACACCATGAAGGAACCGCTCAACGACAAGCGTTTCCGTAGGGCTCTGGCAACGGCTATCGACTACACCGCTATCCGCCAGTTCGCCGTTTCCAACTACACCTCTACCTTGAAGCCGGGCCTGATTATGCCTACCGGCCTCGAAGGTAAGTACATCAATGACGAAGACGCCCAGAAGTACGGCGTGAACCTCGCCATTACCGACGAGAACGAACGCCTGAGCACCGTGAAGCAGATGCTTTCCGAAGCGGGCTTCAAGTCTGTATGGAAGAGCGATGGAACTCTGGACCACATGGAAAACGCCAAGGGCGAAAAGCTCCCCACGCTTTACATCACGAGCCCTGCCGGTTGGACCGACTGGGAAGCCATGGTGACCATCGCCGTAGAAGGTATGCGTAAGGCCGGTATCGACGTGCGTGAAGGCTTTGTAGATGGCGGTCAGTACTGGCCTGCCAAGGGTACGGGTAACTTTGACCTGCTCATGGACAAGCCCTCTGCCGACGTGTCTCCGTCTCTGCCGTGGAGCCGTTTCAACGAAGTCATGTCCAGCCGCGACTGGCAGCCTCTTGGCGCCTGGGCTGGTACCAACATCGGCCGTTACAACCAGCCGGGCACTCCTGAGTTCCGCCCCGAAGTGGACCAGCTGATGTCTGCAATCCCGCTGATGACCGACCCCGAAGAAATCGCGAAGGCTTACCGCGAACTCAACAAGATTTTCATGGAAGACCAGCCCTCCATTCCGCTGGTTTACCTGCCCGAACAGTTCTACGAATTCAGCGACCGCGTATGGACCAACTGGCCCACTGCCGAAAACCCCTACGCTCCGCCGCAGCTCCCGTGGATTGCCTCCGGCACCAAGATTCTTTGGAACCTCAAGCTTGCTAAATAAAAGGACGACAAATGCTTAAACAATATCCAATGTTGCGCTATGTCCTGCAGAAGGGATTCTGGTATCTCTTGACGTTTGTTGTCGCCGTGGCGATTAACTTTACGTTGCCCCGTATGGGTGAGAACAACCCTGTGGACATCATTATGGGTAAGGCCGCCCAGGGTCTTTCGCCCGAAGAAGCCAAGCTCAAGAAAGAAGGCCTGCTCAAGGCTTTCGGTATGGCCGAGCTGGACGACCAGGGTAACGTAATCTACGACCCTGAGGTAGATGCCAACGGCCAGATGAAGACGGTCAAGGTGGCAAAGCGGGACGAAAACGGCGCCCCTGTGCTGAAGACCGTCAAGGAAGTGAACGAAGACGGCACGCCCAAGATGCTGGAGCGCCAGGTGGTGGACGCCGAGGGTAGCCCGGTGTTCGAAGAAAAGCCGGTGCTCGACGAAAAGGGTAAGCCGGTCATGGAAAAGGACCCGAAGACCAAGAAGAAGGTGGCCAAGGTGGAACAGGTTCCGGTGATGGAACAGTACCAGGCCGAACGCCAGGACACCGTCATGGTGGACGAAGTGGTCAAGAAGGCCGACCCCCGCCTTGCTTCCGGATTCTCCCAGTTCCTGGTCTATATCAAGAACGTGTTCAAGGGTGACCTTGGTATCTCTTACAGCCAGTATCCGAAGCCGGTGGTGGACATCATCAAGGAATCCGTTCCTTGGACGCTCCTCATCCAGGCTCCCACCATTATCCTCGGTTGGATTATCGGTAACCTGCTGGGTGCTTTCGCAGCCTACAAGCGCGGCATCTTCGACAAGGTGTTCTTCCCCTGCGCCATGTTCCTGAACGGCATTCCCTTCTTCGTGTTCGGTATGCTCTTAGTAGCGCTCTTCTCCATCACTCTCGGTTGGTTCCCTGCCATGGGCGCCTACAGCCCCGACATTACGGAGCTGAGCTTCTCCTGGGGTTGCATCAAGAGTGTGGGTTGGTACTACATTCTGCCCTTCTTCTCGGTGTTCCCGATCCTGCTTTCTGGTCAGGCAACGGGTATGCGTTCCATGTCCATCTACGAACTGGGTACTGACTACATGAAGTACGCCAAGTGGCTTGGACTTCGCGAAGGCAAGATTATCAGCTACGTGTTCCGTAACGCCATGCTCCCGCAGCTCACCGGCCTTGCCCAGAGCCTCGGTACTATGGTGGGCGGCGCCCTCATTACCGAAATGATCTTCTCTTACCCGGGTCTCGGTATGGCGATGCTTACCGCTATCCAGCAGAACGACTACGCGACCATTCAGGGTTGTACCTTGATGATTTCGACCTGCGTGCTCGTTGCTAACTTTGCCGTTGACGTTTTGATTGCGGTGTTTGACCCTCGTGTCAAGGCCGGTCTCCAGATGGGAGGTAAGTAATCATGGGAAAACTATTAAGAAACCTTCTCAAGTCCCCGATGTTTGTCGTCGGTATCTCGATTTTCATTATTACCCTGTTGATTGCGCTGTTTGGCCCCGTGTTCTACCATGTGGACATCAACGCTCGTGACATCGTGGCTGGGCCCTATGCGGGTTCTAGCGGCGATCACCTGCTGGGTACCGACCACCTGGGCCGTGACTACGTGTCTCTCTTGATCGAAGGCCTCCGCAGCTCCCTCTATGTGGGCCTGGTGGCGGGCGTCATCGCTACCACCATCGGTGTGCTTATCGGCCTCTTTGGCGGTTTCCGCGGCGGATGGATCGACGAAGTGTTGAACATGCTCACCAACATCTTTATCGTGATTCCGCAGTTCGTGATTCTCGTCCTTATCAGCTCTGCTGTTAAGGACGGTCGTTCTTTGACGCTGATTGGTCTTATCATCGGCCTTACGGCTTGGAGCTGGTCTGCCCGTGCGGTGCGTGCCCAGGCTTCTTCGCTGCGCAGCCGAGACCATATCTCCCTTGCAAAGATTAACGGCGCAAGCACTCTGAACATCGTTATCAAGCACGTGCTTCCGTACCTGCTCTCTTACGTGTTCATGGTGTTCATCATGCAGGTGTCTTCCGGTATCCTTTCCGAAGCCTCCATCTCCATGATCGGCCTTGGTCCTCTGGATTCCACTTCTCTGGGTATCATCTTGAACCAGGCGAAGGACAACGGTGCCCTTTCCGACGGCATCTGGATTGCCTTCTTGCCCGCCACCATCATCATTACCCTGACGGTGTTTGCGCTGTTCCTGATCAATACTTCCATGGAAGGCGTCTTTAACCCGCGTCTTCGCAAGTAGGAGGTTTAGAAAATGTCTGAAAATGTATTTGAAGTCGAAAACCTGAGCCTCTACTACCTGGGCCGCTTTGGCGACAAGACCCACGCGGTGACCAATGTGAGCTTCTCCATGAAGCAGGGTGAAATCCTGGGTATTGCTGGTGAATCCGGTTGCGGTAAGTCCACTTTGGTGTCTGGCCTTATGGGCATGTGCATCCCGCCTCTCTATCCCGAAGGCGACGGTGACGTGCGCGTAAAGAGCGGCGACAAGATGGAATCTTTGATGAACCGCTCTATCGAGGACGTTCGCAAGAACGTGCTCGCCCAGAAGGTTTCCATGATTCCTCAGGGTGCCTTCAATGCCCTGAACCCGGTCCGCAAAATCAAGGATATCGCCGCCGACGTGATTGGCGCCCACCAGCAGCCCGGCAAGCACTTGGACAAGAAGGAAGTCTATGACCGCCTTTGCGAGCGCTTCGACCTGTTTGGCATGGACACCAAGCGCGTGCTGGATTCTTACCCCATCCAGCTTACCGCCGGTGAACGCCAACGTTCCGTGATCGGTATCTCTACGCTTTTGAACCCCCAGATGGTGATTGCCGACGAACCCACTTCCGCCCTGGACGTTTCTACCCAGAAAGAAGTGATCAAGTTGATCTTTGACCTTTTGGACAAGGGCATCTTCAGCACCATGATTTTCATTACCCACGAACTTCCGCTGCTGTACCACGTGGCCGACAATATTGCCATCATGTACGCGGGCGAATTCGTGGAAAAGGGCACTGCAGAACAGGTGGTGAAGGACCCCCGTCACCCCTACACCCAGGCTCTTATGGGCGCCATGCTCAGTACCGAGGCCAGCCAGCGTAACCGCCACCCGGTGGCAATCGAAGGCGCACCTCCGAGCCTGCGTAACAAGATTACGGGTTGCCGCTTTGCCGACCGTTGCAAAAAGGCATGCCCCGACTGCAAGAAGAATACCCAGAACCTCCGCGTTGTCGGTGGTCGTGATGTGAGGTGCGATTATGCTGAGTGATAAGCCTGTTGTATTTTCTGCCAAGCGCATTAGCAAGGACTTTGGCGCGGGCAAGACCCTGAAGACCGCCGTGAAGGATGTTTCCTTCGACATCTATGACGAAGAATTCATCTCTATTGTGGGCGGCTCCGGTTGCGGCAAGTCCGTGCTCGCCAAAATTATGCTCGGCCTCTACGAACCCACCCGCGGCCAGTTCCTCTACAGGGATCATAAGATCAAGAACCTGAAGGACCACTGGAACGAGGTTCAGTTCGTGTTCCAGGACCCGTTCGGATGCTTCAACCAGTTCTTTACTATCCGTAGCCAGCTGGAAGACGCCCTGAACGTGCTCAAGAACAAGCCCTCCAAGGAAGAAGTTCGCCGCCGTGTGGACGAAGGCCTGATGGCTGTGAACGTGAAGCCTGCCGATATCGAAGGCAAGTATCCCTTTGAACTTTCGGGTGGTCAGATGCAGCGTATGCTTTTGGCCCGTATCTTCGCGCTCCGCCCGAAGGTGCTGATTGCCGACGAAGCCACCTCCATGGTGGACGCCTGCGTGCGCGCCAACATCCTGGATTATCTCCGCAAGTTGAAAGACGAGCTGAAGATGACCGTGGTGTTCGTGACTCACGATATCGGCCTTGCCAACTACGTGTCTGACCGAATCTTCATCATGCACGACGGAAAGATTGTGAACCAGGGTACTCCGGCAGAAGTGCTGGACAACACCACAGAGCCGCATACGCTCCGCCTGCTGGACGATATCCCCGAAGTCCACAAGACCGAATGGATCAAGAACAGCCATCGCTCTAAGAAATAAACAGTGGTTTGGGGTGAAAAGCCCTGCTCCGCATTTGTCATCCCCGCGCAAGCGGGGATCTCCTCTAAAAAAATCCGCAGCACAAAGCTGCGGTTTTTCTTTTGTATGGGAAACACGGTTCAATGGTTCTCGCTGAAAACGGAAAAATGCGGGGTTTCCCCTTGAATTTGCAAATTAAAGGTATATTTTGGCCATGAAGACCCGCAAAAGTTTCCTTTCTAGCGTAAGTACGGCGACATTGTCTACCGTAGTTGTTTCCCTTTGTTCTGTCACGACCTTCGCAGGCCCCTTGATGAACCAGCTGGGCTATGCTCCCGAAGCCGAAAAACAGGTGGTGATTCCCGGTAACGACGCCAACGGGCTTGAGGTTCGTGATTTGGGCGGCAAGACGGTGCTGAAACTGAAGGCTCCCAATGTGGGCGAGTGGGAATACAGTGGCGAAGAGACCCAGGTGTATGACATTTCTGCGGTAAAGACCCCCGGCACCTACCGCCTGTTCCGTAACGGCGAGTACCTGGGAAACCCCATCACCGTAGGCAAGAACGTCTATGAAGGTGTCACCAAGGCAAGCCTCAAGTGGTTCTATTACCAGCGGGCCAGCATGCCTCTGGTGGCTCCTTACGCCGACAAGTGGGTCCGTGCCGCCGGCCACATGGACGACAAGGTTATCGTTTACGGTACCGACAAGGCCACAGGCGGCAAGGGCGCGGGCAAGACTATCAAATCCCCCCGCGGTTGGTACGACGCCGGCGACTACGGCAAGTACATCGTGAATTCCGGCATTACGGTATGGACCCTGCTGGACCTGTACGAAAAGTTTCCGAAATATGCGGACACCCTGAGCTGGGATATCCCGCGGGAGTACGCGAAGCTGCCCCTGCTTCTAGAAGAGGTCCGCTATAATTTGGACTGGATGCTGACCCTGCAGGACAAGGACGGCAGTGTATTCCACAAGGTTTCGACCCTCAAGTTCTGCGGAAGCGTGGCTCCTGAGAAAGATACGGCACCCCGTTACGCCATTCTGAAAAGCGTGACGGCGGCTCTGGACTTTGCAGGCGTGATGGCCCAGGCCAGCGTGGTGTATGCTCCCTTCGACAAGGCCTACAGTTCCAAGATGCTGAAAGCGGCGGAAGCGGCCTACGCCTGGGCGAAGAAGAATCCGGAAATGTTCTACAAGCAGCCTGCCGACGTGAATACGGGAAGCTATGCCCCCGGCAACGAAGACGGCAAGGACGAATTCCGTTTTGCGGCGGCTGAACTTTTCAATGCGAAGGTGGCATCTGGAGCAAACCCGTCAACGGACAAGGCCACGGCCGCCTACCTCTCCGACTTGAAGGCAAACCCCTTCACCCAGAATGGGGCTTGGTGGGGCGACCTGAACATGCTTGCGGTATTTCGCGTGGCAAATGCTCCTAAGGTGTTCGGCGATAGCCTTGCCGGGGTGGCAAAGAAGATTTTGCTGGGCGAGGCGAACAGCCTGCGTTCCATCGGCGATACCAGCGCCTACAGGCTCCCCATGCATCCCTGGAACTGGAACTGGGGCAGCAACAGCGCCGTGGCGAACAACGGCATTGTGCTTTTGCAGGCATACCTCTTGACTAACGACAAGAGTTATTTGGACGGTGCGCAGCAGTGCCTGGATTACCTGCTGGGTAAAAACCCCATGGACATTACCTATGTGACGGGCTTTGGTTTCCGCAGCCCCCACAATCCGCACCATCGTCCCAGCGAAGCGGACTTTGTGGACGATCCTGTGCCCGGCATGTTGGTGGGCGGGCCTCACCTGGGCAAGCAGGATATCAACTTGAACGGGACTGATCATTGGAAATGCCCGAACTACGCCGCAGCCGACAAGCCTGCCCTGGCTTACTTGGATGACCGTTGCAGCTACGCTACCAACGAAGTGGCCATCAACTGGAATGCTCCCTTGGCATTTTTGGCAGGCGCCCTCCAGGCGATTTACAATAAGTAAGTTGGGCTTCTCCTTTTTATATTTCCATCTATGGAAGAACAAATCGACATCCTGAACCCAGACGGCAGCCCGGCAGGGTATTCTTGCGGGCGAACAGAGGTTCATTCAAAAGGGCTTTGGCACCGCACGGTCCATATCTGGGCCTTTGATGGAACGGGCCGTGTATTGTTCCAGCTTCGCAGTCACCTAAAGGAGAATAACCCGAACCTTCTGGACACCAGCTGCGCGGGCCACATCTCTGCTGGCGACACCAGCCGGAATGCCGCCGTCCGAGAACTGAAAGAGGAATTAGGTGTCCATAAAAATTCAGGTGATTTGGAATACCTCTTTGAAGCGACCCACGAAAGTGTCTTGAACGACGGCACTTATTTTGACAACGAATATTACGATACATACAAAATAACGCTTACCGACAAAGAGACCGGCCATCTGCTGCCGCAGCCCGGCGAGGTGGACGATTTCGTGTGGATGACGGTGCCGGAATTTCTGGAACTGAACCGCAAGCACCCCGAAAGGTTCGTGAGCCACCCGAAGGATTACCAATGGCTCGAAAGTATTTCTAGATTGTAACCCATGATGTACAAGAAAGTGGCAGTGGTTGTAGAAGGCGGTGGCATGCGCGGCGCCTACACGGGCGGTATTCTGGACGTGTTCAACGAGCTGGGGCTCCGCTTTGGAGGTGCCTGCGGAACTTCTGCTGGCGTGACCCACCTGTGCAGTTTCTTGTCGGAACAGATTGGCCGAAATTTCCGTATCGATACGGTGCATTCCAAGTCCAGTAAATATATGGGCTGGGGAAACCTGATTCGTACCGGCGAATTTTTCGAGGTGGATTATTGCTACAGGCAAATCCCTTACGAGATAGAGCCTTTTGACATGGAAAAATTCACCGAGGCCTGCAAGACGACGGAATTTTACGCCTGCAGTTCCAACCTGGAAACGGGCGGCGCGGAATACCTGCGGGTGATGGACTATCGCGATGCCCATGACATGAACGCCATTCGCGCCTCGGCATCGCTCCCGCTGATGAGCCACATTGTGGAACTAGACGGCAAAAAGCTTTTGGACGGCGGTATCGCCGACAGCATTCCCTTTGAGATTATGGAGAAGAAGGGGTTCGAGAAAATCGTGATTCTCTTGACGCAACCGGAAGGATTCCGCAAGAAACCCAACTCCATGATTCCCCTGTTCAAGTTGCTCTATCGCAAGTACCCGAAGTTCATCGAGGCGGCGGCCAACCGGCACGAACGTTACAACACCTGTCTGGACCTGATTGCCGAAAAGGAAAAAGAAGGGAGTGTGTTTGTGTTCCGACCCAGCGAGGCCATGCACATTTCCCGGCTGGAAAAGGACAAGTCCAAACTGGTAGACCTTTACAACTTGGGCCGCAAGGATGTAAACGCCCGCCTGGATGCCCTGCTGAATTTTTTGGAAAAGTAATTCGGGTTTTTATGTCCGTTGCAGAAAAAGGCAGGCGCTACCGCCATTACAAGAAAGAGACCATGGTCTATACCGTGGTGGAAATCGCCCTGGACTGCGAAACGGTGGAACCTCTGGTAGTTTACCGCAGCGAATACGAGACGCCTGATCACCCCAAGGGAACGCTCTGGGTCCGCAAAAAGTCGGACTTCGAAAGCACGGTGACGCTTTCCGATGGCCGCACCGTGGACCGGTTTACACTGATTGTATAAACCGACTGTTCTTTTTTCTCGTCATGTTCGCGCAGGCGGGAATACGCTGGAGGGTAGTCATTCGTCATGTTCGCGCAGGCGAACATCTGCTATCTTCCCTAAAATTTGCTTTTGTCATCTGCATTTTGTATAATACCGCCATGGGAAACCGCGACCGATATAACTCCCTTTGCAACTTACATCTTGACGAATCACAAGAAAAGCGTCCTTTACATAGGTGTTACAAACGATTTAAAAAGAAGGATGACTGAACACAAGTCACAGTTCAACCCTTGTGCCTTCACGGCCAAGTATAATGTGAATCGCTTGGTCTATTTTGAAAAGTTCCAGTCTGTAAATGACGCTATTACTAGAGAAAAGCAACTGAAACATTGGAATCGAGAATGGAAGGAACGGCTCATCAATACAGTTAATCCCAATTGGGACGATTTGTTTGTGAATGTTTAATAGATCCTCGCCTTCGCGAGGATGACGACGGAGAAAGAGCGCGAGAATGGCCCAGCGCCATTTACGGTAGCATCTTGCCGGTTTCAAGGTAGCGGTTGTGCATCTCGAAAGCCCTGCTCAGCGCAAGGGGCATGTGCACGCCCTTGGCGTGTTTCAGGCTGTATTCCAAGAAGTCCGTGAGCGGTTCCTTGAAATCGGGGTGTGCGCATTCCTTAATGATGAGCCGTGCCCGCTCTTCGCTGGCAAGGCCCCGCAAATCTGCAAGTCCCTGCTCCGTCACAAAAATCTGGGAGTCGTGTTCAGTCTGGTCCACATGGCTCACGTAGGGCACAATGCTGGAAATGGCACCGCCCTTGGCTACCGACGGCGTTAAGAAAAATCCGAGAGCGCTGTTCCTGGCAAAATCTGCCGCCCCGCCGATGCCGTTCATCATAGAAGAGCCGCACACGAGAGAACTGTTCACGTTTCCAAAAATATCCGCTTCTAGGGCGGTGTTCATGGAGATGACGCCAACGCGACGGATTACGTCGGGGCTGTTGCTCACCTCTTGTTGCCGGATGACAAAATGTTTTTTCCAGTCAGCCGCATTACGGATAAATTCATCTTGTGCACTCTGGGAAAGTGTAAGGGCCGTTCCGCTAGCTACGCCCAGCTTGCCCTTTTTGAGCAGGGGGATAACCGCTTCTTGAATGACTTCGGTAAAGATGTCGATTTGCCCCAGGCGCTCGTCGTTTGCCATGGCGGTGAGTACGGCGTTGGCCACCTTACCCACACCGCTCTGGTAGGCCATTCCTTTGGGAAGCCTACCCTTGGATTCTTCGAAACGGATAAAGTCCAGAATACGTTCGGCGATGTTGGTAGAAACGCTGTCGGGCTCTACGAAGGGCGTCACTTCATCGTAGCCGGAATTTTCCACAATGGCGATAACCTTGTTCGGGTCAATCTTTACAAGGTCTTCGCCTGCGCGATCGCCTGCGCCGTAAATGGCAAGAGGCCTTGCGTGTGGAGGCAGTTCCGGCAGGGCATTGTCGTGGATGCCTATGTAGCTGTCGCCCAAGCGGGTGTTCAACTCCAGGATAATCTTTTCGGAGCGTTCCAGGTAGCAGACGGAATTTCCGCCGGAGGTAGAAAGGCACACACGGCCATCGGGCAGAATAGTGCTTACCTCTATGACGGCAATTTTCGGAGTAGGCACGGCACCCGTGCGGACTAGGTAACCCATCTTGCCCAGGTGTGCGTCTATGTAACGGATAGAACCGTCGTTGATGGCCTTCCGAAGGCTGGGATTGCTTTGGTAGGGCATGCGGAGGCTTATGGCGTTTGCCCGCGCCAGCGCACCGTCGCAACTGTCGCCGGTAGAGGCTCCCGAGAATAGCGACACCTTGAAAGGCTTGCCTTCACTGTGGAGCTTTTCGGCCCGAGCGGCCAGCGCGCTTGGTACCGCCTTGGGGTATCCGGCAAGTGTAAAACCCGAAATGCCCAAGATATCGCCGTTTTCAATCATTGCCGCGGCATCGGTCGCCGAACATTTTTTACTTGCAATCCAGTCCATATTGTAAAGATAGTTATTTCAGGTCCGAACGGGTCATATTTCTTTTCCTACATTTTTTTTATGCTCCACTTTCTCAAGTACAATATCATAGGAGTATTGAACACCCTCATCACTCTTGCGGTGGTCTGGGTGTTGCACCAGCTGCTGGACTGGAATGTGGAGCTGTCCAACTTTTTAGGTTTTGTGGCGGGAGGTTGTAACAGCTACCTGTGCAACCGCATCTGGAATTTCAAGAGCCACAACAAGAAGCGTGCAGAAATCGTCCGCTTCATCATCGTGTTCCTGGTGTCTTATGGCGTGAACCTGCTGGTGCTGGAACTTGTCGTCTACACCCTCGCAAACGTTGCCTGGTGTGCAAGCTTTACAGCTTGGATTTCACAGTTCATGAAGCCCACCTACTTCGCAAATATCGTGGCCAACGTGGTTTACGTGCTGGTGAGTTTTACGCTTTATAAAAAGTGGGTATTCAAGGCCGCGCCAAAACAGAGCTAGCGGTTATATCCCTTGAACCACTCGGCAAAGGCCTTGATGCCTGTGTCCAGATCGGTATCTGCCGTGTAGCCAACATCTTGTTCCAAGGCTTTTGTATCGGCCCAGGTGACCTCTACGTCGCCGGGCTGCATGGGCATGTAAATCTTTTCGGCAGTCTTTCCCAAATGCTTCTCGAGAGTCTTTACAAAGTCCAGCAAGTTCACCGGATCACCGTGACCGATGTTGTACAGGCGGCATTCCTTCTTGCCGATTCCAGCTTCGAACACGCGGACCACACCCTGGGCAATGTCATCGATGTAGGTAAAGTCCCGCATCATGTTCCCGTTGTTGAAAATCTTGATGGGCTTGTCGTGCAAAATGGCATCTGCAAAAAGCCAGGGCGCCATGTCGGGCCTGCCCCAGGGGCCGTAAACGGTAAAGAACCTTAGGCCGGTAGCGTTAATTTTGTAAAGATGATGGTAGGTTTCCGCCATCAGTTCGTTACTGCGCTTGGTAGCGGCATACAAGCTAGAAGGCATGCAGACAGGATCTTCGGTGCAAAAAGGCGTCTTGGTGTTCCGTCCATAGACGCTGCTAGAAGAGGCATAGGTCAAGTGTTCCACCGGATTGAAACGGCTGCCTTCCAAAATATTCAGGAATCCCGTGATGTTGCTGTCGATGTAGGCCTGGGGGTTCACCAGGCTGTAGCGTACACCCGCCTGGGCGCCCAAGTGAATAACGCCATCAAAATGTTCCCGTTCAAAGAGTCCCCTGATGGAGGTGGCATCGGCAAGGTCCATTTTCTCAAATCGGAAACTTGGATTATCCAAGCGCTTGAGGCGATCCTCTTTAAGCGAGACCTGATAGTAGTCGTTCAGGTTGTCAATGCCAACAACCTCATAACCCTTGGAAAGAAGGATTAGTGAAACTTCGCAACCGATAAAACCTGCGGCACCTGTAACCAGGACTTTCTTGGACATAACAGCACTCCGAATGACGTCATTCAAAAGATAAAAAAAGACGGCCTTTACGACCGTCTTCTTTTTCAAAAGGGTTTGATTACTTTTCGAAAGGAACCAGTTCCACGCGGCGGTTCTGCTTACGACCGTGCTTGGAGCCGTTGCTTGCGATGGGCTTCTCGCTGCCGAATCCAACTGCACGGAGACGGTCAGATTCAACACCCTGCTGGATGAAGTAATCCACCACAGCCTGAGCGCGAACCTGGGACAGTTCCTTGTTCTTTTCGGGCTTACCCACGTTGTCGGTGTGGCCCTGGACTTCCAGGTTGGGCGACGGAATCTGTTTCAGCAAAGCCACGATGTCATTCAAGGTGCCATAGCTGTCCTTGGTGAACTTGGTGGAGTTGGTCTGGAACTGGATTCCCTGTTTCAGCTTGTTCAGGTCCTGCTTCTTGTTCAGCGGGCAACCCTTGGCATCCACCTTCACACCTTCGAGGGTGTAGGGGCACTTGTCCTGATGGTCGGGCACGCCGTCGTGGTCAATGTCCATGGGGCAACCGGTGCTGTCCACCTGAATATCCTTTTCGGTGTTCGGGCACTTGTCAAGACCGTCAAACACGCCGTCCCTGTCGGTATCAATGGGGCAGCCAGTGCTGTCGACCACGGTTCCTTCCTTGGTGTTCGGGCACTTGTCCAAATCGTCGGCAACGCCGTCCTTGTCAAAGTCAGAGACGCAACCCGTGCTGTCTACAGAAGTGCCATCCGGAGTGTTGGGGCACTTGTCCAGAGCGTCAGGAACACCGTCCTTGTCGGCATCGGCGGTACAACCCGTGCTGTCCACAGGAGTGCCGGGCTTGGTGTTGGGGCACTTGTCCTGGGCGTCGGGGATACCGTCCTTATCAAAGTCGCTTTCGCATCCGGTAGCGTCAATCTGGCGGCCTTCCTTGGTGTTCGGGCACTTGTCCAGACCATCGGGAACGCCATCCTTGTCGCTGTCCATGGGGCAGCCCACAGAATCAACCGTCACGCCGGCTGCGGTATTGGGGCACTTGTCCGCACCGTCAGGAACGCCGTCCTTGTCGCTGTCCATGGGGCAGCCATCCACATCAACGGTAATGCCAGACAAGGTATGCAGGCACTTATCCTTGACATCGGGAACGCCGTCCTTGTCTTCGTCCTTCTGCTTGGAACGGTCCTTGCCGTCAAAGCGCCAGACGAGAGAGGCAGTACCGGCATAGAGCGGAGTCGGAGTGTAGTAATACGTGCTTACGTTGTCATTTTCGCCAGAGAACGTGAGCTTGTAATCCTTGCTGTGTTCCATTTCCTTGTCGCCATCGAAGGTGAAGTTCCTGAGGGCGCGCACGGCAACATCAAGACCCATAGCGAAGTCGATGTTGAAGGGCAGGTGGAAACGGAAACCGGGGGTAAGCAACATGGGGTCAACCAGGGGGCTGCGAGGATAGCCGGTATCTTCGACGCGGAACTCGCCAGAGAATTCAACAAAGGCATCCATGAAATCAAAGGGCATGACATTGATACCCGTACCATAGGTCATTGTCACCGGCAGGTCGTGATCAACCGTATAAACGATTCCGGCATTGCCGTTCCAACGGACGGGGATGCCTATGTTCACGAAATCCAAGGTAAGGATCAGGTTTCCACCGATACCGAAGGCGTTAGTAGTGAAGGGGTGCGTTTCGCCCTTGCTATTCAGGTACCAGGCATGGCGGGGGCGCACACCGGCGGACTCTTCGCCAGAAGGTACATAGGCGTCAACCTGGATGGCTGCCGTGAACAGTCTCTTTTGGCTGTCGAAAGGCATACGAACCTTGAACCACACGTTCAAGTCACCACGGCTAGTGGTCCACATGTTGTTGGAGCCAGAAGGGCCATCAGACTTGGCATGTTCGTAGTAAAGGGGCAGATTCAAGCCCAAATCCACAAACTCGTAAAGGCCCACGGAGGCGTTCACGTTGCCAGAAAGAGACGCAGACCAGTCATTAAAACCATAAGTCTTGCCATTGGAGGTATAGTTACCGCCACGGCTCAAGGACCAAGCGTCGAGAGCGATATTGCCTCCCGTACCGATAGAGAATCCGAGCTGGCCATTAGTCTTGGTATTGTACTGATGGATACCATCAGTGCCACCCTGGATGCCCGCCTGCGCAAATGCGAGGCTGCAAGCCAAAAGCGACAGAGTTATTATCTTTTTCATGAATAAATCACCTAGATTTATAACTTTAAGGGGAATTATAGCAAAATTTTCAGATAATGCTCATAAAATTTTAACTTTGCCCAAGAATGCCGCGAAATTAGGGTATTTTCGGCAACCTGAAGGTATTTACGGGAATCAAAACAAGGTGATGTCAAACGATTTGCCCATACTTTCCATCGAAAACCTGCGTCGGGACTTCAAAATGGGTTCCGAGATGGTTCACGCCCTGCGGGGCGTGTCTTTCGACATATTTCCGGGGCAGTTCGTGACCATCATGGGTACCAGCGGGTCGGGCAAGTCCACCATGCTGAACATATTGGGCTGCATGGACAAGCCCACTTCCGGCCACTATATTTTGGACGGGGAACACACCGAAAGGCTTTCCCGGGACGCCCTGGCCCGCATTCGGGGCAAAAAAATCGGGTTCGTATTCCAGAACTACAACCTGCTAAACCGAACCACCGCCGTCGAGAACGTAGAGCTCCCCCTGCTTTACAACTCGGGAGTGTCTTCGGCGGAGCGCCGTCGCCGGGCCCTGGAAGCCCTGGATATGGTGGGGCTTTCCGACCGCGTGAACCACCTGCCCAACCAGATGTCCGGCGGACAGCAGCAGCGGGTGGCTATAGCCCGGGCCCTGGTGAACGACCCCGTTATCATTTTGGCAGACGAGGCTACCGGAAACCTGGACACCCGCACCAGTTACGAAATCATGATGATTTTCCAGGAACTGCACCGGCAGGGGAAAACCATCGCCTTCGTGACCCACGAACCCGACATCGCCACCTTCAGCGAACGCACCATCACGCTCAGGGACGGCCTTGTCAAGAAAGACGAAACCCACGAAATGCAAGACGCAAAAGCCGCCTTCGATGCATTGCCCCCTCCAGAGGAATTTGAGTAATGAGTTATGAGCAATGTATAATGTAAAACGAATAATAATCGATGAATCCATCTTCGTCATCCTCACCCATTCGGCCTTGCTCAGGGCAGGCTCCGGTGAGGATTCACTGGTTGTTTTCTAGCAGATTCTCGCTTGCGCGAGAATGACATCTCGAAACAAACATCTCACATTCCACACTCCACACCCCTTATGAACCCACTTACCCTCGCAAAGATTTCTCTTCGTGCCCTGCTGCGCAACCGGATGCGCACCTTCCTTTCGGTGCTGGGTATCGTCATTGGTGTGGCGGCGGTGATTACCATGGTGGCCATGGGCGAAGGGTCGCGCCAGTCCATCAAGGACCAGATGACCAGCATGGGCACCAACGCCATCATCGTCATGCCCAACTGGAACAGGCGTGGCGGCGTGCAGGCGGAATCTTCCGAAATGCTAGAGGAGAAGGACCTTATCGCCATCCGGGAAAATGCCACCTACATTAACGGTGTTTCTCCCATGATTACCGTGAACGGGCAAGCCATCGTAGGAAACAACAACTCCCCCACCACCCTGAGCGGCATCTCCGCCGACTACCTCAAGATTCGCAACTACGAAATCGAAGACGGCGTGATGTTCGACGATGCCGCCGACCGCATGGCAAAAGTCTGCGTTATCGGCCAGACGGTGGTAAAAAACCTCTTTGCAGGCGAAAACCCCATCGGCAAGACCATCCGCTACAAAAGCATTCCGCTGAAAGTCATCGGCACCTTGAAATCAAAAGGCTCCGGAGATTTCGGGCAGGACAATGACGATGTGATTTTCACGCCTTACCAGACCGTAATGCGCAGGTTCTCGGCCACCACCAACATCCGGCAGATTTACGCCAACTCCATCGGCGAGGGCTATGCCGAAAAGGCCACCGCAGAAATCATGACCATTTTGAAAGAACGTCGTAACTGGACCAAGCCTACGGATCCCTTCAGGGTTTTCACCCAAGAAGAAATGATCCAGATGGTCACCAGCACCTCGGACATGCTGGCGCTAGTGCTGACCGTCATCGCGGGCATTAGCTTGTTCGTAGGCGGAATCGGCATCATGAACATCATGTACGTGTCGGTTACCGAACGCACCAAGGAAATCGGACTCCGCATGGCCATAGGCGCTCGCGGTCGAGACATTTTGATGCAGTTCCTGTTCGAATCAGTGACCATCAGCCTTATGGGAGGCGTTATCGGGATTCTACTCGGCGTGGCGACTTCGCAGATTGTAAAGACGGTTATGGGCTGGCCTATGATTGTGTCGTTTGCAAGCGTAATCATCAGCTTTGCCGTGTGCTTTGCCACGGGAGTCTTTTTCGGGTGGTACCCGGCCCGCAAGGCCAGCCGCCTAGACCCGATTGAAGCGCTACGGTATGAGTAGATTCCTATTCGTTTTTACTCCCAAAAAGGGTTGAACGCCTTTATTTTTAACATCATGATTCCTCAAAAAGTGTATTTTTCAATGGTGAAAAGTACTATTTTGAGGTATCAATGAACAAATTGATAGTTTTGACTTATGTCTTGCGTGGCTTGGGCTTTGTGCTGGTGATTTTGAGCCTTTTTGGCCATAGCGTTTTGTTGAACCTTTTCCCGGGGTTAGAAGGAACCTCCATCAACCCCTTCTTCTATTCGGGCCTTGCGGTGTACCTTGTTGGCGCCACCATCTACTTCTTTGTGAACAAGAAGATTCGTGCCGGCAAGCGCCGTCGTGAAATAGAAGAGACCGAAAGCCGGATTTTTGGAAAGAAAGACGATCAAGAGTAGTTTATGATTCAGATTGAGCATTTGCACAAGACCTACAGGAGCGGTTTCTTGATGAAACCGAAACTGGCACTGAAGGATGTGAGCCTTCATGTGGAACCGGGTCAGATTTACGGTTTTATCGGCCCCAACGGGGCGGGCAAGTCCACCACCATCAAGGTGCTGACCGGCCTTTTGAATTTTGATTCCGGCAAGGTACTGGTAAACGGCTTTAGCCCCCGTGATGTCAAGAGCCGCCGTTTTATCGGATATTCTCCGGAACAACCTTATTTCTATGACTATCTCACCGGCCGGGAACTTTTGCAGTTCTACGGCAAGCTGGTGGGGGTAGAAGGGAACCTTCTGAACGAACGTATCACCTGGGCGTTGCAGTTGCTTCACGCCGACAAGGACTGGATTGACCGTCGTCTGCGCTCTTATTCCAAGGGTATGATGCAGCGTGTGGGAATTGCCCAAGCCATTCTCGGCAAGCCCAAACTGTTGATTCTGGACGAACCCATGAGCGGGCTCGACCCCATGGGCCGTCGTGATGTCCGAGAGGCCATCCTGGAACTGAACCGGGACGGTGTGACTATTTTCTATTCCAGCCACCTTCTGAGTGACGTGGAATCCATCAGCCATCGGGTGGCCATGATTGTGGATGGCCGCATCGTTCGCGAAGGAACTGTCGATGAGATTACGGATTCCTGCGGTATCGAATACCACGTGCGGACCCGCACCGCTATTGCGGCTAAGGACTTGCCCGAAGGCGTTGCCCTGGCAGGGCACCCCCAAGAAGTCATCTGTGCCGACGATGCCGCCCGTGACCGGCTGCTCCGCTATTGCCTGGATAACGGCATTGCGGTAGAGAAAATGGACCACAAGCGCCCGAGCCTAGAAGACATTTTGACCGAGGAGATTGCCCGTGCAGACGCTTAAGCATATCGGCATTATTGCCCTCAATACCTTCCGCGAATCTATCCGCGACAAGATTCTTTACAATATCGGTCTTTTGGCCGTGGGCCTAGCCCTGTTCAGCATCGTACTGGGCGAATGGTCCGTGTTCGATCGGGCATACGTCATCAAGTCCACCACTCTGTCGGTGATGAGCCTTTCGGGGCTTTTGATTTCCATTTTCGTGGGTATCAGCCTGGTGCAAAAGGAAATCCAGAGGCGGACGGTTCTCACCCTGTTGTCCAAGCCCATCAGTCGCGCCACCTTCATCGTGGGTAAGTACCTTGGGCTGTTGGCGGTGGTGGCCGTTCATTTGGCGCTGCTCACCTGCATCTACTACTCCATCCTGTTCCTAACGAATTCAGAGCCTACGGTAAGCTTGCTGACGGCGATTTACCTGATTTTCTGGGAACTGGCGGTTGTGATTGCGGTGGCGCTTCTGTTCAGCAGTTTCAGCTCCACTATCCTGAGCGCCCTATTTACCTTGGGCGTTTATTTTGCAGGCCACTTGAGCAACCAGCTTCTGGAGCAGATTCGTTTTGCTAGCCGTATGGGCGAGATGGGGGATACTTCTACGGCACTGCTTGAAAAGCTAGCCGTGGTGATTCACGCCGTGTTCCCGGGACTGTACCGCTACAACGTGACCAGTTACGTGGTTCACGGGCTTGCTTTGCCGGATATGTATCTTTTCTGGAATACGGTTTACGCAATCGGTTATGTTGGTGTTTTCTTGGCCATCGCTAGTTGGTGGTTCAGCCGGAGGGATTTCCTATGAGAAATCAGTATATGGCACAGGTCCTCGTCCACAACAAGGTGGTCACGGAGGATCAGGTCAAGGCCCATTGGGGCGAAATTACGGAATCTATGGACATTGGCCAGGTTCTGGTCAAGGCGGGTATTTTGCAGCAGGCCATGTATGCGAAGGTCCTTGCCTTTGTGCAGAACCTGGAGGCAAAGCATGCTGCCGCTAACGCTGCGATCCAACCGGCGCAGGCTCAATCGGCGGCCCCTGCCCCGAAGCCTGCCCCTGCTGCCGCTGCTGCTCCCAAGCCCGCTCCTGTAGAGGCGAAGCCTGCCGTGGCCGAACCTGTGGATGACGAACCTGCCCTGCAGATCGAGGGCAACAACATTTATGGTGAATCTTCTTCGTCCAATATGGTGGTAGAAAAGGTATCCGGTCTAGAAACCACCAGCATTTCGACCATCGCCCTTGCCGAGGAACTTGGCGAAGATTCCGCCGAAGAAGGCGAGCAGGAACTGCCCCGCCAGTTCGCCCTTTCTTCTGGAGAGGGAACGGCAGTAGAAGCGCCCCAGACTCTGCTCCCCATCATGTCCTTGAAGAAGATGATTGCCTTCGCCCGTCAGTACGATGCCACGGACATCTATCTCTATTCTAATCGTCAGGTGGTCATGCGCCAGTCCGGTGCGCTGTTCCCGGCTACTGAACAGGTGGTGGACAAGACCCACATCTCTGAACTTTTGGCCGAAGCCTCGGAAGGCTTTGCCGACGGCTACCAGGTGGTGGCGGGCAAGAACTTCAGCAAAACCATTGCTCTTGCCGGCGTGGGCCGTGCCCGCATCTCCGTAACCTGGAACGGGGTTGTTCCCAGCGTGTCTATCCGGGTGATTCCTACGGAGGCGGCGGCTCTGGATTCTCTGAACCTGCCGCCTTTCTGCACCCAGTTTGCGGAGCTCAACAGCGGCCTGGTGCTGGTGGCTGGTCCTTCGGCCAGCGGGCGCACCACTACGGTGAACGCCTTCGCCGAAACCATTGCCGCAAACCGTCCGTGCTACATCCAGACGGTGGAACGCCCTATCGAACGCCTGCTTCAGGGCGGTGTCGGCGCCTTGGTCCAAAAAGAGGTTGGCCTCCATGTTCGTACGGGGCTAGACGGTATCGCCCTTGCCATGCGTGACGGTGCCGACGTGATTTGCTTTGACCACTTGGAAAATGTGGACGAACTGAACCTGCTTTTGCAGGCCGCCAATTCTGGCGCTCTGGTGTTTGCCGTTACCTGCGGAAACAACATCCACGCCTTGCTTTCGAGGCTCCTGGTTTCTGTTGCCGAAAGCGGACGGTCTTCTTTGGCCAGTTCCCTGGCAGACCAGCTGAAGGGCGTTATCGTGCAGCATTTGGTTCCTGTGGTGGACAACCAGGGCCTGGTTCTTGCCGCCGAAGCCGTGCGGGTGACGCCTACCATCGCGGGCATGATCCGCAAGGGCGATCTGTCTCAGCTAAATGCAGCAATCAGTAGCCAGCGGGACCAGGGCGTTACTCTGGACGATTCCCTGCAGAAATGCGTGGAAGCAGGTTACATCGACGGTGTAGAGGCCTGGAAACGGGCAAATGACATTAGACGCTTTGCGGCGTATCATCCTGCAGGCGGGGAGGCATAAAGATGGCTGCAGAAATTGAATCTCTTTTGGAATATGCCGTCAATACCGGCAGTAGCGAACTGATTATTACCGAAGGTGCCGTTCCTGCAATTCGCTTGGCAGGGCAGGTCTGCGCCGTTCCCGACGCTCCGGTTATTCCCTTTGGTTCCTTGGCTGAATTCTTGGGCTCCCTGGAAGGGGAATCCGGCTCCATGATTGGCGGACCCTGGCAGGGCATGCGCTGGCGCGTGCGGTATTTTCGTGAGGCTCTCGGTAACGGGGCCGTATTCCGTCCGCTCTTGAACGAGTGCCCGGATTTTGCCTCTCTCGGAATTCCTCCTGTTCTGGAAAATATGCTGGGCTTTAGTTCAGGCCTGGTGCTTTTTGCAGGTCCGGCTTGCTCCGGCAAGACCACCAGCGCCACAGCCTATGTGGGCGCCCTTTGCGAATCCAAGATTTTAAGGGCCTGCTTCTTGGACAAGGCCCAGGAACTTCCTGTAAAGCAGGGGAGCAGTCTCATTCTCGAAGATTCCGTGGGTGGAGTTGCCGAAAAAGTGGACCAGGCTATCCGTAGCGGAGTTGACCTTCTGTGGATGGGCGATTTCGATTCCAGCATTTTACTGCCTATGTTGCGGGCTGCCGAAGCGGGCGCCTTGGTGGTGTGCAATGTTACTGCCGGCAATTCCGCAGGTGCCCTGGACGCCCTTGTGGCGGCCGCCAAACCCGAAGACAAGGCTTTGGTCCGGACCATGCTTTCTTCTGCGCTGAAGGCGGTGGTGGTGCAGCGCCTGCTTCCGGGAGCTGCCGAAGGTTCCGGTGCCGTTGCCGCCTGGGAAGTACTTTTCAATTCCCAGAACGTGGCCATGTGTGTCCGTACCGGAGACCATTTCAAGCTGCCGTCGGTCATTGCGGCTTCGGCTTCCGAGGGCATGATGCTGATGGACGACAGTCTTGCAGAATTGGTGCGTTCCGGGTACGTGGCTCAAGAGGTGGCGGCTAAGTATGTGGCCAATCCCGCAAGGTTTGCCTAGACGGTTTATGCCGAAGGTAGCGGCCATCCTGTTGGTCGCTTTTTCCCTGTTGCCTGCAGAACCTGCCGACAGTCTGCTGTCGCAGATGACGGCTACCCAGGATTCTACGGCGCAGGCCCCTGCGGATAGTCTTGTTCCCACTACATCTGAACCCCAGACCTTTCAAGCGGATCCTCGCCTACGCGAGGATGACGTTCCTCAATCCTCTCAAGCAGATCCTCGTGATTCTATCCCCTATCGCTATGCTCCAGGGCTCCAGAATGACAGCGAGGATGACATTTCTCGAACCTCGAACTCCGACAGCGGGGGCGTTGCGGGGGTGTCCCCCGCAGAGGGGGTAGCGGACGCCGCAGAAAAGGGAGAACTGATAGGGGATCCCCGCCTTGATTCGGCTACGCTCACCACAGGTCGCGGGGATGACAAGAGAAAGTCGGAGATGGCATGCGGCGGGAGCGAGGGGGAGGCTTCCCCCGACACCTCGTGGAAATGCGAAACCATGGATTTGTCGACAGGCGAAATCAGTCCTTCCGATTCAGGCAATCCGAATTCCGAAATCCGAAATCTGAATTCAGGTCCCAAAAAATCCGTTCTCTACCTCAGCGGCGGCGAGCGTTCTCCCTGGTTCCATCTGGGCGTGCTCTATGCCATCGAAACCTACAAGGTCCGCATTGATTCCGTGGTGGGTACGTCGTGGGGCGCTTTCGTGGGTTACCTCTGGACTCACGGCATGACGCTAGACGATATCCAGCGAGTGCTGCTGGACCCGTACCTGCAGGGCTACGTGGGCCACAATATGTTCGACGACCTGTACAATAAAAAGCAGGAACAGGCCAGGTGGCCCATTTCTCCCGACGGCGTGCCCAGCCTGCGCTACCGTTTTGCGTTGCAGCCGGATTCGTCCATGACCTTGCGGAAAATTCCCAAGTCCATTGAACCCGACACATCCGCCCACAGGTATGCCCTTGCAAAGCTCCGCTTTCAAGAAGCCATGAACCGAGTACCTCGCGGGGCGGTGATTCCCTTTACGGTGCTTGGCTGTAACGGCGAACAATGGAATACTTCGGAGTATGTGTTCAAGAGTTTGCCGTTGATTGAAAACTACAACTCCGGAGAACTGTGTCCGGGGCTTGCGGTGCCCTATGAAGATGTTTACGACCAGGTTCCCATTATTTCGGTAGGCATCCCCCGGGTGGCTCTTGCTTCTGTGTCGTCCTGGAATTCTCCCTGGCAGCGCATTCTCTTCGATAAGCCCCTGCAGAATTTGTCTTACCAGGAGTCCGGTGTAGTGCTCCGTGCCCATTACGCTACGGATTCGTCTTATGCGGCATGGATCCAAGCTGGTTTTTCTGCCCTGGAACGACATGCTACGGAACTGATGCCTTTCAGGAACGACTCGCTAGACTATTTGACTTTCAAGAAGGTGGCTGCGCCCTGGTTCAAGTTTAAGCCGTCTTTTGACAGTCTGTCTGCAGAAACACATTCCACTATAGCCTCTTATTGGAACGAAAGCGACACGGGCATGGTGGCGCCCGAAAATTTCTTGAAAGAAATTTCCAAGGAGCCTGCCTACGATTCCGTTTCCTTTGACATGTTGCCGACGGGGAACGTGCTGGTGGGGGCGAAGGTCGCCCCGACGGTAGATGTTTCTGTGGGCGGTTTCGGGTCCAACGCTATCGGGCCACACGCTTACGGCGATGTGACGCTCTCCTTCGTGAACCAGATGGATGTCGCTCTCGGGGTTTCGGGATTCGTAGGCCCAAGGTCATACGGCGTAAGTCCCAAGCTGGAAATTTCCCGCCTGTGGAACAGGGACTGGTCGGTAGGGCTCCGCTATGACTGGCAGACCCTGCGGCCTTTTGAATCTTACCTGGAAGACAATGCGTATTTCACGACGCCTCGCGGTGAAAAACGAAGCGACTTTAACATGTGGGTGGATTATCACATGACTGCCCACCAGGTGGCGTCGCTTACGTTCATGTTGGGAGACAGGACTATTGATTTTGCCCAGGTGTACCGGATGGACGATTTGGAGACATGGCCGGTTTCGCCTGCCCTCCAATACCGCTACGCCGAAGGCGATACCGATCCGTTCTTTTCGTATGACGGGCAGTCCCTGTTCCTGAAATGGGGACTCCAGTCCGTGCGTTACAAGATTGACATTGCAGACTTGATTCCCATATACCACAAGCTTTCTCTGGAAATGTACGCCAGCCGCTCACCGGTATCTTTCTTGACGCTGGGGCTTTTCCTGGGCGGCGGCCTGGATACGTTCCACGACGAAGGACACGGCTATGTCTACCCAAAGTCGACGGGTATCAAGCCCATGGATAACTTCTACCGCAGGCGCGTTGCGGCCACGCCCTGGACCGGGGAATGGTACAATCCGGAACTGCTAAGCCATCACTATGGCCTTGCCCGCATAAACCTCGGGCTTCACAAGGGAATGTTCGGCATGTGGGTCTTTGGCGCCTACGTGCGGGACTTCGAAGAAAATCCAACGGCGCACCTCGGGGCCGACAAGTTTATTCTGGAACCGACGCTACGCTTTGCGTACAAGTCCATCTCAGTATCTGCGGGAATGTCCCGCCTGGTGGACCGCGAAACCCTCGACGAACTGGGTGACGTGATGGACTACACCTTCTTTGTCCGCGTCGGGAATTACCAGTGGTAAACATAGACGCCCAGCATTTCTATTTTTGTTTTTAACGGAGAACTTTTATGGCAGCACTCATCCTCGACGGCAAGGCACTCGCCAAGACCACTGAAGAAGAACTCAGCGCCCGCGTGGCCAAACTCAAGGAAAAGACGGGCAAGACCCCCATCCTCGCCACTATCCTAGTGGGCGACGACCCAGCCAGCGCCACCTACGTGAAAATGAAGGGCAACGCCTGCGCCCGGGTGGGCATGGAAAGCATCCGCGTGGTTCTCCCCAAGAACACCACCACCGAAGAACTGCTGAACAAAATCCAGGAACTGAACGAGAATCGCGACGTGCACGGCATTTTGCTGCAGCACCCGGTTCCGCGCCATATTGACGAACGCGCCGCCTTCGAGGCCATCGACGCCCGCAAGGACGTGGACGGAGTGACCTGCCTGGGCTTTGGTCGCATGGCGATGGGCGAACCCGCCTACGGATGCGCCACACCCGCAGGCATCATGCGTCTGTTGAAGGCATACAACATCCCGCTGGCAGGCAAGCACGCCGTCGTGGTGGGCCGTAGCGCGATCCTCGGCAAGCCCATGGCCATGATGCTCCTGAACGCGGACTGCACCGTGACCATCTGCCACAGCAAGACTGAAAACCTCCCAGAATTCGTGAAGCAGGCTGACATCCTGGTGGGTGCGGTCGGCAAGCCCGAGTTCATCAAGAAGGAATGGATTAAGCCGGGTGCAGTCGTGGTGGACGCCGGCTACCATCCAGGTGGCTTGGGCGACATCGAGAAGGGCCTCGACGACGTGGCCAGCGCATACACCCCTGTTCCGGGAGGCGTGGGCCCCATGACCATCAACACGCTCATCTATCAGAGTGTTGAAAGCGGCGAGAAGTACTTGGGGTAGGAGTTACGCCCTACGGGCTAGTTCTGAGTTACTAGTTACTAGAATTTCAAGAAACAAAAAGCTACAAGAACCAGCGAACTAGTAACTAGCCTGAAGGGCGAAGTAACTATCAACTATTAACTGCGCCGCAGGCGCTACCGTCTGGTGCGTTCCAGTTCCACCGCATCCGTTTCGGGGGAATTAGGCGAGAGCATTCCTTTCACCATGTCGCCTACAAATTCTGCACCGACGCCAATTACAGTCCCTATAGTAGAGTCATTGGAGAACTGACGGCTGTCCATGGAAGCCGTCGCTCCGGAAAGAGCCGAATTCTTGCCGGAATCCGGAGCATCCACGTAAACCTTGGGCACGGATTTTTCTTTCAAGAGAATCGAATCGGTACCAGATGAGGCGGGTCTGGGCATCAGCTGACAGAAACCAGCCGAAACGAACAAAAATATAATGAAAAAGGCCCGCATTATCGCGGGCCAAATATAACAATTCCAGTTCAGACAAGTTATCACTTGCGGACCTGGACACTCCCCATGGAAGCGCCGTTCCCGTAACGCAATACGTATGTCCCCTTGGAAAGGCCCCTGCTGGCGGTGCTCCACAGTTTTTGCACGCTACCCTGGGCAGAGACAGTCCCGGACTTGAGCAAGTGACCGTTCATGTCAAAAACCTGGTACTGGACAGGGCCCGACAAGGAATTCAACCGCAGGTTTTTCGCCACGGGAATCGCGTAGGCGCACTGGGCATTGGAAGACGTCAACTTTATCCAGTCCACATTGATGTAACTATCGTCAAAATGGACCCTGATGACATTGTCCCCGGGAACAAGATTCAGAGTTCCGCTGCCGTCAACCTCGGCATAGGCATTCCAGTCGTCGGGCGTGCTGGGAACATCCACCGCCACCTCTCCGGCAACATTGTCCGCAGATACCGTGAACCGGGCGGTATTTGCCGACCCCGTGGCCGCCCGGGCCACCACGCTGAACTGACCTTCGCAACGAATAACCAGCGAATAGGCATACCACTCCCCTGCCATAGTGTAGCCCACACCGTAGCCGTCTGTTCCCACCTTCACGATTCCGGCATCGTCTGAGCGGTAACCGGTGGCTTCGCTGTCATCGTTCAAGGCGCTGTAGCCAACAGCCTCGCCGCCCTGCATGTAATCTTCCATTTCAAGCTTGTATTCAATGGAAACTCCGGAATTGGAGTTACTGGATGCAGGCTGCGCGGCGGAACTGCCCGGCTGGGTAGAGGCACTGCTGGAGGGGGTAGTGCCCGAACCATTGGTTAACACAATATCACCACCATTTGGGACAGCATCGAAATAGATGTAGCCATCCTTGATGGAGGTCGTAATGGCCTTGCCTCCCTGGGTTCCCGAAACCGTGGTCCAGTTGCCGCTATTCTCTACGCGAAGTGACAAAGGATATTCGTATTTGGAAATATTATCAGCAATTTTATGAGTCAACTTGACCGTAATGGAACTTCCGCTGGTAGAAGCCGTTGCCGTGCTAGCATTGCGTTCCTTGATATACATGGCAACATAACCCATCGGAGCGACCCAGATGTCCTTGTCATTTTGCTTGGCATACATCCAATTTTGCAAAAGTGGGTAATCTTTTTTGTAAAAATTGGGATATATGCCATTTTTTGCTACTTTTGGGCAGTGATCCAGATACAGAATGTCACCAAATCCTTCGGAGTCCAGGTCCTTTTGGACGGTGCGAGCCTGCTTATAGGCGACCACGAGCGGGTTGGCCTGGTGGGCCGCAATGGCTGCGGCAAATCGACGCTTTTCAAGATGATTCTCGGCCAGGAATGCCTGGACGGCGGAAACATCGACATTCCCAAGAAATACACGCTGGGCTACTTGCAGCAACATCTGAATTTTACCCACGCCACCGTCCACGAAGAGGCTTGCAGCGTATTAAAGCCAAACGAAGACGGCTGGCTAGAAGAACACAAGGTAGAGGCGATTCTCTTCGGTCTCGGTTTCGACGAAGAATCCATGCACAAGAGCCCCATGCTCCTGTCGGGCGGTTTCCAGATTCGCCTGAACCTGGCGAAAGTGCTGGCCGCAGAACCAGACATGCTGTTGCTGGACGAACCCACCAACTACCTGGACATCGTCTCCATGCGATGGCTCAGCCGCTTTTTGCGCAGCTGGAAGGGCGAAGTGCTGCTAATTACCCACGACCATCATTTTATGGACGAGGTCTGCACCCACACCGCAGGGATTTTCCGCCACAAAATCCGCAAGGTGAAAGGAACGGTGGAAAAACTCCGGGAGACCATCGCCGAAGAAGAGGAAGTGGCCCAGCGCACGCAAGAAAACGAGGCCAAGAAAAAGGAACAGCTGGAAAAAGTCATCGAGCGATTCCGCTACAAGGCCGCGAAGGCCGCCATGGTGCAATCCAAGATCAAGGCAGCGGCAAAGCTTGCCACCGGCGAACGGCTCACCCACGAGCGCAATCTGGAATTCAGCTTTACCGAGGCAGGGTTCCCCGGCAAGCGCATGCTGCAAATCAAGGGGCTCTCGTTTGCGTACCCGAACAAGGGCGAAGACGGCACCGTGCAGGGAATGGGCCCCGAACTCATCACCGACCTCACGATGGAAGTTTTCAAGGGGGACCGCATCGCGGTTATTGGCCCCAACGGTCGCGGTAAAACGACGCTCCTGAACCTGATTGCCAAAGAACTGCAGCCCACCGCAGGCGAGATCAGCTACAATCCGAATTTGCAGATAAACTATTTTGGGCAGACAAACATCAACCGCCTGAACCTGGACAACACCGTCGAAGAAGAAATCGCCTCGGCCATTGAAGAAGTCTCGCAGAAGAGCCGCGCCCGCGGGCTTGCGGGCCTCATGATGTTCAGTGGCGACGCCGCCTTAAAGAAGGTAAAGGTCCTGAGTGGTGGCGAGCGGAGCCGCGTTTTGCTGGGGAAGATTTTGGCCAGCGCCTGCAACATGCTGCTGCTGGACGAACCCACGAACCACCTGGACATGGAATCTATCGAGAGCCTCATCGACGCCCTGGAAGATTATGAAGGAACCGCCCTGGTGGTAACCCACGACGAGGAACTTCTGCACGCCTTTGCCAACCGCCTTGTGGTTTTTGACGGCGGGACCTGCCGCATATTCGAAGGCACTTACGCCGACTTCCTGGAGAAGGTGGGCTGGGCCAGCGAAAAGAAACCCGGCGGAGCAAATTCTGCAAACATCAAGGTCTCGAACATCGACGTGAAGGGCGACTCGGGAGCAAACCGCACAGACAATGCCGCACCCGCTGGCAACTCCGGCGCACCCAGCGCCAAAGAAGACCGCAAGGCCCGCGCCGACTATATCGCCGAGCGCAGCAAGGTCATCAAGCCCCTAGAAAAGAAGCTTGCCAAAATCGAAGAAGATATCGCCAAGGCCGAAGCCCTGGGGGGCGAACTGGAAGCGAAGCTGGTAGCCGCCTCCGAAAACGGCGACGGCAATGCCATCACCGCCATCGCGAAGGAAATGGACGACAACAAGAACCTTGTCAACAGCCTTTACGAAGACTGGGAAAAGACTTCCGCTGAACTGGAATCAGCGAAGAATCGTTACCCTATTTAGACCGTTCGCGCTAAAAGTTATATCGCCTCTCTGGCATGCGCTCACTCTCGCAACCGCCCTCAATTAATATTGAGGGCTTTGTTGCTCACAGTAACGACCGCAAAATTCTATAGATGGAATAAAAAACTCCGGTTGAATTTTGCTCTCGCAACCACGCCTCGTTAATACGAGGCGTTTGTTGCTCACATCGAACCGCTTTATCCTTATTTCCCGCGACGAATGCCCAGGGTATAGACGTCTTCGTTCTTGCCCTCCACATTCTTTCCGGAATAAATCTTAACCTTGATTTTTGAGATATAGGGGCCGGTACCGACCAGACGGCCGTTTTCGCTGCGGGCGTTCCACTCAAAGAAGATATTCCCCGGGTTCTCGAGGCAGTTGGACCTTGCCGGATTCGAAGCGTTGTAGAAAACCTCTTTGTCGTTACACCGCACCGTTCCCTTCGCCCTGTTCACAAAACTTCCCAGATGGGAGAAATAATATCCTTCCCATTCCATCTTGATTAGCGAGAGGGCCGAATCCAGGTCGGCGTCGCTGGGCAGGTTTGCAATCAGCGTGGTCGCCACCTCCCCCATGTTGAAACTCAGCAAGAAACCGGGCATACCCAAACTGTCTATCACATCGTGCACCGACATGTCCGTCGGCACAGAAACGGGGACAATACTCTCCTTGTAGGGCCACTTTTCAAGGTCGCTTGAAATTGTTATCACCCCCGGCGACTTGATTTCGGTACGCTGTTCTCCTTCGATACGGACCTTGGGATTGTTCTGGTGAGCCTTGTTACCACTGCGGTCTCCAAATACTCCGGGCACCAGCCGGACAGAATCACCCACGACCGGCAGCACTCCCGAAGCGGACCGGCGGAAATAAACCTTGGCCACATTGCCGTTACCGCGGATATCCCCTCCAGAAACTGACAGGGAATCCATAAAGTTCTTGCCACCCCTAAAGAACACGAATGTAGATTCCGGATTCAGTTTTTCTATTTCGGTGCCTTCGCTCAGGTTAATGACCACCATGCTGCTGTTGTCGTTCACCGTCTGCACCATGGCACTCCGAATGACCGGAGCCACCTTGTCCTCGATGCCCGCCCTCAATATGAGCTTGACTTCGTCTCCGGAATCTTCATCGATGTAGGTATAGTGGTACTTCAATGTTCCCGAATAGACCTGGTCCGTAAGCCCAGTGAAAACATCTTTCCGCAGGCCCTTCTTGTCGAACAGCACCAGAATAGAATCGTTTTTCACCAGGGGCCACACGTTTTTCATGCTGGAGACCTTGTGTTCCTCGTCTCCGCCAAAAATCCAGGTCAAGGTATCGGGAACCACGTCTTCGAAAGCCTTGCTAAAGTACATTACCAGACTGTCGGGAATCCCGTTGCCGTCCACGTCGAACATCTGGGATTTTTTCACGATAGGCACGGGAGGTTCCTTGAAATGGATTTCCCGCCACACCAGCTGGTTTCCAATTCCAGGGCCCGACACGGTGAAGTAGGCATCCACCATGGCGGAATCGCCAATGACGTAGAACTTCGCGTATCCGGCAGAATCCGTTTCAAGGGTGTCCACCAGTTCCATTTTTTCATTCATAAAGCTGATGGGGAAATCCGAATGGAAAATCACCTTCTCCTTGCAGTTCACCTTGGTCAGGTCTTCCATCTCCCCGCAGGGGGTCTTGCCGAACAGTAGGCCGATTTGTAGCGGGACCGTATCCGGATAGGCGGCGTAGGCCCAGAGTGTATCGTTCTTGCGGCCTTCGGCCCCGAGTGAATCGCCCCGCAGGGTAAGCCCCTTGGAATCCATCAGCAGGGAATCGGACAGGTGGAACACGTTTACAAAAGCGATGTCCGGCAGGGGGTATTCCGGCACCGTGAACTTGATAATCTGCTTTTGAGTCAGGTCAGAGGCCAGATAGCATGTCAGCACGTAATTGCCGGGTGCAAGAGTTCTCGAATTCACAAATGCGCTGGTATCTACCCAGAACCCCGCCATGTTTTCGTTGATAAAAATACCACCGTAATTCAGTCCCGGTTCCAAGAGAACTCCTTCCATAGGCAGGCTACCGCCTGTCAGGCGGAAAACGGACTGGGCAACTGTGGTATCGATTTTTGTTATGCTGGACACGTCGCAACTAAGGGACTCGTCCATCAGCAACTGCAAGAGTTCGTACTCGATAATGCCCTTGTCGTTTTTCTTTTCTACCGGGAAATACGTCTTCTGGGTCTGCAGGTTGATGGAGGTGCGCATCTTGAAGTTGGAACCGGTGGCGTTACGCTCCGAGAAGAAAATGTGGAAGGGATATTCTTCACCTTCGGTGAGTTTAAGGGTATCCAGGTTCACGGCCCCTTCTTCGGGGTTGTGGCAGCCGCCAATATCCACCACCAGCTTGTTGTTGATGTACACCCACACGTCATCGTCACCGCGGAACTCGAAATACTGGCCCTTGATATACTTGAAACTCGCCGTGATCTTCATGGAGAAACTGTAGTTGTGCTTGCAGCCCTGGATATCATGGTCGTATTTCGGATTCTTGACGGTCCTTGCAGAATCCAGATATTCCAAATCGTCTATCGGGTAGAAACCCGGATTTACGGGATCGTTGCAATCGTTGGGGTTGGTAATGTCCGCAAGCCAGAAACCTTCTTCATCCAACTTCAGGTCAATATCGCGACACACCGCATTGGTGTATTTTTTGCCGGCCTTGTCGCTGGCCACTACTTCGGGGACAAACCAGCGCTCTATCTCGCGGGCTGCCGAACAAATCGCCCAGGGAAATTCCGTAGAATCCACCCGCACCGGATGTCCGTTTACCAGTTCCGGCTTCACCATACCCTTCGCCACACCGCCGCAGGTCTTGAGCGTATCGAGCTTGCCGTCCTTGTAATCGTAGACCTTCGTGTAGTCATTGCCGCCGTAGATTCCGCCAAAGTCCACGTCTATGCTGTCGGCAAAGGATTCTCCCGCCCAGTCCAGCACCATGGCCGAAATCTTCAGGGTCGGGCAAATTCCCAGGCGACCCGGGAACTTTTCGCTGAACCTGGGGCCGCTGCTAGACAACGGGTAAGGGTAAACCCAGACCGTATCGTGGAGAGCCATCATGGAATCCAAAGAAATCGGGGTCCCGAGACCGTTGCCCTCGCCCATGGTTCCTTCCAGGCTGTAGTTATCCAGCCCGAAGGTCTGCTTAAAGTGAACATCCCAGCTTTCCGCATGCTTGTAATAGGTGCCCTGGTACCAGCCGCAAGTATCCGTCTGGGTGGAATCGTAAAGATTCGCTCCCACCGGACCCATCTTGATGGTATCGTTTTCCACAATCAACGAGGGCGTCATGTTGTCCCAAGGGCTCATCAGGCGAACCACCTTGGGCTCCGGCGGAGTGAACTGCAAATCAAGCCGGCCTTCGCTAGAAGTATAGAGCCAGCTCTCGTAGACACCCAGCGGGAACAGCGCCGACGCCTGCGGGCGCTGGGCGTCCGAAAAATACACCACTTGGGGCCATTCGTTCTGACGACGGTAAATATTGAACAGGGCCGACGGGGAACCCCAATTTGCAGACTTGACTGTCGCCGGTGCGAAATCGTAGTGGAACCAGTAAGGGTAAGAATCCTTCTCAGTCGCGACGGGATTGTTCAAGATGTTATTGCCGACGGAAATATACACCGCACTGTCGCGGAAGCTGGTGTTGGTTCTCCAAGGGTGGTAGATGTGCAACACGTAGGTCGAATCAAAACAGGTCCCGAGACTCCCTATGGAATAGGTAACCTTCGGCGTCGCAGCCGTTCCGTCTACAAAAATCGTGTCGGGGCCGTTCAAATGCGTGCCCAGGTCCAGTACACCTTTTGCAGGTGTGGTCATGTAGGGAGTCCGGTGCCGCATAAAAAAGCCCGACTGCAACAGATTCCGCTTCATCACCGCCGGCGACAATGCCGCATAGAACCAGCCACACTTGGTGGCATCGTCCATGGCAAAGCGCATCATCACCGTATCTTTGGCAAGGACCAAATCGGGCAAGGCCTTGTTTCCCCAGGGACTCTTGAACCAAACCATCTTGGAACCCGGGGCAACGAAGGAAACCGTGTACGACATGTCCGACGTATTCGTGTAGAGCCAGAGTTCTTTTTCAGTGCCGAAAAACGGGACAATCTTTATATCACCAGCTTCGGTCCAAGCCACCTTGTTATTGTTGTTGAAATTCTGGTCGGCAGTATTAGGGTAAAGCGCGATGCTGAAAGTCTCCCACCCCTGAAAATCGGAAACGTCCTTGCTCCAGGTATAGCTGAACCAGCCGTCGCCCTCGTCGGTCATGGCCGTTTTTGAAGTCGAGCCGTATTCCGCATTGTAGCTAGAGGTTCCGCCCAGTATGTGCAACACATACCCGGATTTCGAGGCGTCGTTACGCCAGGGCGATTGAATATGCACCGTAAGGTTGGCGAAAGAACAGACTGCCGCCACCAGCAAAAACAAGCCTAGAAGCTTTTTTCCCATTACACGTCCCACAAAAATTTAGGACAAAAGATAGTAAAATAGCGGCTAGGGTCTAGGATCTAGGGGCTGGGGAAATGTGGGGTGTGAAATCAGTAATGAGTTGTGAGTTCTTGTAGTCGCGCCCTTGGGGCCAAATTTTGTGTGAGGGGTAGGCCTCCCCCTGGCTCGCACGCTGTCGCTCGCCACCCCC
>JAEDLI010000063.1 GCA_016295375.1 Fibrobacter sp. | reverse complement strand
ACATCGGCGCTATCTACGGCGAAGGCAAGTCCACCGCTGTGGATAACGAAGAACTGATCAAGGTGAACAAGAACATCCGTCAGCATCCGGTGGAAGAGGTCGGAGCGTGGCTGCGCGAACGCATGTCCGGCATGACCCGCGTCGTCTAAGCTTCGCATAACTTCGTTGCGGTTGCGCTCACGTACGTTTTAGTACGCTACGCGCAACCACGCCTCGTTCTGCTCGCTTATACTTAGCGGATAAATATTCACGTACGTTTGTGAGCAATAAAGCGCCTCGTATTAACGAGGCGTTTTTTGCGAGAGTGAGGCGATGTCGTAGGTACCTATTTGCTGTAGAGCCGAACGGTCTCGTTAGTACGCTACGCCAAATCGTTCTTTGTCTTGCTCGGTTCCACTTAGCGGGATAAAGAGTGGTGCTACGGGGGCTCACGCCTTGTCTCGCTCGCTTATACTTAGCGGGGGACTGCGGCCTCGCTATACTCGCTTATCCAAGCTTTCGGAAAGAAGTATAACTGGTTGTAGTGAACATTTTCAAGAGCCTGTCGCAGTGATGCGGCGGGCTTTTTTTTGTTGTAGTCTTTTCCCTTTTTTTTTATCTTTGTGAGGTTGAATTTTTGATTAGTTGATAGGCAAGAAAGATGTTCAAAGTTGGTTTTGATAACGAAGCGTACCTGAAGACCCAGTCCGAAAAGATTGCGGAACGCATTGCAAAGTTTGGCGGAAAGCTTTACCTGGAATTTGGCGGAAAATTGTTCGATGACCATCACGCATCCCGCGTGCTACCTGGCTTTGCGCCCGACAGTAAAATCCGCATGCTGGAAAAGATCAAGGACAAGGCCGAAGTCATTATCGCCATCAACGCAGGCGATATCGAGAAGAACAAGGTCCGCGGCGACCTGGGCATTACCTATGATCAGGACGTGCTCCGCCTGATTGACGCCTTCCGCGGCTACGGCCTTTACGTGAGCTCTGTGGTGCTGACCCGCTGGCAAGAACAGCCCAGCGCCATCGCCTACCAGAAAAAGTTGGAAGGCCTGGGCCTGAAGGTATACCGTCATTATCCTATCGCTGGTTACCCCAGCAACATCCCCCTGGTGGTGAGCGACGACGGCTACGGCAAGAACGAATTTGTAGAAACCACCCGCGAATTGGTGGTGGTGACGGCTCCCGGTCCCGGGAGTGGAAAGATGGCCGTGAGCCTCTCCCAGATTTACCACGAGAACAAACGGGGTATCAAGGCGGGTTACGCCAAGTTCGAAACGTTCCCCATCTGGAATATTCCGCTGAAGCACCCGGTGAACCTGGCCTACGAGGCCGCCACCGCCGACTTGAACGACGTGAATATGATCGACCCCTTCCATCTGGAAGCTTATGGGCAGACCACCATCAACTACAATCGCGATGTGGAAATCTTCCCGGTGCTGAACGCCCTGTTTACCCGCATTCTGGGCGAGTCTCCGTACAAGAGTCCCACGGACATGGGCGTGAACATGGCGGGCAATTGCATTATTGACGATGCCGCCGTGTGCGAGGCTGCCAAGCAAGAAATTATCCGCCGTTACTACAATACCCTCTGCGACGTGCGCAAGGGCAATGCGGAAAAGGACCAGATTTACAAGCAGGAATTGATCATGGAGCAGGCGCAGATTAGCACTGCCGACCGCCCCGTGATTGCGGCTGCCGTGGAACGTGCGCAGTTGACCGAAGGTCCCGCGGTCGCCATCCAGCTGAACGACGGCGCCATCATCTCGGCGAAGACGTCGTCCCTGCTGGGAGCCTCTTCGGCCATGCTTCTGGATGCGCTGAAACATCTGGCCCATATTCCCGACGAAGTGCGCCTGCTTTCGCCGATGGTCATCGAGCCGATTCAGAACCTCAAGACAAAGCAGCTCGGACACAAGAACCCGCGCCTGCACATGGACGAGGCCCTGGTGGCGCTTTCTGTTTGCGCCCTGACAGACTACAACGCGAAAATCGCTCTCGAGAAGTTACCGGAACTCCGCCACTGCGAGGTCCATTCCAGCGTGATTCTCTCCCAGGTGGACGTTGGCGTGTTCCGCCGTCTGGGCGTGAATTTGACGACCGAGCCGAATTACCAGTCCGGCAACCTGTACCACGGATAATTCGAGAATAGATTTTCCCGGTACGCCGTTTATTTATATATTCATTCCATAGCAAGGAGAAGTTATGGATTGTCGCGTTTTAGTCCGGTTTATTGGCGAGGGGGCAGACCTTGCCCTCTTGTGGCAGGCCTTTATGGAAAAATTTCCGGAGGCGGAACTCCCTAGCGAAGATTCGGGAGATTGGTATTCTGTGGACCCCATCGTGTCTGACGAATACGAGTGTCGCTTCGAAGAACTGCCGGAGACGGAGCTTTGGGCTATGGACGGCAACATGCTGGTGGAAGACGAACCTCCCGAAGACGTGTTGGACGGCCTGCTGGAAATGTTTCCGAAGGTGTTTGCCGTGTTCAAGTGGTCCACCGTGGAGGTAGGCGTGGGTTGCGGTGTCAGCGAAGCTTGGGGGGAGTTTATCCCGGATCGGGCTGACGACTACTCCGACGAAGCCAACGAGATTTCGGAAGCGGTGCTGGGGTTTTAGAGATTAGAGACTAGAGTTTAGGATTTAGTGAGTATAATCACGCACTTCGTGCGTCTGGAGCAGATGGCGAAGCCATGATAATTTCCTCTAATCTCTAGCCCCTAAATCCTAGCCCCTAGATGCAGAACCGCCTGCTTGAGTTCCCTGGTGGCAGCCTCCGGATCGGCCGCCTTCATGATGGCGGAGACGACGCAGATGCCTGCGATTCCGGAATCCTTCAGCACAAAGATGTTCTCTTTGTTGAGTCCGCCGATGGCATTCACCGGAATGGGTACCGCTTTTACCACGTCTTTTAAAGTTTCTACCGGTGTAATGACGGTTTTCACGTGGGTTGTGGTGGGGTAGATGGCGCCGCAGCCCAGGTAATCGGCCCCTTGTTCAAAGGCTTCCAGGGCCTGGGGCACGGTCTTGGTGGTGGCTCCGACGATTCTTTCTAGCCCCATCAGCCTTCGGGCGTCCCGGACTGGCATGTCGGATTGCCCTACATGAACACCCTCGGCTCCGATAGCGAGAGCCACATCCACACGGTCATCTATAATCAGCGGAATTCCGTACCGGGCGGTGATTTCGTGGGTGGCACGGGCTAGTTCCATATATTCACGGGTACTCCGGTCTTTTTCCCGCAGCTGAACGATGGTGGCACCGCCCCTGCAGGTGGCCTCCACCACGGGTAAGAACCGGTTCTCGGCAACGCAGGTGCTGTCGGTAATGAAATAAAGGGTAGGATTAAACTCTTTCATGGCGGGAAAGGTAGCAAAAAGGGACCGGATTGTGATATAGTTCAAATTGGACTAATTATTTTTATCATTTTTTTTGTTAAAAATCCAATACAGCTTTTACAATCTGTATTTTGTCTCTAGAGCGTTGCTTAGTATTTACTTACGAAAGAGGTGTAGGTTGGTAAGTAAGAAAAAAGGTTTTACCCTCATCGAAATCATGGTGGTTACCGTGATTATGGGGGGCCTTGCCGGGGTTGCTGTACCCAAGCTTATGGGGCTGATTGAAAAGAGTCGCGAGAAAACGGATTTGGCGTGGGTCTATTACATTCGAAATGCCTTCGACCATCAGATAGCAGCCCATGGTGGCGAAACGGGTTCCATGAAGAATCCCGAAGCTGCGGGGAGCGACCTGTATTACGGGTGGACCCAGGTTTCAGACTGGCTCAAGGATAAGGCAGGACTCCAGCTTTTGCGTGTAGAAACAAGGGAAAAAAAAATATTCCGCAGGGGAGACCACCTACTGGTTCGCAATTGGGAGAATGCCTAAAGGCGATGGTGCCTACAGTGGAGGTATTCTCTATGATGTCATGAATGAACTTGGGTGGGGCGATATCTACAAGAATGTCGGAAGTTCCGAAAAATACTACACGTTCTCAGGCAAGTTCTTTACATCCAGGGCGTTGACAAAGTGCAAAAACGAGGGAGGTGCTTCGTCGCAGAACAGATATTGGATAAAGGCCCGCTGGGCAAGCGAGAACCCTAATCAGAATCCGGCTCCCGAAGGAACATCTGTCATCGTATGGCTCGGAGAAGGCGACTGGAACAACCCTCTCATAGGAAAGTATGGCACCTGCTTTTCTACTGAACCAAAGGCCTGCAAGTAAACCGGTGTTTATAATCCCGTTTTTGATGCGTCGTTGTCAAACAGGAATTTATGTTTAAGCGAATGAACAGCATTACTACATTCAAGAAAGGCTTTACCCTCATTGAAATTATGGTCGTCATCGTGATCATGGGGGTTCTTGCCGCGGTGGCCGTACCGAATGCCATGAACGCAATTGAACAGTCTAGGGAAAACATCGACAAGCTCAAACTGTTTTACTTGCGCGACGCATTGAACAAGGCCCTGCTTGAAAGTGAAGAAGCCTTGTTCAATGTAAGCGGGAAGGAAAGTACGCTAAACAATCAGTTGAAAAGTGGACTTTTGCTTTTTGTATTTGCCGTACAGGCAGGCGGTCCCGGAAATATACAGTGGGAAAGCGCTGCGAGTAACATCAAAAATGGGGGAATGAGCCGCGGCGAGCACAGATAATTGTTCGTTGTCGGCGGACCTTGGTATAATGCTCTTGAAGAAAGTGATTTTGAAGGCGTTGCAGACATTATCAGCTATAGAAACGCAACAAATAACAGCACAAACAAGAAATATGAGACAGATAGGTTTTCCATAGGAAGCCATCATTCTGGTCAATATGACAAAAATGGGAATGAAACCTTGTGGGGTACCGCATACCCCAACAAGCCGATGTTCATCAGTGCAGCGCTATCCCGGTATAAATCAAATGAATATGATGACAGCAAAGGCAAAGAAAAATACTTTGGTGTAAAGGTCCAATGGGCTGGCGGTAACCCCGAGAGTCGCTCTGTGGAAGTCTTTATAGTCGCTTCAAAGGGCGATTCAAAGAATGCCTACAGGAGTGAGCACGGGGTATGTTTTAGCACCTACGGCGACGTCGGCTGTAAATAGCAAATGCGTTACACGTACAGGTAATCGTTCAGCACGGGCTGGAGTCCTTCGCCCGAGATGTCGCTGTACATGGCGTTAAAGCTGCGGCCGTCGTTGATTTCGAATTGCTCGTCGCCGCCTTCCCCGTCGTCGTGACCGCTGTACTTGCTTTCGTGGTCGCCAATTCCGGTAGAAACCCCAGCAGAAACTTTAGTCGCCGCAATCTTCACGATGCCGTTGCGGAATTCCTTGCTTTCGCGGCTGGAAACCGTAATGCCCACATATGGGAGGAAGATGCGGTAGGCGCAAAGCACCTGGCAGAGTTCCTTCTCGCGAACGTCCAGCGGATCGATCTTGTCGTTATTGATAATCGGGCGAAGCCTCGGGCAGCTTAAGCTCATTTCGGCATGGGGGTACTTCTTTTGCAGGTAATACACGTGCAGTGCCGACGCGAGTGCGTCGCGACGGAAGTCCGAAAGTCCAAGAAGTGCAGAGAATGCCACTCCTCGCATGCCGGCCATCAGGGCCCGTTCCTGGGAATCGAAACGGTAGGGGAATACGCGCTTGTGGCCTAGCAGGTGAAGTTGTTCAAAACGAACCTTGTCGTAAGTTTCCTGGAAAACCGTCACGTAGTCCACGCCGCATTCGTGCAGGTAGCGGTACTCGTCCACGTTGACCGGATAGACTTCTACGCCTACCATGCGGAAATACTTACGTGCAAGCTTGCAGGCCTCGCCGATGTATTCCACGCTGCTTTTGGCGCGGCTTTCGCCCGTGAGAATCAGGATTTCTTCCATGCCGCTGTCGGCGATGACCTTCATCTCGTGCTCGATCTGCTCCATGGTGAGCTGCATGCGCTTGATATGGTTGTAGCAGTTGAACCCGCAATAGACGCAGTAGTTTTCGCAGTAGTTCGCAATGTAGAGTGGTGTGAAGAAATAGACGTTGTTGCCGAAATGCTTGCTGGTTTCGATTTTCGCCTTGGCGGCCATCTGCTCCAGGTAGGGGGCTGCGGCGGGGGAAAGCAAAGCCTTAAAATCTTCTAAGGTGCAGCGTTCGTGTTCCAGGGCACGCTTCACGTCTTTGCCGGTGTACTTGCTGTAATCGTAATTTTCGGATTCAGAGAGAACCTTTTCGGCGATGTCCGACTGGATAACTTCCATGCCGGGCAGATAATCCATTATATTAGTACGGGAGCTCGGGTCGTTTTCTAAGCGATGCTTTTTGGCAAGCGCCCCTTCCGAGAGATTCCCGGAATCAAACAGGTAATTATTGTCTTTTCTTTCGCTTTCCATTATTCCGTTATTTCGAAAATGTTGTGTGTGACTACTTGCACGTTGTCAAAAGAACCTTGGGCAAACATTTCGTCGCTGATGGACCCCATGCAGCAGGAACTCTTGTAACCCAGGACGAATACGTTGTCGTAGTCTCCGCGAGAAGATGGTTCGTAGTGTCCGTAGTAAGTGTCTTTTTGGGCTATCAACTCCCCGTTTAAAAACAGAGCTATAACGCCGTTTGCCTCGTTCCATTCGGCGGTAATGCGGATCCATTCGTTTTTTAGGTCAACTTCGGCTGAAAGGAATATTGGGTTGTTGGGGATGTTCTTATAAAAATAAAGGACTCCGTTATAAATGAATACGGACATGCGTGCCCCATCGTTCCCGGCGAGGGCTGTTGTTTTATTGTCAGAGGAAAGTAATTTTGCATTTGGCTTGAAGAAGAAATCCAGTGATCCGTTCTTAATTTCCTTGTCCAGCCGCCAAGGGAGCACGGTGTATTGATTGTTCCCGATGTCGATGGACCGTCCGCTACCGCCGTATGCAGATTCTCCTGAGTTGTAAGAGTTAATAGTACCGTTTTCAAAGTCAAAGCTTTCGAAATCTTCAAAGCATTTGGCATTGAGGCAGTCGCTTGTGATGTTGATGGTTAGGCTGCTTTGGTGTAAGTCACCCGTTCCATAGTATGTATAGGTATAGGGTGAGGTGTTTACTTCGCTAGTGCTTGAACTTGGTTTTATAGAACCATTGCTGCTGGAGCTATCGTACACGTAAATACATGCGGATTCTGTTTCCGATTCGTAACAGACAATCCTACCGCCGGAGCTTGATGGAGGGGGCTGAGTAAGGGAACTAGAACTTTCATCATCTGGCGATTTGCCGTTGGAACTTTCTTCAACGGGAACATGGCTGCTAGAACTACCGTCTTCGGGGCTAGGAGATGCCTTTCTGTAGTAGGTTGCGAAATCTTCCTCGTTACAAAGACAGTCATCGAGAGACCATTCGCTTAATCCCGCTACCCATGCCTTAAAATCCCCGTCGCTTCCGATTTTGTATTTACATCCATCAAGTTCTGCCCATATATATTTGTAGCCGCTTTCTGTGGAAACCTTCATGTCAATGCGGTTTTCTGATTTGTTGTAACTGGATGATACGCATCTTGCATAGAAGGAAAACATATTTCGCATATGTTGCGACATGTGGTCGCAGACGTAGTCAATGATATAGCTACTATCGGAAATGTCTTTAGTCCAACCATTTTTTTTCGTAAAGCCGTATTCGTCGTAGCAGAACGCCGAGTTGTCGTATGAGGAACTTGATTCGTCTTGAAATTCCGATGAATTTGAATTTTCAGAACAAGCGCAAAGATAGAGCGTAAACAAGGTAAATAACCAGATTTTTTTCATTTTATTTTCCTCAGATAGCCTTTTTTAGAGTGTGAATATAGAAATTGGCTTTGTTTATCCAAATGAATGTTCACAAAAAAAGAATCTATTAAAAAGTAAATCGATGATCTAAGCTCAATAACGCAATCTTTTCGCCGGCGGCGCGGGTGTAGAACAGTATGGCTGATTTCTTGCCCTTTGGTTTCAGGCGCTTGATTTCGGCGTCGGGATCCAACTTGACTCCCCGAAGTTTTAGCGTGAGTTTTCCGATGTCGTGCTCCTTGAGCATGGAGCGGACTGCCCCGGTGGAAATTTCTGAATGGGCGACAATCTCGTAGCAGGTAAATCCAGGTGTAGGGAGCGGCAAGCCGCTGGCCACGTAGGCGATGCCTTCCGAAATCAGGTGGGCTTGCGGGTCGCTGGAGAGGGCGGCTGCGTTGAACAGGTGGCTTCGAATCAAGATGGGCGCAGGTTCCGACAGATAGTTTGCGATCTCACCGATGGGCAAGTCGTTCCGGCTTGTGGCGGTACGGTAGGTACGGTCACGCCCTTCCAGGGAATCGTTTCGGTCCAGCTTTTCTTGGAGGTCTTCGTCCAGAGTTTCGAGCGAACGCTCCCGTGGGCGGCTCCATTCGGCAAGGGCGTTGCCGTCCTTGCCGATCATCACGGCACGGACCGTGTCTGGATTCTTTGCAAGGCTCCCGAAAAGCACAAGGCATTCCCTGCAGTCCGAATGTCCGCCCAGATACAGGATTTCCGTGCCGTCGGGAATTTCTGCGGGTGGGTATCCCGGAGGTAGCTTGACCATGCCGCCCTGGTAATGCTTGCTGATTTCAACCACTTCTTCCAGGGTGGGCGTGAGGTTCCGTAGGTCACGCTGGTTTTCGCCTTCCAGGGCCCGGCGAGCCGGGTCGATGGTAAAAAATTTTGTATTTGTCATGCCCGCGGAGGCGGGCATCTCCCTTATTTTTGCCACCTCCCGCACGTCGGCGCAGATAACTTCTGCGTTTTTACCGCAGGTCTCCATGTTGTAACGGTACATGGCGAGGCGGTTTTCGTCCAGATCGACACCGATAACCTTGAAAGAGGCGGGAATAAAGAAACTGTCGCCTCCCATGCCACAACAGAGATCGTGGACGGTACTTGTGCCGGATTTGCTGCCCTCGCCATCGTTACCTGCAGACCACAGGTTCGCCTTCCAGCGGCCAATGTCCTGGGCGGTACTCTGTTCCAGGGCCAGCTTGTCGCACAGGAGAAATCTGTTCTTGTCATTTGCGAGCAGACAACCGAATTTTTCTTGAATTTTTGGCAGCAGGGCCATGTAGTCCATGATGGCGGCACGGTCTTCGTTGTTGTAGCCCGCCTTGTTCAAGGCTGTAGAAACCTGCAAGGCATCCAGCCTACGCTTGATGGCGACTTGGATGAATTCCTGGACTTGCGGGGATGTCAACAGTTCGGCCGCAAACATCTTTACCCCCGTTTCAGTTCCAGCACGTAGTCGGCGGCGTTTACGAAGTCCTGGGCGTGCTCGATGGCAATAACGGTGTGGCCCGCCTCGGTAAGCCCGCGAATCAGGTCCAGCAGGTGGCGGATGTCGCCCTGGTGCAGCCCACGCGCCGGCTCGTCAAAAAGGAACAGCGTGTTGGGCGCCTTCGCACGGGCAAGGGCAATAGAGAGCCGAAGCCTTGCCCGTTCCCCACCTGAAAGGTGGGCCGTGGTCTGCCCCAGTTTCAGGTAGTCCAGGCCTGTATCCACAAGAGGCTTCAGCTTGTCGGCAAAGGGCTTCAGGTTGGTGAACAGTTTGTAGGCTTCGCCGATTTCCAGGTCGTAGATGTCGGCGATGGAAAGGCTCTTGAAACGGACTTCCAGGATTTCGTCCTTGAAACGCCTGCCCAGGCATACGGGGCATTCCGATTCCTCGTAGCCGGCCGGGTCAAAGATGACGCCCTCGCCCTTGCAGTTCTCGCAACGGCCTCCGGGAGCGTGGGTGGCGAATTTTGCGGCGGTGTAGCCCCGGACCTTGCTTTCGGGGAGTTTTGCGAACAGGTCCCGGAGCTGTGACCCCAGGTTGGTGGCCGAGGCAACGGTGCTGCGGCGGTTGCCGTGAAAATCTCCTGTGGAAAGTACGGACAGGGCTTCTATGCCCAGGTTCTGGAATTCTCCTTTTTCTGCACGGGGGACCAGGTTTTTGAAGAACAGGGTAGATTTTCCGCTGCCGCTTTGTCCGGTGATGACGCTGAACTTCTGTGTGGGAAAATTCGCCGTCACCGGATTCATGTCGTACATGGAAAAGTTTTCGACGGCGATGGATGCGGTTGCACGACGGGACTTACCTTTTGTCATTCCCGGCACCGACCGGGAATCTCCCTTCGCTTCTAATTCCCTAATCCACTTTCCCGTAGGCGATTCCGGATTTCCCAGCACATCCTTCGCCTTGCCCTGGAATAGAATCTCTCCGCCTTTTTCTCCGGCGCCGGGACCCATTTCAATAATCCAGTCCGCCTTCTGGATGAGGGAGGGGTTGTGGTCGATAAGTACCAGCGTGTTCCCCCGGTCCCGAATCTGCCGGAGCACGTTCCAGAGTTTCTCCACGTCGTTGCTGTGGAGCCCGCTGGCAGGTTCGTCCAGGCAGATCAAAAGTCCGTTCAGAAGTCCCGTAGAAAGGCTGGAAAGCCTTAACCGCTGGATTTCGCCACCTGAAAGGGTCGCTCCGGAGCGCCCAGGCGTCAGGTAGCCGATTCCCAGCTGGTTGATGGCGTCAATTCGGTCCAGCAGGGCGTTCAGCACGGGAGCTTTGCCCTTGGAAAATTTCTTGCTCAAGGTGTCACGGATAAGCCCGCCCAGATTCTGGAAGGGAGTCTCCAGAATTTGCTTCCAGGACACGAAATTGCCTGACGCATTTTCGGTCACGATTCCCGAATTCAGCAGGAATTTCTGGAGCCTGAGCCCTTCGCAGTGGCTGCAGGTCTCGCCGGATTCGTCAACCCCGGCTCCTTTACATTCGGGGCACGCCCCTTCCCGGGAATAGGGAGAAAACATCCTTTCGTGGAGAACGGGGGCTTCTGCCTCTTTGTGGTCCTTGCAGTGGGGAACGGTGCTGTATTCTGCAACCCCGTTTTCTGTAAGTAACGCCACCTTGTGGTGGGTGAGTTTTAGTGTGGCGTCCACCGCTTCGGCGATTCTTGTGCGGGAATTTTCCCTGACGATAACGCGGTCTACCACAATCTGGAAAACCTTGGGCCGCTCTTTCTTTTGTTCTTCGGTTAGATCCCCCAGGGAGACGGTCTCGCCGTCGGCCATGGCCCGTGTGTAGCCCTGGGAAAGGAACAGGGCCGAAAGCTTGTCCAGGTTCTGTTTTTTTGTCTCTACGGTGGCCAGGAATTGAATTTTACTGCCCGTAGGCATCTGGGCGATGACCTGTATAATCTGTTCCCGCGAGGTCATCTCCATGGGCTTGCCGCAAATAGGGCAGGCTGGGGTGGCCAGAGGGGCGAAAAGTGTCCGGAGCGGTGCATCGCATTCCGAAAGGGACAGGGCGTAGGACTTGGTGGTGGTCTCTCCGTGGCAGGCCTCGACGGCAATACTTGCCGGGAGGTTCTCGGCAGACTCCAGGGGAATCACCCTGCATCCGCCTAAAAAGTCCGCGGCGAAGGGGGAGAGGGTTTCCAGGTAGCGCCTCTTGGATTCCCCGTGGAGGGTGTCCAGCACCAGGGTGGATTTTCCGCAACCCGAAGGCCCGCAAACGACCGTCACGCTACCCAGCGGGAACTGGGCGTCCACGTTTTTCAGGTTGTGCAACCTGCAACCGCGTACAGAAATGAAGTTAGGCTTGTTCATCTTCGCTGCCCGACTGCTTCCCGTTATGGACATCTTCCAGTGTAGCCTTCCAGTTCCAGGTCTTCTGGGCTGCTTCGGGCCAGTGGCAGATGGTCCACACTAGGCTGTTTCCGCAAAGGATAATGGACCAGACTCCAAATATCAGGAACAGCATCAAGGGCAAAAACGCCAGCGACCCGTAGAAAATGGACATGCGGGTCACCATGGCGGTCTGGATGAGCATCAGGATTTTCACGTAGATGTTGATGGCCACCCAGGAAACAACCGTGGATAAAAGCGAGGCGAGCAGAAGCTGGCTGCGGGAATAGGGCCTGATTCCCTTGGGCCTGGAGGGCAGGGCGTAGAGCATCAGGAAAATCAGCAGCATGGTAGCACCGTGGAAGGCCGCATACCAGAAGGCGGTAATAAGGACTTTCAGCACTTCGGGCGAGAAATGGAAACCTTTCACCACGATCATGTTCAGCACGTCCTGCACGTGGTTCACGAAGCCTGCGAACATGCCGATGAATCCTGCAAAAATCACCAGGAAGGGGGTGTAGACCTCAATCTGGCGGATGAGCGTCCTGGAAATCTTGTTTTCCCACACTACGTTGAAGTTGGTCTCCAGGCTGCCAAAGGCAAGAATGAAGGTGACGAACAGACCCAGAGCACCGATAAAGCCGAGCCTTCCGATGGGAACGTGCTCGGCGTTTTTCACAAGGGCCATAATGGGTTCCGTGGGCCAGTCCAGGTTCAGAATATCCAGCAAAATGGGCAGGTAGTCCGACATGAAGTTCGCAAGACCCACCGCCAGGGTAATGGAGGTCAACAGGATGAGCAGGGGAACCACGGCCACCAGGGTGGTGTAGGTAAGGCTTGCCGCACGGGTCATGCCGTGGTAGTACAGGAAGGACTTCCCTGTAACGATAATAATCTTCACGAAAGTGGGGGACCTGTCGGCAATGGCGTCGAAAAGTCTTTCCCACGAGAAATTTTTCCACCAATTGGGCATTTGGGGTCAATTATAGAAAAAGAGCGAGGATCTTGTGAAAAAAACTCCTCAATGGTGGATAATCATGATTTTTGGACCAAAATGTGGCTAAAAGACTGTTTTGTAAAATCGGTTTAACAAATCTGTTGTGAAATAAATGTTTTTTACTTTGACAATTTGTCAAGGGAATCCTCCCAAGAAGGGGGTTATAACCGTCATCATTTGTTTATATTCGTGTTGGAGAGTTTGTTGGATATGAAAAAGAAAACACAGATGCTTTCAGGTACACTGTCGTTGACGGTGTGTCTCCTTTTTGCCCCTATTTTTGCGGTCGATGCTTCTGCCGCCATCCGCCAGATGGAAAAGCTTTCCCGTGGTCTTGCTGTTTCGAACGTGGGAACGGGGGTGTTGGTCAGTTGGCGCCTGCTGGGTACCGAAAGCCCCGATACGGAATTCAACCTTTACCGCGATGGTGAAAAAATCGCATCCATTTCCAAGAATGCGGGAACGAACTACCTGGATGCCGCTGGCACGACAGCATCCAAGTATGAGGTTGCAGCCGTTGTCTCGGGCAAGGAAGGTTCCAAATCTACGGTGGAAATTATTTTTGACAAGAATTACAAGGACGGCACCAGCAAGGTCACCTTCCCTTACCGGACGTACAATCTTTCGGCTCCTGCTGGTGGAGCGACTCCTTCTGGAACGGATTACGTATATTCTGCAAACGACATGAGCGTAGGCGACTTGGATGGCGATGGCCGTTATGAACTTGTCGTAAAATGGGATCCGAATAATTCCAGGGATAATTCGGAAGCGAAGGAGAGCTATTATACAGGCAATGTGATAATCGATGCCTATAAGATTGAAGCGAACGCGGAAAGTGCCGAGTTGCTTTGGCGTATTGACCTCGGCAAGAACATCCGCGCTGGCGCCCATTACACCCAGTTTATGGTCTATGATTTGGATGGCGAC
>JAEDLI010000062.1 GCA_016295375.1 Fibrobacter sp. | reverse complement strand
TCCTTTTTGTGGGCGGTTCTCGCCCGGTTCCCCAGAAATACGACATCTGGCGGTAGGGCCAAATTTAGAAAAAGGCGAGAGTTGCGGCAACCAAGCTTGCTTGGTTTGACATAACCGAGCCGCACTAAATGCACACGAAGTGTGCCAAGTAGAAAAGTGGTTGGTGATTAGTGGTTAGGAAAACAAGCCTTTCAAACGTGCCATTTTGAGCGAAAGCGAAGAATCCAGTCCTGATAATACAAAGGGGGAAGAATCCCCCTGATTGCAGCCTTGCCCTCGTGTCATCATGAGTCCCGGAACAAGTCCGGGATAAACGAAGTCGAAGGATCTAAGGCAAGGCTTCCATCACCCCCTCGCCTAGGGGCACAGCCCCTAAGACCCCTTGCAATCAGCTTTCTGAATTCTTTTCAGAAACAACTTGAAACTCCTTATATGTGCAGCTTTACCGCTAGAATCAAATTGCTTTACAACGCCCATAAACATCAAATGATCGCAAAATCAGCCCTTTTCAGACCTTCAAAAGCCTCTTTTTTTGTGTTTTTTTTGCCTTTTCCCGATTTTTTATATATATTTAGACTTTCGTTTGATAAATCGGCCGTTCACAAAAGGGCAGCCGTTTTCTTTTTTTTTGATTGGGTTCTACCCAAAGGATAAAAGATGATCGATCGCAACAAGCATTTCCTTCGCCTCGCCGACTGGAGCGAGGAAAAGATTCTCGAAACCGTGGAAATTGCCTCCCGGCTGAAGAAAGAAGTCCATGCGGGCAAAATGTCCGAACGCCTCCACGGCCAGAACATCGCCATGTTCTTCGAAAAGCCCTCGTTGCGCACCATCACCACCTTCCAGGTGGGCATGAACCAGCTGGGCGGCCACGCCGTGTTACTGGCCCCGGATTCTATCGGTCTCGGCAAGCGCGAAAGCGTCAAGGACGTGGCCCGCTGCCTCAGCCGCTGGGTGAACGCCATCGTGGTCCGCTGCTTCAAACAGCAGCTAGTGGAAGAACTTGCCGAATACGGTAGCATTCCTGTGGTGAACGCCCTCACCGACGACTACCACCCCTGCCAGGCCATCGCCTTTGCCCAGATGATTTGCGAAAGCCTAGGCGGTTTCAAGAATGCAGACGGCAAGCCCAAGACTGTCGCCTTCATCGGCGACGGCAACAACGTGGCCAATTCTTTCTTGGCCCTCGCCTCCAAGGTTGGTATGAACTTCACGCTGGCCTGCCCCAAGGGTTTCGAACAGCCCGCCAAGGTGGTAGAAGAAGCCGAGGCCAGCCTCAGGAAGCACGGCTGCCAGTACCGCGTATTCCACGACCCGAAGGAAGCCGTCAAAGACGCAGACATTCTCTATAGCGACGTGTGGGTCTCTATGGGTCAGGAAGGCGAAAAGGCTACGAAGCAGAGCCACTTCTTGCCGTTCCAGATTAACGACGATCTCCTGAAGTTTGCTCCGGCCCACTGCAAGGTCAGCCACTGCCTGCCGGCTCACCGCGGCGAAGAAATCACGGACTCCGTCATGGACAACCTGGACGTGAACATGAGCTTCGAAGAAGCGGAGAACCGTCTGCACGCGCATAAGGCTGTTCTCTGGCAGGTCATGCCTCCGTTCAACGCCTAATAAATAGCGGGAAAAGTTAAAATTGTCATGCCCGCCTTGTGCGGGCATCTCCTTTTTTAAGGAATCAAAAAATGTCCTTCATTCAAGATCTAAAGAACAAGATTATTAACGACGGTTACGAAACCACCCGCGATGACGCCATCCGGCTTTTAAGCGAAGACCTCAAGGAACTCTGCGATGCCGCCAACGAAATCCGTGAAAAGTTCCACGGCAACGACTTCGACTTCTGCTCCATCGTGAACGCCCGAAGTGGTCGCTGTCCCGAAAACTGCAAGTACTGCGCCCAGAGCAGCTACTACCACACCGGTGCCCCCGAATACAAGCTCCTCAGCGCCGACGAAATCGTAGCCGACGCCAAGAAGAAAGAAGCCGCCGGCATTCCCCGCTATTCCATCGTCACCTCGGGCCGCACCCTTTCTAACCGGGACGTGGAGCAGATTTCCGAAGCCATCCGCAGGCTCAAAAAGGAGACGAAACTTTCCGTCTGCCTTTCGGCAGGACTCCTGAACAGGGAACAGTTCGACAAGCTGAAAGAAGCAGGCCTTACCCGCTTCCACAACAACCTGGAAACTTACCGCCGCCATTTCCCAGACGTATGCACCACGCACACCTACGACGATAAAATCGGCGCACTCCAGAACGCACTTGCCGCTGGCCTTGAAATCTGCAGCGGCGGCATCATGGGCCTCGGCGAGACCATGGAAGACCGCATCGACATGTGCCTCGATCTCCGCAAACTCGGCGTCAAGTCCACACCGGTGAATGTGTTGAACGCCATCCCGGGCACGCCCTACGAGAATCTCCCGAAGCTCACGAACGACGAGTTCTGCCGCATCGTGGCCATCTACCGCTTTATCAACCCGAAGGCATTTATCCGCCTGGCGGGTGGCCGCGGCGTGCTAGGCGACGACGGCAAACGGGCATTCAAGAGTGGTGCCAACGCGGCCATCACCGACGACATGCTCACTACCGCCGGCGTCAACAGTTGCAAGGATTTCGAGCTGGTGAAGGAACTCGGGTTCAAACCCCACGGATTTCTGTAATTCTAGGACAGCGCCGTCAGCTTATCCAGTATAGCGTCGCAGCCAACATTCACGTCGTCCCAGGTAGCCTGAAAGTCTCCGGTATACCAAGGGTCCGCCACATCGCGAGATACTTCCGCCCATTCCATGAGCAGAGAAACCTTGCTGGGTTTCGACGACTCCCTTTCATAAATGTCAGCTGGCAGAATCCATCGCAAGTTCCGCAGGTTGTTCCGGTCCATCAAAACGATGTAATCGTAGTAGTCGTAATCCCGGGCCGTCATCTGTCGTGCATGTTTACCGCTACAGTCTATGCCGTGGGAATTCAGCATACGCCTTGCCGGCGGATACACCGGGTTCCCAATTTCTTCGGTGCTGGTGGCGGCACTTGCCACCTCGAATCGGTCTGCAAATTTCGTTCCGGTATCGTCGGCACCCGCCCTCGTTAGTTTGTCCTTCATGACAAATTCCGCCATGGGGCTCCGGCAAATGTTGCCGTGACACACAAATAAAATTTTGGTCTTTACCATACCGAGTCTACTGTTTCTCAGCATTCTCTTTCAAGAGCATCTCCAGCGTCACGCGGGAGGCTTCCTGTTCGGCCTTCTTCTTGTTGCCGCCCTGGCCACGACCATAAACCTTGCCGTTCACACGAACTTCGGTGGTGAACAGTTTCTGGTGTTCGGGTCCGGATTCTTCTACCAGCACGTATTCCGGCACCGTATGGAGTTTTCCTTGCAGGTATTCCAGCAGGGCGCTCTTGTGGTTCACAAAATCTTCGGCCACGATAATTTCCTTGGCCCGAGGGAAATGGAACCTGTTCAGAATGGCACGGACCTCTTCCAGCCCGCCATCCAGATATACAGCCCCCAGTACCGCCTCGTAGGCGTCGGCCAGAATGCTTTCCTTGCCCCGACCGCCCATCTTGGCTTCGGCCTTGCCCATCTTGATGAACTCGCTCAGGCTCCACTCCTTTGAGGACTGGGCGCAGGCATGGCCAGAGACAATGGCGCTTTTCCGCTTGGAAAGTTCCCCCTCCGGGTCGTCGGGGTACATCCTGTAAAGGAACTCGGTGGTGAGCATGTTCAGCACGGAATCGCCCAAAAATTCCAGGCGTTCGTTGTTGCTCTCGTAAGGCATGTCCGTGCCCGACAAGAAGGACCGGTGGACCAGGGCATGGGCCAAAAGTTCCGGGTCCTTGAACCTGTACCCGAGCTTCGCCTCAAGCCCGCCACCGGACTTCTGGCGAAACCAGAGTTTAAAAATCTTGTGTAAAAGGTTGGTTTGTTCCATAGGCATCTAGGATTTAGGGGCTAGGATTTAGGATCTAGGGGCTAGGGTAGTGGAAATCTTTTTCTAGACGCACGAAGTGCGTGATTCTTATTCACTAGATCCTAGTCTCTAATCTCTACACTCTATTAAAAAAGGGCAGCCTCATCCGGGCCACCCTGTCCAGTTTCTTTATCGAAGCAGGCCTAAATTATGCTTTCTTGGCTTCGATGAAGGCAACCACGTCGGCGACCTTCTGGAACTTCTCGGCGTCGGAGTCGAGAATTTCGACTTCGAATTCGTCTTCGAGAGCCATCACCAGTTCGACGCGGTCGAGAGAATCGGCACCGAGGTCGTTGCTGAACTCGGATTCCATCTTCACGTCCTCGGCCTTCACTTCCAGCTTGGAAACGATAACGTCGGTGATCTTCTTAAAAATTTCTTCTTGTGTCATTGTTTACTCCATTTGGATTTGTTTAGTTAAAATTTAGAAATTATTGGCTAGGCGTTCAAGCCCCCGTCCACGCCAATTATTTGGCCTGTGATGTATTTCGCATCGTCAGATGCCAAAAAAGCCACCAATTTCGCCACATCTTCGGGCTGGCCCAGGCGTCCCAGGGGGATCTGGGCGGCATATTTTTCCCTGACTTCGGGGCTCAGCTTGGCCGTCATGTCCGTATCGATAAATCCAGGAGCCACGGCGTTCACCGTAATGCCCCTGGAGGACAGTTCCATGGCGTTGGTCCGGGTAAGGCCGATGACCCCCGCCTTGGCGGCGGCATAGTTGGACTGGCCAGCCTGGCCACGCAGGGCGTTGATGCTGGAAACGTTCACGATATGGCCCGAGCGGTTGCCCATCATGGTGCGGGCCACGGCGCGGGTGCAAAGGAACACGGAACGGAGGTTCGTGGCAATCACGGCGTCAAAATCCTCGTCCTTCATGCGCATGAGCAGGCCGTCGCGGGTGATTCCCGCATTGTTGACCAGAATGTCCACCGTACCCATGTCAGCGATAATCTGCTTGAACACGGACTGCACCGTTTCGGAGTCGGCCACGTTGCAGGCGTAACTCTTGACCTGCACCCCAAGTTCGGAAGAAAGTTTGGCGGCCAGGTCCTCCTTGACGGAGGTGGAGAGGATAGCCACGTCGGCCCCTTCCCGGGCCAGTTCGGTGGCAATAGCAAGGCCGATACCACGGGAAGCTCCCGTCACAATCGCTTTCTTACCTGTAAGTTTTCCCATAGTAGTTCCTGTGGTTTGTAGTTAATAGCTTTGAGGTCGTGCTTCGCACTTCGAGGTATGAGGTCGGGGCTACGCCCCTTTGAGCTTTTTATAATCGCGCCTCCGGCGCCTTACTTTAGCTCAGAGCGAAGCAACCTCATCGCACACAGCTCATTACCCCTTCAGAGCCTGGAACGCCTCGATGGTTTCCACCGGCGTGACCTTCACGTCGCGGCTGATCTTTCTCATGAGGCCCATCAGCACCTTGCCGGAGCCCACTTCCACGCCCTGGGTCACTCCCAGAGACATGGCCTTGTTCATGCAGTCGTTCCAGCGGACGGGGCTTACCAGCTGGCGCACCAGCAGGTCGGCGATTTCTGCGCCCTTGGTAACAGGTTCTGCCACCACGTTGGCAATCACCGGCTTTTCCACGTCCTTGAAGGTAGTCTTTGCGATAGCCTCGGCAAGACCCGCCTGGGCAAACTGCATCAGCGGGCTATGGAAAGCGCCCGAAACCGCCAGCGGAATAGCCTTGATGCCAGCGGCACCGCAGTTTTCCACCAGCTTGTTCACGCCAGCAACAGCGCCGGACACCACAATCTGGCCCGGGCAGTTGATGTTGGCGGGAACCACCACGCCCGCGTCCTTCACGGCTTCGCAAAGTTCCAGAATCTTGGCTTCGTCCTGACCCATGATGGCGGCCATGGCACCGGGGTTCTTACTACCCGCGCTGGCCATCAGTTCACCGCGAGTCCGCACCAGGCGCAGCCCCTCTTCGAAGCTGAAACCGCCGGCGGCGTAGATGGCGGAATATTCACCCAGGGAATGCCCGGCCACATAGTCAAAAGCAAAGCCTTCGGACTTCAAAAGTTCCATCACCATGGCAGACACGGTAAAGAGTGCCGGCTGGGTATTGTCGGTGCTCTTCAGAACATCTTCGGGGCCTTCCGCCATGAGTTTCGAAAGCGAAAAACCGAGAATCTCGTCGGCCTGCATCATCAGTTTCTTGGCTGGTTCGAAAGTGGATGCGAGAGTCTGGCCCATGCCCACATACTGGGCACCCTGACCAGGGAAAAGCAAAATCATCTTGGACATTATCACCTCTGCGGACAACCGCTTTTTGTTACTATCCAAATTTAAAATAATATCATGTCATTACTAGGCTTTCCCAGCAAATCAAAGAGAAATAAAACATTTTTGTAATGTCAACATTTCGGTATAACGGAAACAAAAAAAGAACGGAGTCATTTCAACTCCGTCCTCAAAAGTTTGTTGCAGATAAATTAACGAAAACCTATTACTTGGCCTCGGCAGGTTCGTCCTTGATGGCGGCCAGACGCTCGTTCACGTTCTTGGACACGCCCTTCTCGGCGTACTTGGCGGCCACTTCCACTGCCTTCTCGATAGCGAGGGCGTCGGAGCGTCCGTGGGCGATAATGCCCGTGCCGTTCAGGCCCAGGAGCAAAGCGCCACCGGTCATGCGGTAGTCCCACATCTCGGCAAAGCGACGGCCCGCTTCGGTATCAATAGTCCCGAACATCTTCTGGTGCAGTTCGAAGAAACCTTCCAGCATTTTCAGAACCACGTTGCCCGTAAAGCCGGAGGTCACCACCACGTCGGCAGCACCCATAATAAGGGTTTCGCCTTCGATGTTACCGATGAAGTTCACCGGGGCGGACTTCAACAGCTGGTGTGCTTCCTGCAGCACTGCCGGCCCCTTGTGTTCCTCTTCGCCCATGTTCAAGAGGCCCACCTTCGGGTTCTGGTAACCGAAGTAGGTCTCGGCGAAGGCGGAACCGGCGATGGCGAAATCCACCAGGGTAGAGGCGCGTTCATCTACGTTGGCACCGGCATCCACCAAGATGATGGGACGGTCGGCAGTAGGAATCACGCAACCGATAGGCGGACGGCTGAACTTTTCGCTGGACTTGCCCAGAAGCATGAGGCAGCTGGCCATCATGGCACCGGAGTTACCGGCGCTCACAGAGGCGTCCACCATGCCCTTCTTCTGGAGAGCAACGCAGGTCACCAGACCGGAATGGGGCTTCTTCTTGAGAACCTGGACAGGATGTTCGTCCATGGCCACCGGATCGGGGGCATCGACGACAGAAATTCCCTGACCCGCATAGCCGAGCTTTGCCAGTTTCTCCTTGACCACGGCCTCGGGGCCGCAGAGGACAACGTGGACATTGGGGTTCTTGTTCACCGCATTGACGGCACCTTCAACAACCACATCGGGGGCAAAATCGCCACCCAGAGCATCCAGAGCTACACGAATCATGGAAACCTCCCGTTTTCGTTTAATTTAGAACAATTAGGCTTCGGCACCCTTCATGTCGACAACTTCTACACCATTGTAGAAACCACAGACCGGGCACACGCGATGCGGGCGCTTCACAGAACCGCAGTGGTCGCAAGTAGCCATGGCGGGCGTTTCCATCTTCCAATGGGTGCGGCGCTTGTCACGACGGGCGGTAGAGGTCTTTCTTTTAGGTACGGCCATTTTTAACTCCTATTTTCCATTTTGCTCTTGAGAGCTTTCAGTTTGTCCCAACGGGGGTCCATGGGCTTTTCGGCACCATCGGAACCTTCGTCGGCTTGATTGTTTGGTTCAAAGATAAAATTTTCTTCGGGATTTTTCACGGGAGCCTGGGGTTCCTGCAGGATAACAAGCTCCCGAACGCACTCGGACACCTCCACGAACTCCTGATTCTGGGGAATCCTGTAGGCATACACGTCGGCGTCTTCGTCGTCAAGTTCCTGATTTGCCACCTGGCAGCGGGTCACCTCCACCACCATCTCGGTAGAGAAAGGCCTGTCGAAGGGTTCCAGGGTGCGGGAACAGACCAAGTTCTGCACACCGGAAAGCTTGCCCGTCAAAAGAAAACGGTCCCCACTTTCGGGACTTATGAGCAGTTTCGCTTCAAGCTTACCCACCAGGTGCAGTTCGTCGAACAGTTCCGGAGCATCATCGCGGGACCAGACCGTGGAGCGGTCTTCGGGTTCGGCAAGGGTCTTTACAAGTTCAATTTTCAAAACGGGCAAAATTTAGCAAAAGGGGGCTAGAAGGTCAAGGGATATGCGCCTTTGGCGCAGTTACCAGTTATCAGTTGTGAGTTATCAGTCGTCAGTTATAGAAGAAATAAGACTTGTTGAGAATAGAAACACAATGTTACTCATAGTTGGCCACTCAAAACTCAATACTCATAACTCATAACTGACAACTCATCACTAGTCTCACACCCCCGCCACCTTCTTCTGGTGAGCCTTAAGGGCTTCGAGGAACGCCGGGCGCTTGGTTTCGTCCACAAGGGCTTCCGCCACCTTGACCACCTTCCTCACATCAGAAACATAGACCACAGGACCTAGGGTCTCGGGTGCAATCCGTGCCGCCACAAGACAGTCGGACACGGCGCTACCACCGAGAAGCAAGGGGATTCCGATTTCCTGTTTCTTGAATTCCCGGACCACATGCATCATTTCCAGGAGTCCCGAAGTGAACTGTGCCGACAGATAGACAATGTCCGGCTGTTCGCAAACCAGGGTTTCCAGAATCTTTTCACAGGTGCACCCCTGCTGCAGGTCCACCACCGGAAACCCGTAATTCAAAAGCAATTCGTCCAGAATATCCCTGTCGATATCGTGGACAAGGGAATCCATAGAGGCAAGAACGAACTTAGAGTCAAAAGGAGGTTTCATCCGAACATCAGCCCCAAGAGATTCCCGCTTGGCAGCCAAGTTCCGTTTCAATTCGGCAAAACGTTTTTCCAGCCGGGGCATAAAAATTTTCGCTCCGGCAGAGCCCGCCCTTTTCTTGACCGACGATTCCGCATATTCCAGCAGGGCGTCCGTAGCCTCCGGACTACGATTGAACAGCAGGTCTTCTATCAGGTGGCGAAGCTCCAGCGGAATTTCCTCGTAGGCGGGCATGGAATCGCCTTCAATGATTCCAAAATCCATTCCCGCTATGGTCGCATGGTTCAGGAACACGGAATTCATACAGTCCCGCAAGTAGGCGTCTTCCTTGAAGGCATACCCCAGCAAAGAAAGGTCACCCACCACATGGGCGTGAGGCAGATTGTCCTTCACAAAACGGCAAGCCTCAATGAATTCCTTGGCCGAATCCGGATATTCATCCCGGCCTGTACCCACCGGCAAAACCACCGGATCGAACAGGATATCCTCGGACGTAAAATCCAGGCGACCCACCAGCAGGCGGTACATACGTTCCATCAATTCCGTGCGACGCTCATAGGTCAGGGCGGGTCCCTGTTCATCTTCTGCCCTGCAGACCACGGCAAAGCCGTGACGGCGAATCTCTTCGGCCTCAAAGAAGAAAACGTCCTCCCCCTTTTTGAGGCTGATGGACTTGACGATTCCCTTGCCCTGCACGTTTTCCATACCCGAAAGCAAGGCATCCCACCGGATGGATTCAATCATCACCGGGCACTTGGCTATGGATGGCGTTTCTAACAAATCCTTCAAGAATCGGGGCATCTCGGCTTTCGGGTCCGCAAGCCCTCCATCCAGGTCCACACACACAATCGGCCCGGACTTTCCAGGCGGTACAATGGAAATAAGTTTGTGTTCAGGGGCTAGTTCCAAAGGTTCAAGCCCGCTCAACAGCATGTTGTAGTCACGGACAGGCACCTTGCGGGGATCTCTTGCCGCATACACACGGGCAAAAGTTCGGATCGCTTCGGGCGTAGTCTCGCTACAGCCCCCTACGATGTTCACCGAGACCTCGTCCGGGATTATCTTGTCGGCACACACGCTCAAACGCACGCGGGCACTATCCACATCCCGCATAAGGGTGCGTATGTCAGCGGCTTCTAGGCCACAGTTGAACCCAATACTGAAAATCGGAAAACTGGAAACGCTATGCCAAAAGGCCTTGGCCGAAAGCCCTGCCGTCATGCGGCCGCCTGAGCCAACAAAACTTCCCGAAACCATAATGGGGAAAAGTTCGCCCCGTTTTTCGCATTCCTTGCAGATGGCGTAGAGGGCGGCCTTGCAGTTTCGCATATCTGAAACCGATTTCACCAAAAGCACATCGGCGCCGCCGTCCAAAAGTCCACGCACCTGCTCGCCGTAGGCCATCGAGAGTTCACTAAAATCTGTCACAGAAGAAATAGACGCGATAGCCCCAACCACAAACTTGGGCGTCACCATCTTTCCCTGGACCCTGCGCCAGGCGTTGAATTCCTTAACGGCTTCGCAAGCCGCCTGGGCGCCCGCCTTGGCTATGTCGTAGGCCATGTGCTCTAGACGGTACTTGGCCTGGCCAAAACTGGAAGCACAAGCGGTATTCGCTTCTATCAGGTCCGCGCCCGCTTCCAAAAATGCCAGGTGAATCCCTTTCACCTTGTCCGGCGCAGTAAGGCACAGCACGTTGTTGTCGCCTTTCAGTTCCACAAAGTGGTCTGCGAACATCTTCCCGCGGAAATCGGCTTCGGACAGATTCAGCCGCTGGAGCACGGCATTGAAGCCGCCATCCAGAACCAACACCTGGTGGTTACAGCAAGAAATCAGCTCCTGGTAGGATTTGGAAAGATTCATGGCCATAGTCTTACCACCGCTGGTTCTTGCCCTTCACTTCGCCGGGCAGCAACTGCCCGGGGCTCGACCGCTGGCCGTCTCGCCCCGTAAAGTTCGGATTGAACTGCTTTATCTGAGCCTGCTTCGCTTCAGCCTGCAGCTCCTGCAAATGCTTTTCCCAATCCTGCACGGCATCGTCCAGCTCGCCACGGGCCTGGAGCATCAGGTCGCGCAACTGCAAAAGTTCCAGCATCTGGTCCCGCTTCACCATCCACAGTTCTTCTTCTTCGGGCAGGCGTTCGATGTTGAAAAGCAGGTTCAAGTATTTCTTCTCCGCTTCAGCGTAGGCCTTGTAAGTCTGCTCGTAAACCATGTAGCGGTCATCTACCATGGTCTGCTGGGGCGAGGGGTGGTTCGTGCAACCCGAAAGCATGGCCAGCATCAATAGCGGAAGCAACGCAAAGAGCGACTTCGCAAAGTCCACACCACCCAATCCGTTACGATCCCTAAAAAACATTACTCGGCGCTCTCCTCGGCCCTTTTCAGGTTGAACAGGCGTTCATTGGTAATGTGGCTTTCAAAGACCACCGTATCCTTGGTGACAGGGTGCACCATGGTATGCTTCCCCACCTTCACCTCGCGTTCCTGGCAGGGGATTCCCGTCTCCGGTTCCATCATCACCTCGAAGGCGGTATTGTATTCCGCCTTGAGTCCGGAATTGTAAGCTTGGTACTTTTCAGGAATGATGTTGCTGTTCACGTGCTGCTCCCAAATGTAGTAAGGGAAACTCTCCGTTTCCGTCAGGTACACCACGTAGTCCAGGCAACGGCGGTGGTCCCGGTTTTCAAAACCCTTCACCACCACGGAATCAATCTTGATCAGCGCAAAGTTCAGGCGCCCCTGTTCTTCCAGCAGCTTGGTAATGTTTCCCTTGGTGGGCACTTCCCCTTTAAGCAGGTGGGTCATTTCCCAGCGGTGCTTTTCCAGGCGTTTCAGGTGGGGCTTGTATTCCGGATTCAAAAGTTGCTTGCGCCAGCGCTCCGGCATGGGAATGTGGGCCAGCAAGCTGTCATAACCGTCATCAATTCCTTCCAAAGAAATCACCGCACGGTCCACGGCGGTAAGGTCCACTTCCTTGATGCGGAAGGCCAGTTCCGTAGGCATAAAGTTCTTCAGGTAGCCACGGGACTTGTCCATCACGTACTTGCGCTTCACCTTCAAGGTGTCCCCACTGGAGGAATAGTTCAAGTCGTCGTAGGCAGCAGTAATGGTCCCCATCTGCTCCGTACCTTCCATATCTACTGTAGCGTAATAACTTTCGGCATAAAGTTCCAAATCCACGGGAGCAGGCAGTTTATAGCCCACCGTCACCGTAGATTCGTTACAACCCGACAAAAGCACAAGGCCAAAAGCCGCAAGGGCCACGCCGCAAATATCAAGACATCTACTCAATCGCATTCCTAACAAACCTGTCGCAGAAATCGGTTACTTGTTCTTCGTAATGTTCAGTTCCTTAGAGGCAAGGACACGACCATCGGTGCTGAATTCCACCACCACGGTTCCGGGGTGTTTCTGTCGTGCCAGTTCACGGACGGTCATGAGGCCTCCGCTCTTGGACTTTCCCTGCAGGGTGTAAGAACCCAACTTCTCGTTCACGGGGACTTCGCGGTCCCAAATCTTCTTGCCCTTGGCGGCCTGGGTTCCCTCGTAAAAGGCGATGGTCAACTTGGTGAAGTCGAAATTCTTGCCGTAGCGGAACTGCACAATCAGCGGATCGTTCAGGGCGAACTCGCTAGCGGTATCGGCCACCACCTGGGTGCCCGGATTCCATTCCCTGCCGCAAACTACGGAAGGCTCATCCACGGAACAGGCCGAAAACAAAAAGCCCAAAGCCAGTAACAACAAAAACAATGATTTTTTCATAATCACCTCTTCTTAACCTTCACAATCTAGCAAATTACAGCGCCCAACGCCCAACGCCCAGCACCCAATATCCGCAGACAAGCGCCCTTTCTAGCGGGCAAGCACGAACATCATTTCCAGATGGGGCGTCTGGGGATAAAAGGCGAATCCTTCTGCACGTTTTAGGGCAAAACCCGCAGCGTTAAACTTTGCAAAATCCCTGGCCAGGGTCACCGGGTCGCAGGACACGTAAATCAGCCGGTTCACGGAACTCTTCACGATGGCCGTAAGTGCCTCCGGCGGAAGCCCTGTCCTGGGCGGGTCCACAATCAGGGTGGCAGGTTTGTCCACCACGTTTTTCGCGAGCCATTCCTCCGCCGGCGCAGAGACGTTTTCTACTTGCGTAAAGGGGGAAGCCTCCCCCTCGCTCCAGCGGCCGTCCTCCTTCACCACCTTCTTGTCATCCCCGCGCAGGCGGGGATCCCCCTGTTGTCCCTGCTTCGAAAGCGAGCTCTCCGCCGCTTCCGCTACCCTCTCTGCGGGGGACACCCCCGCAACGCCCCCGTTTCCGCACAAATTAACCTTCGCGTACTTAAGGCACAGCAGTTCCCGCTCCACCGTAGTAACCCGCTTGAACTTATCTTGCAGCATGGCGGCAAAGAACCCGACACCGCTGAAAAGGTCGATAAGCCACTGGTCTGACGCCGCTCCCGAGGCGATACCTTCGTCCACCGCCTCCCGCACGGACAGGACCAGACGGGGCAACAGGGAAAGGTTGCTCTGGAAAAACACGGAGGCGTCGCTTACAATTTCTTTCCCGCCCATCTTGACGGTGCTGACGGAACATTCCTGCCTGCGAGATTCGGGCATACCGCGAAAATAATAGGCCACACGGCCCGTGCCGTCGTCAAACAGGTTCAGCTCCAAATCTTTCGGGATGCGTTTTAGTCCCTTGAAAATATCTGCGGACTTGGCATTTTTCAAAAAATCGTTCAGCCCGGGAGTGAGCACCGGACAATTCTCTATGGCCACCACTCCGTTGCTCTCTTGCCTGCGAAATCCGAATCGGCAACGGCCGTCTTTCTCCCCCAGGTAAACCACCCGAGCCCGGTTCCTGTAGCCCCAGGGTTCGGCCTGATAAATCTTGAAATCGGCAGGCAATTCCTGATGGGCAATCCGCTTGAAGTTTTCCCGCTCAACCCGTTCCAGGTATGGAACCTGTTTCGCGGAGTCCAGATGCTGCAAGCTACAGCCACCGCATTTCCCGTATAGCGGACACCGGGGCTGCACGCGGTCGGCACTCTTTTCCAACACTTCCACA
>JAEDLI010000153.1 GCA_016295375.1 Fibrobacter sp. | reverse complement strand
CCAGTGGTGCACAAAGCAGCGGAAGCATCACTGAAATCTTTTTACGCATATAAAACTCCTAGGGAGAAATGGAGATTATCTGTAAATAGAAATATACGCTTTTTTATAGATAAGCACAACAGACAAGTGCTAACTCAGCCCTTACAAGCGGGCAATGCTCGCAGCAAATTCAACAAAATCGCTTAGGTTGTTCTTGACAATGGAGTAAATTATTTTGTTGTCAATAACTTCGTATTGATGTACTGTGATATTTCTAAAACCAACAGCCTTCGCAAGATTGTCGGCGTTGGATTTTGAAATCACATTTTTCTCAAACAAAATTTTGAAAGTATCCGCCACGGTAACTGGCGATGCACCGTAGTCAACCACAATGTGATTACCGATATCTACGCACACCTGAACAGCCCTTTGCAAATTCAAAAGGATTATATCTTGCTTGTCCAAACTATTTTCGAGATCTTCCAAAGTCTGGATATTCTGCGACTTTATGCGTTCAACACAACGCATAAGCATTTCCAGCTTCGCCTGAATCACATCCTTATCCATTAACAAACCTCTTTATTTTTTCGGCACGACAAGCACGGATAATCGGTAAAAAATCCTCGTAAAAATAGAGGGCCTTCATAAGGTACTTGTGGAATACCGCATGGTCAAATTTGATGCGTTCGCCGGTGGTCATCACCTGATGCAAAAAAAACACCCTCAGCCTTGGACAAATCCGAAATATCGATTTCTCGACCGCAAAGAAGACTCAATTCCACCTGCATTGTTGCAAGCGAATCAAAATCCAGGCTTTCCTTCGAATGGACCACAAGGTCGATATCGCTATGCTCATTGAAATTCCCTTTCGCAAATGAGCCATAAAGGATTACCGCATCAATGGAATCCTGATGCGCAAAATAGTCCTGCAACTTGGACTTGATTATGTCCTTTTGTATCTGCACAGCTAGAATATAACTATTTCAACAAAACAACGCAAGCCGATTTCCCAACGCAATTTTTCATTTATCTTTTTTTCTAAATTTTGCATATAAAATTTCAAGCCCCGCGCCCAGCACTTCGAGAATCGAACCTCGAGCCTGGAGTCCCGAACCTGGAACCTTGAGTTTCAAGCCTCGTACCTGGAGCCTATAAATGAGCGAAGATATTTTAAAGAAGATTGTAGACAAGAGACGGGCTGACATTGAACGCCTTGGTCTCACCTTTGGCTTTGACATTCCCGAAAAACGTACCGTGGGCCGTTGCGAATTCCTTGGCCGCCCGGGCCCCATCCTGGAAGTCAAGAGAGCTTCGCCCTCCAAGGGGGACATTGCCCCGGATCTGGTTCCTGCTGATTTGGCGTGCACTTACGCCGCTGCTGGCGCTCAGGCAATTTCTGTGCTTACAGAAACCAACTACTTCAAGGGAACCTTGGCCGACCTGATTACGGTGGCCAAGGCCGTGGACAATGGCGACACGACTGACGAAAAGTTGGGCACCAAGAAGTGCGCCGTCCTTCGCAAGGACTTCCTCCTGTTCGAAGACGAAATAGATATTGCCTACCGATGCGGCGCCGATGCCGTTCTTTTGATTGCAAGAATTCTGGACGACGAACAGTTGATCAAGATGGCCAAGCGCGCCCAGAGTTTCGAGATGCAGGCTTTCGTGGAAGTCCGTGAACCGGATGATTTGAGAAAGCTGAATCTTGTATTGGAAACTTTGGACAAGGAAGCCGCCGGAGACGCTGCAAAAAGCGCCGAGCGCACCATTGTCGCAGGCGTAAATTCCCGCGACCTGGCAACCTTCCACATTGACCCCATGGTTCCTGCAGCTATCCGTAACAAGTTGCCGGCAAAGGCAGTCTTTGAAAGCGGAGTGCATACTCCTGCTGATGCCGCTTTTGCTCGCAGCCTTGGTTTCAAGGGAATTCTCGTTGGCGAAGCCGTGGCAAAGAACCCGCCGCTGGCCCGTGAATTGGTCCGCGCCTTCGGTGAAGCAGAAGATAACCGCCGCGGTAACTTCTGGAAAACTTTTGCAGAACGCCGTGACGCCAAGCGTGCCGCCTACGCAGCTGCTATGGCTGACGCAGGTATGGAAAGCGCCGTCGCAGAAGCTGCCGCCCGCAAGATCCCCATGGTCAAGATTTGCGGCATCACCCGCGAAGAAGACGGCTTTGCCGCCGCCGAAATGGGCGCCGACATGCTGGGTTTCGTCTTCAGCAACACCAAGCGTCTAACTAACGAAACATTCGTCCGCAACTTTACCCAGCGGCTCCGTAGTGAATACGAAGCGGAAGGAAAACTTTGCCCCCTGTTTGTTGGCGTCATTACCGAGACCACCACCGAGGAAGGCAAGACTGCCATTAAGCTTGCTAGCGAAGGCGTGCTTGACGCTGTACAATTCCACGGATTCGCCGCACCGGCATTCAATGCAGCCCCCAGCTTTGACAAGGGAGATTCCGGGTCGGTGCCCGGAATGACAAATTCACCCCCCTGCTACAACGCTCTTCGCATCGGTTCCGCAGAAGACTTTGCCGCCTTTGAAGCCATCCGCAAGGCAGGCGAACCCCGCGTTCTTCTGGACGCCCAGGTAGAAGGAATCCCCGGCGGATCCGGCCAGCGCATTCCCGAAGAATTGCTCCGCGAAAAGGCCGGCGAAACACCCTTCTGGCTGGCCGGCGGTATCACGCCCGAGAACATCGGCGACATTTGCGCAAAGTTCTCCCCAGAACTTATCGACGTTTCCAGCGGTGTAGAAGATGCTCCGGGAATCAAGAATGCAGAAAAGATGATGCAGCTATTCGAAGCCGTAAATAGTTTGTAAGAAACCATATTTCCCTACTGAAAACTTTTTCAAAATCAAGTAAAAGTTTTCAGTAGGAATTTTAGCATACTCAAGAGCACTCCATTCTAGGAATGCTCTTTTTTGTATTGCAGCCACACGTTGTAAGCCACTTGCGCTTCCGCCAAAGTCATTGCCTTAGGCATCACTTCCAAAGAATCCATCGTCAAGAAATCCTTGAGCATAATATGCCTTACGGTGCTTGAAGAGTAATCTACATCATCATTGGTGATAATGATTTTCTGGAAATCACCTTCGACACCATTGAACGCATTAAATTCCCTGGCGTATGCCTTTTCTTCGGCAACACTATAGGCAACCTGTATTAGGTATCTTTTATTACCCTTTTGCGCAAGGAAGTCGATTT
>JAEDLI010000061.1 GCA_016295375.1 Fibrobacter sp. | reverse complement strand
GGGGCGGCATTGTTGTGCCGTTTTATGAGGTTGGGCGGGAACGGAGTTATACAAGGCTTAGAACTTTAGTTCTTAGTCGCTGTTATCCACTATGTGGAGAACCGCGCAACCCATAAAATATAGCCCGACCGCACATGTATGTGCGGGAACGCCCAAAGAAGAATTTTCCCGCACGGTGCCGCTGGTCTCCAAGGTTTGTAACACGCCCGTGAGCCGTAGGCGACCTTTGACCACTTAGCACTTTAGTGCTTATGTGGGCATGGCGACCTTTAGGTGGGAGTGAGGCGTAAGCCGAACGGTCGTTATAATCGAAGTCCTCGGCCTCTCCGACGACTACGCCCTCGCTTACTACAAGAGCCAGGAAGCCGCAGGTTCCTTCCTCCCGAACGAAGGTGCCGTGCTGATTAGCCTCACCGACAAGGTTAACTTGTCTGAACAGGCCATCGAAATCGGCAAGGAATTGTAGAAACATCCTCGCCTCAGTCATGCCAGTCCGCAAGCGGCCTGTCGCGACATTCGGCTTGCGGCGTTTTCCAGAAGCTCAGCTTCAAGATCTACGCTACCGAAGGCACCGCCAAGTTCTACGAGAAGGCCGGCGTGAAGTGCGAAGTGGTGAACAAGATTACAGAAACTCTCTGCGCTCGGTCATGCGCAAGCAAGCTTGCCCGCGTCTCTCGCTTGGAGAGCTTTGCCGAAGGCCGCCCCAACGTTCTCGACATCATCCTGAACAAGCAGGTGAACCTCATCATCAACACGCCGTGGGCAAAGCGCGACGCCATCAAGGACGACAAATGCTAAGGGCGAGTGAAGCAGGACTGCTTGCAGGCCTATTTCCGAGCCCCGCATTTGGGACTTGAAGAGTCCAAAGCGCCATCCGCAAGGCCGCCATCAAAAGTGAGCAAGGTGAGTGTCGCACAAAAGTGCTCGCGCTGCGCTATTTTTGTATGACCGAACCGAAGCCACGGACGCTATACGAAACTTGCCACTTCAGTGGCTTAGTTGAGTTATCCCCTTTGGGGAGAAGCGTCAACTACAAGGTTCCCTACATCACGACGCTTGCCGGTGCATACAACACCGTGAAGGGCATTGCCGCCGCAAGGAACGGTCACGGCGCCGTGAAGAGCCTGCAGGAATAGCGTGCAAGGCGAGTGCCGCGACAGAGTGCTTGCACTCTGGCATGGCTGAGCCGAAGCCGCGGACGCCGTAGGCGTCAATACCACGCGCGCATTGAAGCGATTGGATCGCGACCGGATCGCACGCCAGCAACGAAGAGATTTAAGGCCTTAAGGGTCACCCCGGCCCTGTGCCGGGGTCGCCATTACAAGTCTCTTAAACCGTCAAAGACCGTAGCAATAAAACGCTGCGGTCTTTTTCTTATATTTATGCAAAAAGCAATTTCTATCCGTAAGGAAACGGGAAAATGCATGTCTTAGAAAAAATTAGCGAATTTATGGGCAAATGGATGGCGGTTATCATTTTGGCTATCGCGGCGCTTTCGTTGCTCCTGCCCAAATCAACGCTCTGGATTGAAATCAGCTGGGTGAATTACTTGCTGATGATCGTGATGTTTGGCATGGGGCTTACGCTCAAGCTGAGCGATTTTGCACTTGTGTTTGCCTGCCCTAAGGAAATTACTATCGGGTGTGCGGCGCAATTCATCGTGATGCCTGCACTTGCGTTCTTGCTCTCTAAGGTTTTCGGCCTCGATGCCGCCCTCATGGCAGGCGTTGTTCTCGTAGGCACGTGCCCGGGCGGGACTTCCAGCAACGTCATCACTTATCTTTCGAAAGGTGATGTGGCGCTTTCCGTGGGCATGACCAGCGTGAATACGCTGCTCGCTCCGATTTTAACTCCGGCGATTACATATTTGCTGCTCCGCACCACCGTGAACGTGGATGTGATGGCCTTGTTCCTTTCCATCGTGAAGGTCGTCATCGTGCCGATTGCCCTCGGGTTCGTCATCAACAAGTTCTTTGGCAAATGGACTGCTCGTGCCGTGAAGGTCTTGCCCCTCGTCTCGGTGATTGCCATTGCGATGATTGTAGCCGCAGTCGTCTCGCACAATTCATCGAAGATTCTCTCCACAGGCGCCATCGTGTTTGCCGTGGTGATTCTTCACAACCTGCTCGGCTACGGCTGCGGATTCGGCCTTGGGAAACTGCTGAAATTCTCGACACCCAAGACAAAGGCACTTTCCATCGAAATCGGCATGCAGAATTCCGGCCTTGCCACGAGCCTTGCGGCGACTTCGTTCTCGTCACTTGCCATGGCGACTGTTCCCGGCGCCATATTCTCCGTATGGCACAACATTTCCGGTGCGATTCTGGCGAACATATACTGCCGCTGGGAAAAATAGCCCGTTTTGATGATGAAAAAGCGTCGTCAAAAGAAACGAGCTCCCATGAACCGTTCGCAAATGATGCAGGCGGTGCATTCGGAAGATACGCAGCCCGAACTACTTGTGCGGCGGGAGCTTTTTAAGGCAGGGCTGCGATATAGACTGCACCGTCGTGATCTACCCGGATCTCCGGATTTGTTCATTCTCAAGTACGGCGTGGTTGTCTTTATAAATGGCTGTTTTTGGCACCAGCACGGATGCAAGTTCACGAGTAAACCCAAGAGCAATCCTGAATTCTGGAACGAGAAATTCACGAACAATATCGTTCGCGACATCAAAACGAACTGGAAACTTTCGCTCTCGGGTTACCGCGTCGCCACAGTGTGGGAATGTTCCATCAAGAACGATTTTGATCGCACCATCGAGCGCCTCAAGGCTTTTATCAAAAGCGACGAAGAAACTATCGAGATATAGGTGTTTGTGGGGGCGTTTTTTAAGGTTTTTTCTCTTTTTATTTCTACATTCCTCTTATGCCGGAAAAAACTTTACTGCTCCTTGATTCTTACGCGCTTGCGTTCCGCATGTTTTACGCCTATAGCCAGAACCCGCTGGTGAACAGCAAGGGCGAAGACGTCTCCATGATGCATGGCTACTGGGGAGCGGTACTCCGTATTCTGGCAAAGCACAAGCCAACCCACTTTGCCATCGCTCGGGACGTGGCCCACACCAAGACTTTCCGCCACGATCTTTATCCGGACTACAAGGCCAATCGCGGGCCCATGCCTGAAGAAATGGCCGCCCAGATGCCTCTTTTGGGAGAGAGCATGGAGGCCAGCGGAATTCCTCTGCTTTCGGAGCCCGGCTACGAGGCCGACGACGTGATGGCCAGCGTGGCTACCGCTGCGGTGGAGGCAGGCTTTGACCATGTGGTGATTCTTTCCAAGGACAAGGACATGTCTCAGATTGTGTCCGACAAGATTCACCTGTTCCACTTGACCAAGGGTGCCGACGGCATTGATTTTGGCCCTGACCAGGTAGTAGAAAAATACGGCCTCCCGCCGGAAAAGATTCGGGATTACCTGGCGCTCATGGGAGATGCCAGCGATAACGTTCCGGGGGTCCCGAAGGTTGGCCCCAAGACCGCCATACAGCTGCTGAACGATTTTGGCGATATGGACAATCTGTACGCCAATCTGGACAAGGTGACCAAGAAGGGACTTCATGATAATCTGGAGCAGAACCGGGAAAAGGCGTTCTTGAGTAGGGAACTGGTGACGCTCCAGACCAAGCGTGCCTTTAGCGGGAGCCTCTCTGCCCTGGAGTACAATGGGATCCATGTGGATACCCTGGCGGAGATTTTCAAGGAACACGAAATCAACAGCCTGCTGCGCCTGCTGGAAAAAGTTCCCGGCAAGGCGGGGTTCGTGCACGATGGCGACGATCAGCAGGGCGATTTTCCGGAGGGCGACCGTGTCGCTGCTGCCGAAGATGTTCTTCCCACCTACATCTGCGTTGATACTGCCGAAAAGTTCCAACAGATGATGGCTGAATTTGCGGCGGCTACAGAAATCGGCGTGGATACGGAAACCGACGGCCTGGATTCCATGGTCTGCAATCTGGTGGGGCTTTGCCTTTCCGCCGCATGCGAAGACGGCTCCGTTCCCAAGGGCTACTACGTTCCCCTTGCCCATACCGACGACATCGGGTTCCCTGTAGGCAATTTTGACTGTGCAGCCGTGAAGGAATGGTTCCTGAGTTTTTGGGATGAATCTTGCGAGGTCGTTGACGGCAAGCATCGCCGTTCCTTCGTTTTTCACAACGCCAAGTTCGACTTGCATGTGCTTTCCCGTGCCTTTGGGCTTTCCATTCCGCAGGTTGAAAAGGCGAGAATCGTAGATACCCTCATTGCCGCCTGGATGCTTTCGCCGGGTCAGACGGGCCTCGGGCTGGACAACCAGGTGATGCAGCGCCTGAACCACGAGATGATTCCCATAGAAAATCTCATCGGGCGTGGTAAGAGCCAGATTCCTTTCAACCGCGTTCCTGTGAAGGATGCCGCCGAATATGGCGCCGAAGATGCGGTCTATACGCTTCGCCTCTGGCAGCCTCTGCTGCAAGAGCTCCAGAAGATGGATTACGAGAAGTTTTTCTACAGCCAGGAAATGCCCTTGCTGAAGGTGCTGTACCAGATGGAGGGTGTAGGGGCCTACGTGGATACGGCAGTCCTCAAGAACCTGGAAGTGGAACTTGCCGGTCGTATCGAAAAACTGGAAAAAGAAATCTGCGATATGGCAGGACTGGAATTCAACATCGGTAGCCCCAAGCAGTTGGGCGAGGTGCTGTTCGATACGCTTGGACTCCCCGAAATCAAGAAACGCAGTACCGACGCCGCCGTGCTGGAGGAACTTTCTGTCAGTGCGCCGCACCCCATCGTTTTTGCCATCATAGAGTACCGCGAACTCAAGAAGATGCAGAGCACCTACGTGTCGGTGCTCCCGACTCTTGTGAACCCGAGGACAAAGCGGATACACACCAGCTTTATCCAGTGGGGTACGGCTACGGGTCGCCTTTCCAGCCGAGATCCCAACTTGCAGAACATTCCGGTCCGTAGCGACCTGGGCAAAAAGATTCGTGCCGCATTCGTTCCCGAGAATCCCGACAATGTCATCTTGGCGGTGGACTACTCCCAGATTGAGCTCCGCATGTTGGCCCACCTGAGCGGCGACCCCGCCCTTATCGAAAGCTACAAGGAGGGAATCGACATCCACGCCCGCACGGCCGCCGCCATTTACGGGGTGGAATTGGACGCCGTCACCGCAGACATGCGTCGCGACGCCAAGGTGGTGAACTTCGGTATCCTCTACGGCATGACGGCTTTCCGCCTGTCTCGTGACTTGAAAATCCCTATGGCCCAGGCCAGGGACTTTATCACCGGGTATTTCGGCATGTATCAGGGAGTGCAAAAGTTTATCGACGACACCAAGGCCTACGCCCACAAGAACGGCTATGTGGAAACCCTTTCGGGCCGCCGCCGCTATATCGCAGGCATTGACAGTTCCGACCGCATGGAATCCCAGATGGCAGAACGCATGGCGGTAAACACTCCTGTGCAGGGCTCTGCCGCCGACCTCATCAAGATTGCCATGATTCGCATTCAGGAGCGCATCAACCGGGAAAATCTCCCCCTCAAGATGATGCTTCAGGTCCACGACGAACTGGTGTTTGAATGTCCCAAGGACCGGCTGGAAGAGCTTTCTGCCATGGTCAAGGCCGAAATGGAAGGGGCCATGGAGCTGAAAGTCCCGCTGGTGGCAAGCGTTGGCTTCGGGAAAAATTGGCTTTTGGCCCACTAGAAAGCACGAATGGCGATTGCTGCGCGGATTACGGGCGCAGACTTTATTTTTAAAGGGAGCGGTTTATTATGCGGGTATCTAAAATTTGCGGTTTTTTGCTAAGCGCTTTTTTGACCGTAGGCTTTGTTGCTTGTGGCGAAACGGTTTCCTCTACCGACGCCAGTGCCAATGGCGGCCTTGACGCCGTTCCCGGATACCACCCCGGAAAGGTCTATTCTTCTGAGAATTCCAGTTCTTCCGAAGAAATTTCCAGTTTCTCGGTAGACTTTTCCGAGTCCAACATCCAGGTAGACGAAAGTGGTGTTGCGGTCATTACGGAGGAATATTTGGATGACGTTGCATCCGGCAAGGCGGCGGAAATCGACAACTCGTGGGATCTGTTGGAAAACCAAGGCGAAGACGTAGAAGGGTTCGTAGGGAGCAGAAGCTTGAAATTTACCGTGGACGACCTGGATTTTGCGCGGGGCCATTACTATTGCTTGACGGAATCCCAGGAATGGTTTGAAATCACCAAGGGAAAATTGCAGGAATCTAAGCTCCCGTTCCTGTGGGATGGTCCGGCATACGAGGCCAGGGCGGGCTTTACCCTGTATTTTGCTAATGTTTGCGAATCGGTCTATATTGCAGCAGAATAGATTGAATAAAAACGCCAAAAGTTGTCGAATTTTGCCAAATCGTGTACAAATGTGTGAAATTATTCAAATAGCTATTGCTATTTCGTTTATAAAAATATATGTTGTATAGACCCATTGTTCGGAGGTTCTATGCAATTGACAAAAATCCTGTTGCCAGTTACGGCTCTGAGTATCTCTTTGGGGCTTTTTGCCTGTTCCAGTACGGTGTCTCCTTCGGAAGGCTCGGATGATGCGATTACCTCCGAAGAAGACGGCCTGGAACCGTTTATTCCTGGCTTCAATCCGGGCAAGTATTCATCCAAGACGGACGAACCCTCCAGTTCTGCCAGCGATGTGACTTCTAGCGAGTCCGAAGGGCAGTCTGCTACTTCCGGTGACGAGTCTTCGGAATCCGGCACAGAATCGGCCTCTTCTGGTGATGACAGCTCTGCGAGCAAGGGCGACGATTCTGCCTCTTCTGGAGATGGTAGTTCTGCAAGCAGGGATGATGAATCTTCGTCTTCTGAAGACGCTTCGTCTGCTTCGGCCGGAGAATCGACCATAGTTGACAATGGCGAGATTACTGCTGGTAAGGATCTCATGGATGGCGTGGACGAAGGTACAAGTAACCAACTGAATGAAAATGTTGCCGCCTGTGCCACGGCAGAAGGTTGTCCCGAAGGTTTTGAAAAATTAAATGGTGGCTTGGTTGTAGATAAGGATGGCTCTGGAAATTTGGATTACAACTCCTTTGACGAAAACGACTACTATTGCTTCTCTGGAGAGGGGGAGTGGTTGAAGCTGGATCGTGCAAAGTTGGGAGAGTTTATTCCCCATTTTAAGAATGGTGCGGCATGGGGTAACCTGAGTCACTTTGAAATCCGCTTCGAAGACCTCTGCAGTGCGGTCTACATTAAGCGGAAATAATAAACTTGTTTGAGAGAAAATGGAGGACCCTTTGGGGTCCTTTTTTAATTCCGCTTAATCACGTCCTTCTGGGCGGTTACATGGGGCAAGAACTTCCGCATCAAGGGAATGATCCCCAGATACAAAAGCATGGTGACCACGAAGACGAAGGCGAGGCTAGCGTTCTTTGACCAGTGGATGTGAAATTCCCGCAGAATCTTGATGATGGCCCACTGCACCCAGCCGTGGGTCACAAGAATCATGATGGAATATCGCCCGAAATAAGACACCAGGGGAATCTTCTTGATGGTCTTGGACAAAAGGAGTATGCCAGTCGCTCCGGATAGTCCGCAAAGGTAAGTGCTCCAGAAGGGCAGCTGGAAATGGTTTTGCACATAGCTTACCGTGGAGTCCGATAGCAGGAACACCAGGCCAAAGCCTAGGAGGGCCATGGGGATGTTTAGCTTGTCCAACTTGTTCGGTTTCAGTAGTGCCGTATAGCGGAAGGCGAAATGTCCGGCACAGAAATAGGGAATGGCCGTCATGGCGGTGTCCATGAACATGGGCAGGTCGATAAAGCGCCTCCCGAGGAAAAATCCCAGGCCGCCAACGCCCATAGACAGGGCCACAAGCGCTGCATTGGAAAAGCGTTGCGGGAACTTCTTTGCCGCGAGGTAAATTCCGTAAAAAATCAGGTTGGTCCAGAAAAGCCCCAGCAAGAACCAGATGGGAAAGTTGGGGAAATATTCCTGCCAAATGAAGGAATACCACACGCTACAGCCGGGGCTTGGCCGCAGGTGGAAGTGGGCGAGGATGAACGGCAAAATGCAGGAAGTGGTAATGAAAAAGAAGGTGAAGGGGATCAGCAGCTTGTTGACTTTCCGCAGGCAAAAATCGAAGAATCCGGCGTAGCTCTTGAAGAACAGCCCCGAAAGAAAAAAGTACAGGGGCATGCGGAAGGTGGAAAGGGGAAGCTTCAGCGGGTAGGTGTCCAGCCCCCAGGTGCTTGCCACGTGGTGCCACACTACTAGCATAATGCAGAGGCCTTTGGCAAGGTCCACAAAGGCGTAGCGTGGCTTTTCGGTAGGTTGCGTCGAGGGCATTTGGAGTTTTTAGGGAGCAGACAAAAATTCAAGGATTTTTGTCTTGAATTCGGGCAGCTCGTCGAATACGGCGTGGCCGTAACCTTCGAACATCTTCAGTTCACAGGGGGTGCCGGCAGCCTTTAGCCTGTCGTAGATTTTTTGGGAGGCTTCGGGGGTGACCACCTGGTCCTTGCTTGCGGCAAGAATGAGGGTGGGGCACTTGATGTTTTCCAGTCCGTTATGGGTGTTCACAAAATCGCAGGCGTCGGAGAAAACGGCAAAGCGGTCCATCTCTTCGGCAGAGACATCCTTATACATGACTTGGAGGGCCCTGCCGTAACGCTTGGCGAAAGGTTTCGAGAAGCAGTCCCGGATAAAGGCTTTCACTAGACCGTCGCTATCGTGGGCCCTGGCAAGCCTTGTCCATTCTCCGATTATCTTGAGTTGCTGGGGCTCTGCCTTGGAGGTGGAACAGCCGAGAACCAGTTTCCAGACCAGTTTCGGGTAATTTGCCGCCAAATGCTGGGCCACCATGCCTCCTTGGGACACTCCGTAAAGGGCCGCGTCCTTCAGGCCGAGGGCACGCAGGGCAAGTGCCTGGTCCCGGGCCATGTCTTCTACGGAATAGCCGGGGTTGGCGTCCTTTCGCCGGTCAAAGAAGTAGAGCGTATAGCCCTCGGTGAACATCTTGTAGGGCACCTGCAGGGAGGCTGCGGATTTCATGACGCTCCTGATGGCAAGACCCGGAATGACCACCAGTGGGCGAGGGCCGCTTCCGAACTGGGCGTATTCCATTTCGAACTCGTCGGTGCAGACATTGTGAACAAATTTATCACTCATACCCTAAAAGATAGATACATCTTTCACAAAAGGGGATGCTATTTCTTATTTTTTTGTCATCCCCGCGAACACTTTCGTCGTCATCCTCGCGAAGGCGAGGATCTTGTAAATAAGGAGTCTATATGAACAAGTTCTTCGCCATTCTCGGAACCATCTCGCTTTCGATGCTTGCCGCCGCCTGCAGCGACACCAAGACCGCCAAGGAAACCGCCACCGCGGAAACTGCGGGCGTTGAAACAGCCGCACCGGCAAATACTGCTGTCGCGGGTTCCGAGACACCCGCCGGCGATGTGACTGCGGGCAAGGACGCCGCCGGGGCCGGGAATGCCGCGCAGGTCGAAGGCACGAAAACCATAACCCTCGCAAACGGGGCGAGCGTCACCTGGATTCAGGACAACACGGGCAACAAGTTGAACCCGCGCTCGCTCTTCAGCGACGCCAGCGACTCGCTCTACAACAGTCTGAACATGCCCGACGGCATCCCGGCCAGCGTGAGCACGTTCCTCGTGAAAGTGGACGGCAAATTCATCTTGTTTGACGCAGGCCTCGGGGCTTTCGGCGGACAACTCCAGAAGCGCCTCGCCGCTCTCGGCGTGAACCCCGACAGCATCGGGCTTGTTTACCTCACGCATTTCCATGCGGACCACATTGCAGGCCTTGTGGCAAAGGACGACACCGGCAATGACACGAAGGCTTTCAAGAACGCCGCCGTCTATGCGGGCAAGGTGGAATATGACGCCTGGATGAACGACATCCCGAAAAATGATTTGCAGAAGAACATCATGGCGCTCTACAAGGATAACCTTCACTTGTTCGCATTTGGCGACAGCCTCCCCCACGGAGTGCTCGCGATGGACGCCATCGGGCATACGCCTGGCCACACCGCATTCCAACTGGCTAACCTGCTTGTCGTCGGCGACCTGATGCACGGTTACGCCCTGCAGAAAGACCACCCCGAAATCAATTCCAACTACGACATGGACAAGCCGAAATCCGCCGAGAGCCGCAAGCGCATCATGCTATACGCAAGCGACAACAAGCTCCTGATGGCCGGCATGCACCTGCCCCCTCCGGGATTTGTGGAATAAGGACTTTCTCGCTTAGTCGCAACTTGACTAAAATCGTGCAGATTTATAAAAAAGACCGCAGCGGAGTGCTACGGTCAAAATTTTTTTGGGCGTTCCCCACCATGGTGGCCATGCGCACTAAACAACAAGTTGTTAAGTGCTGTCCGCCCACTTCGTGGGTCGGGCTATATTTGAGCCCTTGGCGTCCGCGGCATCGCCTCAGCAATGAAAACAAGCAAGCTTGTTTTCGCTGCATTCGGCTCGCACGCTGTTTAGGGGCAGCAGCCCATCGCTTCGCTCGCTACCCGCCTCCTAAAACGGCACCACAGTGCCGCCCCAGGGGATCACTATCCCTAGCGCACAACGAACAGATGTCGCACAAAATTTGCTTTCGAAATTAGAAAACAATGCTTCTTTGTCATATTTTAAAGACCAAACACAAGCTCTATCTGAGTCGTCAGAATCTTCAGTAGTACTCCAAAAATATGCACCATAGCCTTGATCGAAGTAAAATGTCAATGAGTCTTTATATCCGGCCGCCCATGCGGAAAAACCAAATTGATTTGTACCTAATGGAGTATTATTATCGCATTCCCAGCAAGAATGATTGGCTTTTAAACTAGTACCCGTTCCATTTGAATCTTTATGCTCCTTTGCATAATAGGCAAGTTCTTTCCATTCCGCATCAGACGGAACATGCCATCCCTTAGGACAAGCCTTTGCTAATGCATAATACGTGTAAAGTCTACCATAGTTTTCGTCATTAGACTTGTTGTCTTTATACGAATACGAGCCACTACATTTGTATTTCAGATTTTCTGCAAGCCAAATTTGATTTCCAATTCTTACCGTTTTATACCGTATTCCGTCTCTATCATCTACGAAAGTTCCGTAACTGATGGAATAGATTCGCCTTGGAGGGGAATTCCGTTCCCTTTCCTTCTTTTCTTGAATTCTACGGAGTCCTTCCTCCATTCTCCTTATATCACGATCCATATCACTACTAAAAAGATCAAATAATCCCATAGTATGCCTCTATATCATCAGATTGCTAAGTGTTTATATCACGTTTATTCTTTGAAGATTTGAGAGTAGCACATTGTTTTGTATTTAGTTGGTCATACACCTCCCTTGAAAATATCTTTGAAAAATATCGTTCATACATCAAATCAACATTGCATATTTCAGGACGATGATTGTATATGGAACATAAGTTATCTTCCTGCAAATAAATGCACACGCCGTCGCCCCTGTCAAAGTTCGCCAGTGCGGGAACTTTTTTCAGGGAACGGCAGCACAAACCGCAACAATCGCATTTGAAAGACATTTTAACGATTTGCCAATAACTTTCCGGCCATGTTTTCTGATTCCGAGGTCAATTCTCCGTTTTCTTTCAGAATAGGAGTATCCAAAATACTCTTGACGGACTTTGCCAAGGAACATGCCGCAGCAAGAGAATTCTGCTCGTCACTGCTGAATTTACGGAAATCAGCCTTGCCAGAGCCATCTTCGTAACGAGAGACTATTCCTTCAACCGTCAAAACAGCCGCTTTCAACTGGGATTTTAACTTATTTAGAGCTTCGGTAAACAAGTCACATCTACTCTTTATGGAATCGCACATCGTGCATGCTGTTTCACATTGGGCAACGATTTTTTCGGCTTCCGCACGATTGGCCCTTGCATTTTCCAAATTTTCTTCAGCCTTGGAATTCAGGACAAAACCCATTACAGCAAGTGCTGGGCCAGCGACAAGACCGCCTAACACGGCCATACCTCCAGCCATGCCAAGTCCACCTGCAGCGAGAGATCCTCCGCCAAGGAAGGCAAGAGTAGCGTTCGTCGCAGCCACTCCGGACAATCCTGCAATGGCCGCACCAGTCGATGCAACGCCTAAAGTCGTCGCAGCTCCATACGCCCCTAAAGCAGTCAAAGCACCAGCAGCAACACCGCCAACAGCTCCGCTCACCATGCTTTCCGCCAAGGAACCCATTTCTTCCATTTCTGCAAGTTCATCTTTTGAGATGTTAAATTTGGAAAGTTCATCGAGGCCTTCGCTATTACGCAAGTCAACATGATGAATTTTTTTGAAAGAACGAACAAAAGGCATTACAGCATCGTTTAAGACAGCAAGTTTCGCTGCACCTAAATACTCCAAAGATTTTTGGCAAGCATTTCTGCTTTTTTCCAATTTGGCTTTCGCCTCATCTACCGATCTTTCCGCACTTCGATTTATTCGTTCAGCACGTTCGTTTGTTTCATGAGCATCATAAGCCTTTTTGGCTCCAAAAAGGCCGGCTCCGATAGCGGCGGCTCCAATGATAAACGGAATTGGCATATTGCACTCCTTGTTAATGTTTTTTTTGTTAAAGAATAAAGGCTTCATCTGATTTCATCAGATGGTTAAATTGTTCGCAATTTTCAAATTGTGTTTTGCAACCCATTGCATGAGAAATTTGATTAGCACCACAAATAAACGAATCTACGTCCCCAATTTGTAGAGCTTTATCCATAGTGTCGAATGCAGTGACGAAGGTTTCTGTTGTTTGTTTAAGCCATGCTTTAGAACGAGATTCATACTCTTCCCTAAATATTCTCAAGACCTTAATTTGTTCTTCGCACTCCTTTTCAATTTGAATTCGACGTTCTCGGGCTATTTTGGGAGCTTTTAGCGCATCCCTTATGACGAAGACACTTACAGATGCTAGAGTATAAACTGTTCTGGCTATAAAAACCGCTTGTCCAATAGGCGTTAAATTGGCAAGTGCGAGAGAGGCACTGACAGCAAGTTGTTTCATGCAATCAACACCGGAAATACTCCCATTATAGTAGTTATAGAAAGCCGATGCAGCATCAACGACAAATCCTGCAATTTCAGTTGGGGCTTTAGCATTTTTCAACAACTTAGGAAGTTCGCTCTTGTAATGCTGAATACCGCCATCAACAAGAGTTGCCCCGCTTGAAACGGCGTATGATCGTACTGCTGATTTTGCAGATTTCACGGCAACATCCTTAACGGCATCCTCAATTGGCTTTCCCTTCAGAACTTCACCTAAGTGACATACTATCGCCATGCCCCCACCGATTACGGCTCCTGATTTAGCTCCTTCTAAACCAGCTTCATGTACGGTACCGAGCATAGATTGCGCTGTGTACAACTTGGGATTGGTTCGAGCAAGTAAAGCTTCCTTACTCGTCGTTTCACTGCTATAAGTATTTTTGCGGATGGTTTCGTATTTCTTTAGTTGAGCCTTTTTCGCCGCAATTAATGATGGATTAGCATTTTGTGAGTTTAACGTCTTTATTTCTTGTTTTAATCCGTTTACTTTAGAATTGGCCCTTTCTATAAAATCTGGATAATAATCCTTTGGAATTTTTACAGGAGTTCCACTTGCAAAATACTTTTCATGCTTGGAGCTGCATAATTTGTCAAAAGTTTCTCCACCATTTTTTCCAATAAATTTCATTTGAAAACCTGAACCTGTTATCTCTTTCCAGGTCCCATCCGGCATTTGCTCTGCGTCAACAACATCGACCAGCTGGTCATTCGTTTTGCCTAAATCATCATAACGAAAACTTCGGGTCGTTTTCCCTTCAATAATTCTTTGTTTGTTTATTTTCGTTGTTTCAATGGTTTCCGCAGAAAAACCGGATTGTTGTTTTATATTCCGTTCAGCCTCGCTAAGCGTCTTTCCTAGTCGACTTTCAGATATACTCTTTAAGCTTCTCTTGGTTTGTTCAACAACTCCCGATTTGCCATCGTAAGCAGCCAAATCAAGAGAAGCGGCATTGCCATACCTATCGACTAAATCATACAAAGCTCTATTAGCAGCAGCATTTGCTAGGCTCTCATCAAAATTCATTGAACGCTCCATCATTTACACCTATGGAGTTCACCCCCGTTCCGCAAAGAACTTCACCATATTTTGTATGAATACAAAAAAAGGCGCAGATCGTTGCATTTACCTAGATGAGGCTGTGCATGCCTAATAACCGATAAACACAAACGACCCACG
>JAEDLI010000152.1 GCA_016295375.1 Fibrobacter sp. | reverse complement strand
AATGCTCTATATACCCTTCTTCGTGAGAATGCACGTGGTCTGCGTCGTGACCGTGAACATGCACCGCAAAAGAAAGCCCCGCAATGCTGTAACTCTTTGAATTTCCCACATGGACGTGGACGCCTTCTAGGCCTAGCCCAGCAATCGCCGCGTCCAGTTTTTTGCGTGATGCGCCAAGTCCAAGAAGTGCGGCAACCGTCATGTCGCCGCTGATACCGCAAGATCCATCAAGATAGAGAAATTTCATAAAAATAGTGATTAGTGGTTGGTGGTTAGTGGTTGGGTGCGAAGGGCGTTAGTGATAAGGGTCGATGGTTGAAAAATGATTATTTTATTTGTAACATGCGGAAGGCGGCGATGGCCGCCCCGAAACCGTTATCGATATTTACCACCGTCACGCCCTCGGCGCAGGTGTTGAGCATGGTGAGCAGCGCGCTGATCCCGCCGAAGGATGCCCCGTACCCGACCGATGTGGGCACGGCAATCACGGGCGCTTTCACGAGTCCGGCAATCACGCCGGGGAGCGCTCCTTCCATTCCGGCAACGGCGATAACCACCGAAGCCTTGCGGATGTCCTCTACCTTCGAAAGCAGGCGGTGCAGCCCCGCAATCCCTACGTCGTACTGGCGCAAGACCTTCACGCCGTTAAATTCCAGAGTCTTGGCGGCTTCTTCGGCGATAGGCAGGTCCGCCGTTCCTGCGCAACATACGGCTACCGGCCCGAGTTTTGCAACCGTTTGCGCCGCCTTGCCGCCGGAACGCCCGCGTTTCTGCCTGGCAGGCATTTCATCTGCCAGCGAAATCGTTCGGGAGAGTTCGTCGTAGCAGATTTTCTCACCTGCATTTGCGATGAATTCCGCCTGTTCCTTGCTGCAGCGGGTCCCGAGCACGCGGATGCCTTTTTCGCGGAAGGTCTGCAGAATCCGGAGAAGCTGTTCCGGCGTTTTCCCGGCACAAAAAATGGCCTCGCTTGTGCCGGTGCGGCTAGTCCGCCCGGTATCCAGCTTGGCAAAACCAAGTTCTTCAAAGGAATCTTTTGAGACAAACTTTTTCATACTTCTAATATATCACTTAGAGCTGACTCTAAGGCAAATAAATTTTTCTAAAAATCAATAAGGTTTCCACTTGTCGGCGTCTTTTTCGGCGCCGACCTGGAACTTGGAAGAAGGTGCCGCGAAGTCGATGTCGTCGGCTGCGGGAGCGTCGGTTTCTGCGAGGTCTTTCGCGGAGTCGTTCGTCGCAACGGTTTGCGCGGTCTCGGATTCCGTCGCGGTTGCGGTCGAATCTCGTGGCGCGATGTTCGGGGCGTTTTCAGGATGGACTTCTTTCAAGGCACGCCCCTTGTAATGCCTGGCCGCAAGGAGACCCGCTTCGAAGAGCAGGTACGTCGGGACTCCGAGCAACAATTGGCTAACAACATCGGGGGGAGTGAGGAGGGCCGCCAGCACAAGGATTGCCACCACCACGTAGGGGCGCTTGCCGCACACGGTCTCGTAATTCACGATGCCCGCACGGATAAGCGCGTAGGTCACTAGCGGGAACTGGAACATGCATCCGAATGCAAGCGAAAGCCAGAGCGCGAGTGTTACCAGGTTAGAGACTCCGAATACGGGTTGCAGGGTCGTGCTTGCAAAGCTCATGCCGAACTGCACAATCAGCGGGAAGCAGACGACAAGGCAGAAGACGACGCCCGCGATAAACAGCCCGCTGGTCATGGCCACGATGGAGCGGATGAAGTGCTTTTCGTTGTCGTATAGGGCGGGGAGCACGAACTGCCACATGTTCCAGGCGATGTAGGGCGAAAATAGCACGCAGTCCAGCAGAGCAGAAATCTTGAGCTGCAGCAGGAACACTTCCATCGGGGAAAAGTAGTGGAGCGTGACGCCGCCCTGCAAGGCAATTTGCTTACAGAACCAGTCCAGAACGTAGGGCGAAACAAGGAACAGGGGCACGATGCCGATGGCAAGGGCGATAATAGAACGCAAAAGCGCCCGACGGAGCGCTTCCAAATGCGAAATCAGCGTAGCCTCTTGATCCTGTTTGGTAGACATTAGCCTTTCTTTTCTTCTGCCTCGGCGGCTTTTTCCACCGTCTTCTGCAGGTCTTCGGCTTCTTCCTTCAGGGCGTCTTTCGCCTTCTTGTACTCGTTCTGAGCCTTACCCAAAGAATGTGCAAGTTCAGGAATGCGCTTTGCCCCGAACAAAAGGAGCACCACGACCACAATCAGGATTATTTCTGGAATTCCAAGGGACATATTTTACCTGCCTTTTCTTAGAAATATAACATAATCCGCGACGGTGACGAGAATTTATCTACGGTGCCGTCGCGAACTAGGCTACAGTTCGATAATCCTGTATTTGCGGTTACCCATCTTCAGCTTTTCCATGGCGGGCAGCTGGTGCAGGCCCTCGCGGGTCTCGATGCGTTCCTTGAGGTCGTGAAGTTCCTTGGGCGGGAGCTTGTAAACCATGTCAACGCTGGCCTGGTCCACCGCCACGATATCTGTGGAGGCGAGAATGCCGATGTCACGGCACTTGGGTTCCGCTGCAGAAAGGCCCGCGCAGTCGCAGTCCACGGACATGCGGCGCAGCACGTTGATAAAGCAGATGTGACCCTTGAAAAAGTCGCAGGTTGCCTTTGCGGAATCGGCCATGGTTTCCATGAACAGGGCTCCGCTGGTTTTCCAGCCTGCCGTGCCGCCCGGTTCCATCTTGGTGGGGCCGCCCTTCACGTATTCGTGAATCATCTTCTTGCCCAGGCGTCCGCCCGCGCAACCGATAGCGATGTTCTTCATGGAGCCGCCGTAACCGCCCATGGCATGGCCCTTGAAGTGAGTCAGCACAATCATGGAATCGTAATTCTTGATGTGTGCGCCCATGGACATTTCCTTGAAAATGAGGCCATCCTTTACGGGGAGCATCACTTCGCCGTCTTCGTCCATGATATCCACGTCGCAGAAGGTCCAGCCGTTCACCTTGAGGGTTTCGCGGTGTTGTTCGGTAGTGTACCGGTCGCCTTCGTACCAGGTGTTGGTCTCCACAATCTTGGAGTTGGGGACCTGTGCTTGGAATTCCTTGACCCATTCGCGGGGCAGAATATTGGGGCCGTTCTTTTCGCCGGTGTGGAGCTTGATGGCCACGCGTCCGGTAATGCCCTCGTTGATTTTCTTATACAACTTGATGAGGCCTGCTGCACTTAGGTCCTTGGTGAAATAGACGTTGGAAACGTCCTTTCCGGGTTCC
>JAEDLI010000006.1 GCA_016295375.1 Fibrobacter sp. | reverse complement strand
TGGAAATTTTGAACGAACGCAAGGCCTCCCTGGAATCCTCGCTAGACGGCAAGAATGCCGACTTGGCCACCGCCCAGCAGGAACTGCAGGCTTTGCAGAACGAGTGTGCCGCCCTGGAATCCCGGATTGAAGTGCTGCAGAGCGTCAGTGACGAAGGAACGGATGCCGGCAAGTGGATTCGCGAAAACAAGGCGGGTCTTGTCCGCGGGTTCCTTTCGGAACACATCAGCGCCGCTCCGGAATACGCCTCCCAGGTAGAGGCAGCCCTGGGCGATTGTCTGGACAGTGCCGTGGTGGAAAGCCGCGGCGGCCTCCGTGAAATTGTAGAAGGACTCCGTAGCGAGAACGCCGGCAAGGCGGTGCTCGCCCTGATGGATTCCCTGGAACTTGCACCTGTGCCGGAACTGAACCACCCTGGAATCAGGGGTGCCTTGAGCAGCTTTGTCACTTGCGACGACACCACACGGACTTTTGTACAGAATCTTCTGAGCCGCTACTTCTTGGTGGATTCTCTAGATACGGCCCTGGACCTGGCCCGTGAACACCGCAATTCCGATTTCTGCTTCGTGGCGGACAAGGTTATCGTAAAGACCAACGGTCTGGTGAGCCAGGGGGCAAACACCGCCGGGGCCCTCAGCCGCAAGAACGAGATTGCCCAGGCCACGGAGCGTCTGGCTGCTGTACAGGGGCAGGTCGCCCAGAAGCAGGGCGCTCTGGAATCCCTCCAGGCAGAAATTGATGAAACCAGGCAGATGCTGGCTTCTGCCTCCGACGAGATTCTCGAAAAGAACGATGCGTTCCGGGCAGGGGAGGCTGGCATTTCGATCCAGAAGAACACCCTGGAATCGGTCGCCTCCCGACTTGAGAAACTGGAAGCGGACATTGCCGAAAGCGAAGGCCGTATAGCCACCGCCGAATCCCAGAAGTCTAGCAATGCGGACCTGAACGAGGCCAAGGCGGCCATGGAAAGCGCCGAGGCGGAATATGCCCGGGTGAATGACGAACTTGCAGAACAGGAAACCCTGTTCCGCGAAAAGGACGAAGAAGTCCGCGACTTGGAAAGGACATCCCAGGACAAGTCCGCGAAGCTCTCCCAGAATACGGACCGCCTGAGAAACATCGCTGACCAGGTCCAGTTCCTCGGGGATTCCATCGAGTCCCGCAAGCGGGATATGGAGACCAACAAGATTTCTATGGAAAAGGCCGCCCGGGATATCGATGACCTGGGATCCTCCGTCCAGGAGAAGGATTCCGCCCTTCGCGAGTTGGAAGGTCGGCGCGACGCCGCCCGTGAACGCTACGAGGTGGTTAGCGGCGACCTGGACAGCTGGCGGAGCGAACTGGATAACATCCGCGACGACATGATCGACAAGATGAAGGAACTGAACGAGGTGGGCCGCAAGCAAGAAGCCCTGCAGTCCAACCTGGATCGCCTTCAGGAACGCCTCCAGAACGAATGGTCCTTCGACCTGCAGGCTCCCGAAGAATTCGAGCGTGTGGAGTATAGCCAGCCCGAGGCGGACAAGGAAGTTCGCGAACTCCGCGGGAAAATCAAGGAACTTGGCCCCATCAACGTGAACGTGATGGAGGACTACGAAGACGAAAAGAAGCGTCTGGAAGAAGTGGAAATCCAGTTCAACGATCTGGACCGTGCCCGCGCCTCGCTGGACCGCACCATCACCAAGCTGGACGATATCGCCCGCAGCCGCTATCTGGAAACCTTCGAACGGATCCAGAAGAACTTCCAGTTCGTGTTCAGCAAGCTGTTCCTGAACGGCGAAACCAAGATGAGCCTGGTGGAAAAACTGGACGAAAACGGCAAGCCTGGCGACATTCTGGACGCCGACATCGAAATCAACGTTCGACCCACCGGCAAGAAGATGCGCGGCATCAAGGCCCTCTCCGGCGGTGAACACGCCCTGACAGCGACGGCCCTGCTCTTTGCCATCTACATGGAAAAGCCCTCGCCCTATTGCGTGCTGGACGAAGTGGACGGCCCGCTTGACGATGCCAACGTGGGCCGCTTCATGGCGCTGCTCCGTGAATTCAGCAAGCAGACCCTGTTCATCGTGGTGACCCACAACAAGCGCACCATGGCCGAAGCCGACATGCTCTACGGCGTGACCCAGGAAATCAAGGGCATTTCCCGCATCGCCAGCGTACAGCTTGCCGACGCCACCAAGTTCGCGATATGATAGCTATGAGGTCGTGCCTGGGGCACTTTGAGGTATGGGGTCGGGCTTTGCCCTTTGAGGCTATATGTTTTTAGACAAAAAAACTCAAGGCGAGCAATGTGAGCGAACTCAAACCTCAAAGCGAAGCGACCTCACAACTTTAAAAGGCTTCGTCTTTGCGGCCCTTTCCGCTATCTGTTACGGAACGAACCCCCTTGGGGCCCTGCATTTGTACGCCCAGGGGTATTCTCCGGAAACGGTTCTCTTTTACCGATTCTTTACGGCAGCGCTGCTCCTTTTGGTAGTGATTCTTGCGAAAGGCTCCCACTTCAAGATTTCATTCCGCGAATTCGGTGCTCTTGTCGCGTTTGGATTCCTCTTTGCGGTGAGTTCCCTGACCTATTACGCCTCCTTCAAGTTCATGGACGCGGGGTTGGCTTCTACGCTCCTGTTCCTTTACCCGCTGGAAGTTTCTGTGCTGATGGCCGTTTTCTTCAAGGAAAAAATCAAGGTCTGGACCATTGTTTCCATCGCCGTCTCCATGGCGGGAATCGCCCTCTTGTACCGCGGGGGAGATGGAGCGCCCCTGAGCACGGTTGGGCTTGTACTTGTGTTTATCTCTTCTATAACCTATGCCATTTACATGGTGATGGCGAACCGCATCAAGCTGCAGATGGGCTCCGTAAAGATGACTTTTTACGCCATCAGTTTCTGCATGGTATTTTTGTTGCTTTATTCGGTGACGTTTGCCTCCGGGCTTCCACCGGTGTTTATGCAGGCCAGTTCCTGGGGCTGGGGCTTTATGCTGGGTGCCGTGCCCACGGTTCTTTCGCTTGTATTCATGGTGAAGGCCGTAAAGATTATAGGCTCTACGCCTACGGCAATTCTCGGGGCTCTCGAACCCGTAACTGCCGTGTCCATCGGTGTTCTTGTCTTTGGAGAAATCCTCACAGTCCGCCTTGGAATCGGTATCGCCCTGATTCTCGGCTCCGTGATTCTCATCGCTGCAAAGCGGAAATGATTTTTTTTTAATTTGGAATTATGCAGTGCAAATGTTCAAAATGCGGTAAGGAATTCAACGACAAGGTGGGCATGTCCCCACTTCAAAGCAACCTTGCCATCCGCGTGAGGAACAGGGTGGGGAATATTTGCCCCGATTGCCGCCAGGATACCTGCAAGACCAAGCGGGGTAGGTGGAAAATGTGGTTCTACGACCTAAAAGTCGGGGCCCTCTGCCTGTTGCTGCTTTTACCGGTCTTTTTGGTTTTTGCGGGACTTGTGGTTTTCATGGCACTCTATGTGCTGTAACAAAAAAAGACCCGGCAAAACCGAGTCTTTTTTTAGTAGCGGGGGCAGGACTTGAACGCTGCGACCTTTGGGTTATGAGCCCAACGAGCTACCAACTGCTCCACCCCGCGTCGAGGTATGCCCATATATAGTAAAAATCTATGTTCCTGTCAAGTCAAAGTGCCGAAAACAGCAGGAAGATGCCATTTTTTAATAAAAAAACAAGGTTTCGTTGACGGCCCTTCGCTGGAATGTTTATCTTTGGGCTAATGGAAAGGACAATCCAACAGTCGCGGATACTGTTTCTCGATACCGGCCCGCTGGTGCGGCTTTTGCAGATGCACCCGGATTTTTATCCGACGGTGTCGAACATTTTGGACATGGTGTACGAAAAGAACATCCAGGTCCTGGTCTCGCCGATTACCTTGTTTGAGATAAGCGGCAAGGCTTTTGCTAGTGGGGAGGGCGTGCTTGCCCGCCAGTATCGCGAGTTCTTTGAAAATTCTGCAAATGTTAAAGTTTGCCCGGTCAACGCGGAAATTTCTGTAAAGGCGGCGGAACTTTATGCAACCTCTCAAAAGACGAACCACAAGATTTCCGAAGGGGAGTCCCTGCGCCTTGCAACGGCCTTCGTGAACGGCGCTGACTGCATCTTGACCGAATGTGCGAACTTCCGCACCCTTACCGACGCCCTTGTCGTGACTTTGGACGAACTTTAATTTCTTTGCATCCTTTTTACTGGAAATTCGCTTGAAACTGACAATTCTAGTAACTAGTAACTAGTAACTAGTAACTCAAATAACTATCTTTTCCCCGTAAAATTTCGGAGAAATCATGCCAAACTATTGTCCTGTTATCGGTCTTGAAATCCATTGTCAGCTCGCGACTAAAACCAAGATGTTCTGCGGCTGCGAAATCGAAGTGAATACGACCCCGAACAAGCACGTGTGCCCCGTCTGCCTCGGTATGCCGGGTGCCATGCCCGTGCCGAACAAGAAGGCGGTGGAATACGCCATTCGCCTGGGCCTTGCGCTCAACTGTGAAATCGACCTGAATGCGATGTGGACCCGCAAGAACTACTTCTACCCGGACCTGCCGAAGGGCTACCAGATTACCCAGACGGGCGGACTTCCGGTGTACGACCACCCGATCTGCAAGAACGGCTGGCTCGAAATCGTCAAGGAAGATGGCACCAAGAAGCGCGTGGGCATTACCCGTATCCACATGGAAGAAGACGCCGGCAAGCTCATCCACGACATGAGCCCCACCGATTCCCACTTCGACGCGAACCGCTGCGGCACTCCGCTCTGCGAAATCGTGACCGAGCCGGATATCCGTAGCCCCGAAGAAGCGGTGCTCGTGCTCAAGAAAATCAAGCAGACGCTGGAATACACCCGCGTGTCCAACGCCAACATGGAAAACGGCAACATGCGCTGCGACGGCAACATCTCGCTCCGTGCAAGCGAAGATGCCCCGTTCGGTATCCGCGCCGAAATCAAGAACCTGAACAGCTTTACGAACCTCGAGAAGGCCCTGTACTGCGAAATGAACCTGCAGGCCTCGACCCTCGATGCCGGCAAGGAAGTGGAACAGTGCACCAAGCGCTATGACCCCAACGCCGACAAGACGATTGTGATTCGCTCCAAGGAAGATGCCCATGACTACAAGTACTTCCCGGAACCGGACATGGTCCGCCTTGTGACCGACCCTGCCTTCGTTGAAGAAATCCGCCGCACGCTTCCGGAACTGCCGGATGCCCGTCGCAAGCGCTTCATGGACGACTTCGGCGTTTCCGAATACGACGCCATGGTGCTGACTGAAGATCGCGACGTGAGCGAATGGTACGACACCGCCGCGAAGAACTGCAAGAACGGCAAGGTCTTGGCCAACTGGGTCATCACGGAACTTTTGGCCAAGGTGAAGGAACTGGAAGGCGGCCTCAGCGCCCTCAAGATCAAGCCCGAAGACCTCTGCAAGCTTGTGAACCTCATCGCCGACAACACCATCAACGGTAAGATTGCAAAGACGGTCTTCGCCGAGATGTTCGAGACCGGCAAGGACCCCGAAGCCATCGTGAAGGAAAAGGGCCTCGTGCAGGTGACCGACACTGGCGCTATTGAAGAAGTGGTCCGCGCCGTCTGCGCCGAAAACGCTGCCCAGTTCGCCGAATTCAAGGCCGGCAAGGTGGCGCTCAAGGGCTTCCTCGTGGGTATGACCATGCGCAAGTCCGGCGGCAAGGCTAACCCGGGCCTCGTGAACCAGATCCTCGACAAGCTCGCGAAGGAATAGCTATAGAGATTAGGATCTAGGGGCTAGAGGCTAGTGTGAATAACGACGTTAAAAAGGATCGTCATTGCGAGCCCCGTAGGGGCGCGGCAATCCAGGGCAGTTTGTTGCTCGCGGTGTTGCTTGCCCTATTCCTTGCACTCCCGGCCGCTGCAGCCGATGTGCCCAACAAGTGCGATAGCCTGCGGGTGAACACACTGAACATGACCCAAGAAGAAATCGAGCAGATTTGCGGAATCGATTCCACGAAACTGGCCGAAGGTCCGACTCTCCAGGAGCTCAACGAAGAGAATCCGACTTACGTCAAGCGCGACTACAACCATCGCCAACAGGTCATTGTCGGTAGCGTCATTATGCTCTGCGTTGCCGTCGCCATGGTCTTGATGAACAATTACAATCCGAAACGATAAAATTTCCCGACCACTAACCACTGTTTACTAACCACTATGAATTACACAGACGAAGCAAAACAGAATTTCAAGGCCCTCTCCAATAACCCTTATCCCGGTCGTGGCATTGTCCTCGGCGAAAGCGCCGACGGCAAGTCCTACGTGCAGGTGTACTGGATCATGGGCCGTAGCGTCAATAGCCGTAACCGCGTGTTCGAAATCGAATCCAAGACCGGCTTCATGAAGACCAAGGCCTTCGACGAATCGAAGCTCACGGACCCGCACCTGATTATCTACTACCCGGCACGCCATACTGCCGACGTCCAGATTATCACGAACGGCGACCAGACCGACACGATTTACGATGCCATCAAGCTCGGCGGCACCTTCGAGAGCGCTCTCCGCACGCGCCAGTACGAAGATGACGCCCCGAACTTCACGCCGCGTATTTCCGGCATCCACTACAAGAACGCAAGCCCCGCCGTGTACAAGCTCTCCATCCTCAAGAGCCGTAACAACAGCGAAGAAGCTGGTTGCGAACGTATGACGTTTGAATACGAGAAGGCTTTGCCCGGTCTCGGCCACTTTATCAGTACCTACGAAACCGACGGAAGCCCGATTCCTAGTTTCAACGGTTTCCCGAAACTGATGCCGATTTTTGACAACGCCGAAGACACGCTCAAGAAGTACTGGGCCGCCCTGAACAAGGACAACAAGGTTTCCCTGATGGTCAAGTGGATCGACAAGAAGACCTTCAAGGCGAAAACGCTGATCGTGAATAAGAATAAGTAAAATCCTGTGTCATGAGAACGCGAAGCGTTCGAAGGATCTAGACTAGAATATTAAGGACTGGATTCTTCTCCCCGCAAGGGAGATCATGCTCACATAAGCGCTAAAGCGCTAAGTGATCAAAGAGACTACGAACCTTCGGTTCTCCGCTCAGAATGACACTTCGTGTCATTTTTCCACCACGTTCCCGAGGATGTGGTGGATTTTTTTGATTCCGTTGAAAGCTGAGGGGCTGCTGATGTAGTAGAACATCTGCTCCACCAGAGCGTCGGTGTTGAAATCGTAAGAGGGAATGCGCAAGAGGTAGCTTTCCATGGAGTTGTCGAAGGCGATGTAGGTGGGCCCGATGTTTGGCTGCGGAATTTCCATGTTGTTTTCTTCGGCCATTTCCATGAAGATTCCCGCGACTTCGTCGTTTACGCAAATCCAGGGCATGTTGTTGCCGTTTGCCGCTTGGAATTCGAGGGCGCGCCCGGCAAGCGTTTTGAGCTTGTCCTTTTCTAGGCTGCGCGCCATGATTTCTACGGAGAGTTTCTCGACTTTCTTGCGGGCAATTTCTTTATAATCCCAGGGACTTGCAAATTCGGCGTCTACGTAGGGGTGTACCACGACCCCCGATTCTTCGAGGCCGGTCAAGCGGTCTTTCGACCATGAACTGTTGTGGTAAGGGGAGAAGTAGCCGACTTCTGTGACGCCCTGGCCAAGCAGGTAGCGGCCGATTTCCTTGCCTGGGTTCTTGCCGAAGGTGGAATTGAAGAAAATCCAGTTGTCTTTGCGCAAAAAACTCTTGGGCACGGCGTCGATGGGGTGTTCCCACCATACAGCCACGGGGAACTCGGCATTGGCAAAAAAGGTCAGGAGTGGCCTGAAATTCTGCACCAGAAGCGTCGAAAGGATTGCGCCCACGGCGTTCGGGTGTTCCGAGAGTTTGCAGGGCTTGCCACTGCGGTCAATGAGTTTGCCCGTGGCATCGTTGATACCGAACAGAGTCAGCTTGTAATGGTTTTTACCCGCGGTCTTGTAAATCAGTCGCAAAAAATCAAGTTCTCGTTCACTTTCGGCGCTGAATCCGCCCCAACTGTTACAGCGTGTGACAAAGATGAGTTCGCTGAGGGGAGCTTCGTGTTTTTTTTGCTGTTTGCGATAAAAGAGGTACTGGCGGCCTTCTTTTTTCAGGATGCCCAAGGCAACCTTCTCTTCTAGGAACTTGCGGAGCGTGCCCTGCGACACATTGTAGCGGGCAGAAAGTTCCTTGGAAAGGGGGAGCGGTTGCGAAGGTTTAAGATAGCCTTGCGCAAAGTCGCGTTCGAAGGCCTTGGCGAGTTTTTCGGTGACTGTTTCGTGCACGAAGGGAACAGTGTTCTTAAGCGGGGTGTTTCCCCAGAAACAGCCTTTTCCCTGAATCTTGCATATTTTTCCTGCGGATTCCAGCTCGGCAAGGGCCGCCTGCACCGTGCCCGACGACGCGCCGAAACTCTTGATCATAGAACGCACCGACGGGAGCCTGTCACCCTCGTCGAGGTTCATATCGAGCAAAGCCTTGATAATCCGTTGTTTCATTATTTCCAATATAAAAAATGCTGTTTGAACTAGAGAAACATGCTTGTACGGGGATGACAAAAAAAATGCCCGCGCAAGGGGGAATTTGCACGGGCGTGTGGGTTTATGGAGTTTCGTTTAGTAGTTGAAATCGACCTGATAGTGAGCCCTATTAGTTTCGCTGACTCGGGCCCCCTTGGCGTTGACGGTGCCACGAACTTCCCGGTTCTGCACTTTGATGCGGTTCTGCAAAATGCCGGTTTCCTGTTCACTGCTGGAGCTTGGCGGGGTAAACTGTTCGCTGCTAGAAGACTGCTGCGAAGATCCGTTGAGCATGGCGTCCCCTTCGGGATCCTGAGGGACCTGGCCATTGAAACTTTCCTGGCCTTTCTTGGTCAAGGCGATGATGACCATGCCGTCTTTTGCATAGATGTTGTTCGGGCTGATGTCGACTCGGTTGCCATCAAAAGTCCAATTGCCCTTGCTCCAGCGGTTTGCGTCGAATGTCTTGAAATCGTCCGTCCATTGTAGTTCGAAGTCGCTTCCGTTGTCGCCCTGTCCCGGCTTGTATTTGTAAACCTTGACCCAGTTGATGAACTGGTAAACGGGGAGAATGTTGTCGTTCCATGCGCCTACCCAGCCTGCATTTTCATGAGACCAGAGGTTGAAACGGAGCCCCTGGGGCTTCTTGCCGAGATCTTGAACCTGACTGCAGTAGCTCTGTTGTTGGCCTCCGTTTTCGGCTTTACAACCGCTTTCCTGTCCCTTGACAGTCTTGCGAACGACTTGGCCGTCAAGTGTCCATGCAACATAATCGGGAGTCCATTCCATGCCATAAGTGTGGAAGGACTGGTTCGATGCCGGATTTATGGCGTGGTGTTTTTCACTTGTAATTTTGCGGTTGGGTTGTTCATCATCGGGGCCGTAACCCGTAATGATGTTCGACTGGAAGCTGCTTGGGTTCTTGCCCAAAATTTCGATATCCACTTCGACCCAGGGTTCATTGCCACCCAGGTAGGAATCGTTGTGGTAGAGGAACATGGAACTGACCGTACCAGAGCCGGCAGCCATTTGCATACGGGCTTCAAACTTACCGTACATCCAAGTTTCGTTGGTATAGAGTTCTGCACCAGAATAGTCCTTAGCCATAAGTGCCCCAGCTGCAAGAGCTATGGTTGCAATGAAAAACCTTGCTTTCATGATTGTCCTCCCGCGAATCATGTATAAGATACATTTATAAATGAGAATTTGATTTTCTCTAAATTGTAAAATATCACTTGTGTATCAACAGTATCTGACGAATACACGTGAAAAAGAATTGTTATTTCAGTTTTTTCAAAACTTCCTGCAGTTCCTTGGGCAGGGGGCATTCCTGGACCGTATTCTTGCCTTGCCAAGGGTATTCCAGGCGGCTGCTATGCAGGAACAGCCTGTTCAGTTCGTATTGTTTCTTGAATTCACGATTCAGGGCGAAATCTCCGTAACGGGTATCTCCCAAGAGCGGGTGACCGATGCTTGCGAAATGCGCCCTGATTTGATGCATACGGCCCGTTTCCAGGCTGATTTTTACCAGGTCGTAGCCGTCGTAGTGTTTTTTGACGCTGTAGTGGGTAATGGATTTTTTCCCTTTTTCGTCTATCTGCATCTTGGAGCCCTTGGCATTGTCCGTGCGGGCGAGAGAGGCTTCGATGGTTCCTTTTTCTTTTTCGAGGTTTCCTTTGACTAGGGCCAGATAGTATTTCTTGACTTCGTGTTCACGAATCAGGCGGGTTAGGTACCGCAGGGTGTCACCGTGGAGGGCCACCAGTAAAAGTCCTGAGGTCTCCTGGTCCAGACGGTGGGCGAGGGTAGGCTTGAAGTCGAGATGTTCCCGCTTGCCCCATTCCCAAAGGTGTTCCACCAGGCTTTCGCCGGGGCGGGTCCCGCTTCCCGGCTGGCTGGGCATGCCTGAAGGCTTGTTTACCACCAGGTAGTCTTCGGTTTCCAAGATGATGTCCAGCTCCTGAGCACCCCAGCCGGATTTTCGGTCGGCGGCTGTGCTGGCCTTTATCCAACCCTTGTTTTCGGCGTTTTTCACCGCCGCTTTCTGAGCTCCGAATTCCGAATTACTTTCACTTTTCAGATTCTCGTAAATGCAGACGGTATCCCCTTCCTGGAGCATCTGGTTTGCCTTGCCCACGACTCCGTTCACCCGGACCTTCTTTTTACGCAGGATAGCAAAGAAAACGGACAATGATTCCTCGGGAAAAGCCTTCCGTAAAAAACGGTCCAGGCGCATGTTGGCAAAGTTTCGGTCGATAGTGCGGGTAATCATTGGTCTCTTTACCTCTTTTTCGCGTAGTACGCCAGTCTCACTCCGTCGGCGGCGCTTGTGACAATCCCGCCTGCATAGCCGGCCCCTTCGCCCAGCACGAACAATCCCTTGGTATTCACGCTTTCTAGGGTGGCACAGTCTCGGGTGATGCGCAGGGGAGAACTGGTCCTGGTTTCGGGAGCCACAATGAGGCCTTCTGCAATGAATCCGGGAATTTTCCGGTCAAAGTTCAAAAAACCTTCGTAAAGGCTCTGGCAAATTCGCTGGTCCAGCCAGTCCCAGGTGTTGGCGGGTACAATCCCGCAGGGGTAGGTGGATTTGGGCAGTTTCTTGTCAAGCCGGTGTTCCATGAATGCCTTGATGGTCTGTGCCGGAGCGCTGTAGTTCTTCCCGCCCACATTGAAGGCGTCCGCTTCCGTTCTCCGCTGGAATTCCAGTCCACCGAAGAGTTTTTCGCTGGCCTCTACGGGAACCACAATAGCCCCGTTGGCAAGAGGTCCGTTTCGACGGCTATAGCTCATGCCGTTGGTGGCAAGTGTCCCTGGTTCAGAAGCGCAGGGCACCAGCACGCCACCGGGGCACATGCAAAAACTGTAGGCGCTGCATGTTTTGTTCAGTGTCGGTGTGGCGAGAAAATATTCCGCAGCTCCGGTGAGGCGTGTATCGACACCTCGGCCCAGTTGTCGCAGGTTTATCAACTCCTGGGGGTGTTCCACCCGAACGCCCATGGCAAAGGCCTTGCTTTCAAGGGCTACGCCCCTAGCCTGCAGCATCTGGTAAATGTCCCTGCAAGAATGCCCCGTGGCAAGGACCAGCGCTTCGCAGCGCTTCCACGCACCCTGCGGAGTGGTTTCGTCTTCTATCTTGATGGCAGAAATGTGGCCGTTCTGGATTTCTACATCTGTCAGGGCCGAATAGAAATGGATGTGCCCACCCAGGCGGGAAATTTCCGCACGGATTTTTCGGAGCATCAGCACAAGTCTGTCCGTTCCGATGTGGGGCTTTGCGAAGGTGATGACATCTTGGTCCACCCCGAAATCCACCATGTCGTGCAGAACCTGTTCTGAGAAGGCGTTTCTGCTCCTGGTGTTGAGCTTGCCGTCGCTAAAGGCTCCGGCTCCGCCCTCGCCAAAGAGGACGTTGCTTCGGGCGTTGAATTTTCGGTCCACAAAGAACCGGCGTATGTCGCGGAAACGTTCTTCTACGGGTTTTCCTTGCTCGTAAAGATCTACGGAATAGCCCTTGCGTAAAAGGTGCAGGGCCGCCCAGAGTCCCGAAGGACCTGCACCGACAATGTCCACATGTCCGGGCATTTGTACGGTGCCTGCCAGGGCTGCTTCTTTCGGGTCTTGCTTTGCAAGAACCGCTTCTACGAGACCCTTGGCGTTGTTGCCGAAGGTCTTCAGTTTTTGCTGAACCTCGAAACGGACATTATAGGACCAATGGGGAGCACCTTTCCGGCGCGAGTCCAGCGAAAAACGTTCCACCTCCAGATTGAAAATCTGTTCCTGCTGGAGTTTCAGCTCTTTGGCAAGAGCCTCCCGAAACTTGCCCTTTTTCTCTAGGGCAACGGGAAGCTCGTGAAAACAGTAAGAAAACATGGCCCCTACGCCGACGGAAAACCTTAGAACACGTAGTTCAGGTTGATACCGCCGTAGATATCCTTGTATTCGTTGGATAGGTAGTCCGGACGGTAATAGATGGCAGAACCTACATACCAGTCACTATAGAAGTGCTTGTTGTGGTTGAACCGTAGGTTGAGTTTTCCCAGCACGTCCATTTCTTCTTCGTCAAAATCTTTGTCAGATTCGGTCCATTCTGTAAGCATGTAGCGGAATTGTCCGTTCAAGGAGACGATCATGAAACGGTTCATGAAGGGAATTTCGTATTCGTCTTCTACGGTAATTTCGTCTTCGGTCATTTCATTGCGGACGTATGACTTGAGGCGGTAGGTCACCTGGAAATGGTTCTGCATGCTCTTGAGGGTGGTGGTGATGCTCAGGGGGTAGCTCTGCTCAAAGTAATCGCCACCGCCGTAGTAATAACCAAGCTTTGCCCAGGTCGTATCTTCAAGGTCCATGTCCAGCTCGTCAATCAAACTGTCCTTGTGGAACACGGATGCGTCAGTACGAAGAGTCCAACGGCCGTTAATCTTAAACACGGACTGTGCCGCCTTGAAAGAGATGCCGGCATTGACGGTTTGCTTGTAAAGCCTCTCTTCGAACTTGGACGCAAGATAAGGCGCATCGACCGTAGACATGTAATCTGCCCAACGTGCAGAATCCACCATGACGGTATCCCCGTTCACGATGGCCATCTTGGGGCCCTTGCCTTCAGTGAAATATTCATCTCTGTAGATGCCGTCTTCTAGCATATTGCTTCCGCGCAAGCGAATCGGACGGTACTGGTCCCTGAATTCCATATTGTAGTTGGCGGTAATCTGCACCTTGGGATTGATGGTAAAGGTGTTGCTGAGTCCGAAATTGTGGATGTACTTTGTGCGGTCGTTGTCCAGTTCGTGCTGTTCGAACCAGTCGCTTTCCTCGTCAGAGATAAGCCCGAAATGGGTTCCTTCGGCCAGGCCCGCCAGGTTTTTCTTTCTGCCGTGGGCCGCGTTTTCTACGTTAATCTGGTAGTCCAGTCCAAGGGTCCAGAACTTTTTGATGTCTTGTTCCAGGCTGGCTCCGAATTCGCGGGTGTTGGAAAGTTGGTCAGGGGAGCCTGCGCTATAGAAGTCCTCACCGATGTATTTCACATGGCCTGCAATCCTTGTCCTGTTGATGTTCCAGTTCAAGGAAGCGCCCAGGGCAAAATTCTGGCTTCCCCAGTGCTGTCCCAGTACTCGGTCGTCATCGCGGTCGCTTTCTTCTTCTTTTTGAATTTTCTTTGCTTCCTTCACCAAATCGTGCAACTTTGCAAGCATTTGACTCTTGCTCATGCTGGTGTTGTCTCCGAATATCTCTTCAAGTTCTGCGTTGGTGAGCCAGTCAATTTGACTTTCATTTTGCATCAATTTACGCAGAAGCGTATAGCTGGAAGTGTTCAATCCGGCGTTGGAGAAAACCCTATTGATTGCGCGTTGGCGGATAGCATCGGTTGTGTCTGCACGACCGACAGCGATTTGTCCGTTCAGCTCGATATCACCCGGGAAGAACAGCCAGTTGCCTTCGGCATACATGGTGAATGCTTCCAGAAGAGGATCGGTGGTAAGGGTACTAGCCTTGGCTCCGTCGCGGAGTAGCGGGTCTTCAATTTCGTCATTTGCATAAATAGCGCCCACCTTGGCGTCGAACCTGCGGACCGGAGCCCATTTCAGGAATCCGCCGTAGGCAAGGCGCTGGGCCTGAGCTTCACCATCATCGATGTAATCGTTATAGAGATAGGGGTGACGGTTGTGGGGAACCAGGGAACGCTTGGCCTCGCCAAAGAAACCTTCCAACTGGACCAAGGGCTGGTCCGCATTGTTCCTGAGCAAGGACAGGGTATATTCGGCACCGAACAGGGGCATGCCCGACATATAGATATCTCCGTCCATCATCTGGAAATCCCCCAAGTTGACACTGTTGTAGCTATCATTGTAGCGCAGAGTCACCGGGTTCGGGTAGAATCGGTTCCAGGAATCCGATGTGGCATCCATGGTAAATTCGATGGTCTTGCCTTCGGGTGACATCATCAGCACGTAAGCCGAGGCATTTGCGCCAAAGCCAGGCACCTGGAAATAATTCTTGTAGCGGTCGCCCTTGAGAATGGTATCCGTTCCAAAGATTTCAGGAGTATTGCCATGATGAGTGCGGGTACGTACATAGTGGTAGTTTCCGCCCAGCATCACGTTTCCAAGGACAGTCCAGCTCTTTTGCGTAGAATCAGCGGGGGCTTCAGATTCAAATACCACGCTGGCTTCGTCGGCAGGATTCAGGTTCTTCCGGTCCACACCGGGAACTTCCGGTTCGGGGGGAAGCGTTGCTACGGTTTCTGCAGCCTTGTTGCTGAAATTGGTCTTGTTGTTCTTGGCGGTCTCCATGAGTTCGGGAGCAAGAATTTCCGAAGAAGAAATACCCACCGTGTTTTGTTCAATGGCGGTATTGTTCAAGTCAATGACGGTGTTCCCCATATTCACCACAGCCGTACCGTTGTCCTTGAAATTTGAAGAGGACACGGTACTCTTCGAAAGCTTGGAATTCAACAGGGCGACATTGTTGTTTTCAAAAGTAGACCGTTCGACATCGCCCTGGGCGTAGTGGGAAAGGTTCAGGGCAACCTGGTTGTTCTTGAACTGGCAGTCGTTTGCATTGACTGTGGCGTTACGGGCATAAATGCCATATCCGGCGGAGCCTTCCACAAGGGAATTCTGGATTTTCAGATTGCCGTTTTCCACCACGATTCCGTTGGTGGCGTTCAAGATCTGGGCGTTGCGAATTTCGGAGTTGTTTTCTCCGGTAATCACGATTCCTGCCCAATCGCCTGCAGCGGGAGTACTCATGGCGGAGCGGAACACCACAGGGGATGTTGCAGTTCCTGCCACCACCAACTGGCCCTGGTTTACCGTGAGGGAGCTACCCTTGGTGAACAAGATGGTGGTTCCCGGTTCAATGACCAATACCGTATTGGCGGCAACAGATACTGTTCCGTTTACGAGATAGGGAGACTTGTCCGCTTTTAAGAAACCGCGGAGTTCACCCTGGAGTTCTGTGCCGGTCAGCTGAACGTTTTGCGGTTCTGGCGCTGGAGCGGCCTCTACGACCGGAGCAGGAGTGGCCACGGGGGCAGCTTCAACCGGAGCTGGATCGACAGCCTGTTCAGCTGGGGCTTCGGCAACAGGTGCAGCGTCGGGTGCAGGTTCTGCTGCTGGCACGGGTTCTGCAACTGCCTGTTCGGCAGGAGCAGTTTCTGCGGCTGCAGGTTCGGCTGTTTCAGGAGCAGGGGCTTGTGCGGGAGCAGCAGCTGGAGCGGGTGCTGGAGCTGCCGTTGGAGCGGGCGCTGGAGCTGCCTGTGTGGCAGGGGCGGCCTCTTGGGCAAATGCAAAGAACGTTCCCAGAAGGACTGTAGCGACGGTACCCTTAAAAATCTGTTTCATTTAGCGTACCTCGTAAGTCTTGGTGGCTTTGAGAACCTTGCCGTTCTTCAAGACAACCTGGATGTTGATTTCTGTTTTTTTGCCGTATTCCAGTTCCACAGGGACGCTGTAATCCAGTTCCCGAATGCTCTGGGAATTGTCTTCAACAAGATTTTTATTTCCGCTTGTGACAAGAACGCTCTTTATGTGGCTGATGTCATTTTCGGGAATTCCCTTGATAGAGAAAACTATTTCACGTTCAAATCTTCTGGACACTCCGTTGGGTGGAGGAGGTACGCGTAAGCGTTCCACGTTGCCCTTTCGAACATCTATATAGGCTGAGATATTCGGGTAACACCCTAGTTTCTTTCGAATTTCAGCCTTGTTTCCAGCCTGGTCACGGGCAATCCAGGCGTAATCGTGGAGTCCGGATTTGAGTTTGTTAGTGGAGTAGGAATTCTTGTCGAAATAAGTCTCCTTAAGAGGAGTCCGGTCCATTTCGGTTGAGAGGATGACAATGTCGTCCTTGATGTTCGAAACAGAAACGCTGGCTTCACAACGGATGGAATCCGTACGCTGGAAAATCAGTGCGGGCTTGTCCAGGTTTATAGCCTCGCAGCTCTTGTCAATCTCCAAATCCACCTTGACGGTCGCCTTGCCGGTTGCCCCGTTGAATTCAACAGTTGCGAACTTCTCATTCCAGTTGCCCTTCTGGTCGCTGATGGTAATGGTATAGGTCCATTTTCCGTTTGCGCTTAGGGGTACCAGGTTGGGGGAGGTGTGCTTGCCCAATTTTACAAACAGGGTTGCTGTAGAATCATCTGGGTTGAATTCGCCCTCGATGGTTGCCGCTCCCGTTTCGCAAATCTTGAGTGGCGAAGGCGTGGTCACCTGGAACGAAGTCGCTGTCGTCTGACTTGCAGAATCCTTTACCGTTGTATCGGGCTGTTGCATATAGTAGGTCTTTAGGTCGGCACAGCCGAAGCTCACCTTTCCGCTGTAGCAGATAACGGGGAATTTCTTGTCACCAACGGCGCTGGGAGCCCAGTTGGGAGTGAACTGGACCATTTCTCCGGTAGATTCGATTCTCTCTCCGCCAAGTTCCACGCCTACACCGGCAGGGCAGGTTCCCTTGATGGCTACACTCGGGGTATAGATGGTGTCGGGGAGGGCTTCGAAGGTGCACTTGAGGGAATCTTTGGCGGCGGTCTGCTTGGCCTTGTACTCGTTATCCTTTGCCTGAATCGCCTCTTTCAGTTTGTCTAGGGTCATGGTGGTATCGCTGAGCATGGCGTCGATTTCGTTCAAGAAATCCAGGTCACCCGAGGAGGATAGTTCCAAAACCAGAAAGTCGTCGCCGTTGGGGACGGCCGTTTGGCCTCCATTGATGCCTACCACCTTGCCGGACAAGTCGATTTCCAGGCGTCCGTTGCGGAGGGATGCGATGGGAGTGCCCTTGGAGCTCATACCGATGACACCGTCAGTTCCGCGGATGGCGGCCGTGGCGGTTCCGGTCTTGAACTTGAAGGAGCTTTCCTTGCTGGACTGTTTCTGTACGTCAAAGCGGACCTTGCCGCTCTTGATGTCGGTCATGGCCGTCTGGACTCCGTCCTCGGACAGCAGTTGGGAGAATTCCACCAGGGAATTCTCTTCTACCGAGATGGTACTGCCGTCGGGCAGGGCAACAATGGCCTGGGATTCTACCAGGGTCCTGATAACGTCTTTTTCTTTGACCTTCGCCCCTACACGGAGAGGCACCCAGTTGCCTTCGGATTTCTTTTGGGTGGTCACGTCACCGATAACGGAACGGACCTTGCCCGAGGTGTTTTTGGCAGCGTAGGAGAATGGTACCGCCAACATGAGTGCGACGGCCACAAATTTAAAACGGCTTGAAAATGACATATAGCCCCTCTTTCAAGATAAATTTTACATAATAAATATATTATTTTTGGCTTTATTGAGAGAAAATTGTATTTTTTAGGGTCGGGAAATTGACCCTAATCACACGAGGAACCTATGAGCGCAGAATTTGAAGAGCCGACCGTAGAAATGACCGATCCGGACACCGGCGAGCAGGTCATCAAGGAACTGGACAAGGCAATCCTTTCCAAGGGGGCGTGGCAGACCATGATGTTCCTTTGCCAGGAACGCAACGCCAAGACCGGCGAATTCGGCGAACCCAAGGTCTATATCCGCCGTTACCAGAAGGTAGCAGGCGCTTTCAAGGCCCGCAGCAAGTTCAATATCAGCGGAAAGGCCCAGGCCGAAGCCCTTATTGAAAATCTTAAGAAGTGGTATAACATTTGATGCCTGACCCTGCCAGTATTAAAAAAAGAAAATACAAGATAGATTTCCTTTGTCAGGGGAGCATCAAGGCTTTCCCCTGGAAAGACAAGTTCGACAAGATGGCCCACCAGCTCCTGGACCAGGAGGGAACGGGGAACAACGTAAACGTTGTCCTCTGCGACGGCGATTTTGTCCGTGAAATGAACAAGTCCTACCGTGGGCTAGACAAGGTGACCGACGTGCTTTCCTATGAATGGCACGAACCGGACCTCTTGGGCGAAATCTACATCGCCAAAGAACAGGTCAAGCGTCAAGCCCCCGAATACGGCAACAGCTTTTTCGCAGAACTCAAGCGGGTCATTGTCCACGGACTTCTGCACCTGTCGGGTTACGACCACATCAAGGCGGCCGACCGCAAGGTCATGCGCAAGCGGGAATGCGAATTTCTGGGGCTGGACCCCTACAAGGAGAAATGCTGATGGATTCATCGGTACAGTGTGCAATTGCTTTTCTGGTAATTTTCCTGTTTGTTTCCTTTTCTTTTTCTTTAATCAAAACCGCGTTCAGCGGCATTTACGCCAAGCGAGAGGCCAAGGATAGGGAAGGCCGCGAAGAGAAAGTGGCCGCCATTGTGGAGCACGACGGCTTCAACGAGACCATCTCCATCGGCCGCATCTTCTGCAATGTGGGGAGTGGCGTTTTGGGCATTTACCTGTTCCAGATGGTTCCGTGGAACTGGGTGCACGAATTCAAGATGCTCGCTTTCTTGGCTTACCTTGTTGTGGCCTGCATCTGCATTTACACCATAACCGTCTTTTGCGCGAACCTTCTCGGCACCCTCAAGCCCGATACCTTGGCGGTGGTGCTGATTCCGCTCTTCAAGCTCATACGTGTTCCTTTTGCGATTCCTGCCAAAATCTGTCACGTTCTTTTTGTGGCGATTTTGAAGGGCCTGGGCTACGATTCCAAGCTCAGCTTCCTTTCCGAAGAACGGCGCGATGCCGTGCAGGCGGACCTTTCCGACAGCGAGGAAACCGATGCCGAAGGCCTCGAAAAAGAAGAACAGCAGATGATTCTCAACATCTTTGATTTCGTGGAGACCCCGGTCCGTGAAATCATGACTCCCCGTGTGGACATGTGCGCTATCGACGTGGAAACACCCCTGGACGAACTTGTCAAGGTGTTGAACAGCGAACGCCATTCCCGCTTGCCTGTCTATAAGGATACTGTCGATAACATCGTAGGAATCCTTTCCAACAGGGACTTTTTGGAATGGTACACCGAACACCGGGATGAGCCTTTCGACATCATGAAAATCGTGATGCCTCCCGTGTTCGTTCCTTACCACAAGAAGATAGACGACCTGCTTACAGAACTCCGCAAGACCGGAAACCAGCTTGCCATCGTTGTGGACGAATATGGCGGCACGGCGGGCCTTGTGACCCTGGAAGACATCCTGGAAGAAATCGTGGGCGAAATCCGCGACGAAGACGACATGGACGAAGACGAAGATGTGCAACGCCTAAAAGACGGCCGCTATATCGTGGACCCCCTCATGACCCTTTCGGACTTGAGCGACGAGCTGGGAATCGAGCTGGAACCGCCCGAGAATTCCCATGTGGAGACCCTTTCGGGGCTCATTCAGGCCACACTTGGCATTATTCCGTCTCCAGGTGCCGAGGTCAAGATTCAGGGGTATACCTTCAGGGTGCTCAAGATGGATGGCACCCGCATGGAAAAGGTCATGCTGATTCTCCCTCCCGGTAAGGCCGGCCCCAAGACCCATGCGCTGAAAAAAATCTAGTGATTCTTATAGTACCCAGTGGTACTCAAGCCCGAGGCTTACAAAGCAGTCGATGGTAGAGCCTCCGATGGTGGTAGGTTCGGCGGCGGCGTCGGGGGAAGGGTCCGAATAAGTGTCGCGCCCTCTGCTGGATATTCCCGTGCGCAGGCTTATGCCGTAATGCTTGGCGAATACGAACTGGCTGCCGATTCCCACCAGGGCCCCTTTGTAGACTTCCTCGAATTCTACCCGCTTCTCGTAGTCGGCCGAAGGCTTTTTGACATCGTCCTTTACGTCAATTTTTTCTACAAAGAAACTGTACTGGAACCCGAGAAACACGAAAGGCGTGATGTCCAGCCATTTGTTCATGGGGAATGTCTTGGAAAGGTGTATGCTGAGCCCGATTTCGTGCTGGTAAAAATACCAATAGTCAAGCTCATCGTAAGAGGTGTCCTTGCTGTCGGTTTTCACATTATGTTTGGCCACGCGGTAGATGATTTCGGCTCCGATAAAGCCGTACCAGGTTCCGCCAGCGTAAAGGCTTAAAAACGGATCTGAATCGTCAATAAAGTTCCAGAGGCTGGTGGAATCTTTGGTGACGCGGTACTTGCGGACCTTGCTGTCGATATGGCTTCGGTACCAGTTGTCGGGAGTCAGTGGGATTTTTGCCTGGGAATAGCCGAGGCCTACGCCAATCCAACCGTTGAAATTGGGAGTTTCCTGATAGTATTCGTCGGGCTCTGAAGCCAATTTTTCCCGTTCTTTTTTCGTTAGTCGTCTCTTGGCAGGACGATCAAAGAAAGAATTGGCCATGTCGTCGTACAAGGCGATAGGATCGCTGTTAAAAGCCACCGTGCCAGCCATTTTTGGCGTACCTGCTGTTTCATCGAACAACGCCACCCTCACGACACCTTCGACCTTGGACACATACATCACGATTTTGTCTTCTAGTGCTTGAATCTTCGCAATCATGGCGGGGTGTCTCGCCTTCAGGTATTCCGCCTTGGTGCCCGGTTCCAGATTGTAACCGAGCCAAGTTGCGTAACGGAGAGCGACGGAGTCACGTTCCCACTCACCGAAAATGCGGCACTTAGGGTCACCGATGCTGGTGTTGTTCCGTTTCAGCGAAAGACAAAATTCCTTGGGGTCGATGGTGATGGACTTATCTACATTCCAAATCAAGATGTCGCCATCTTTCCAAAGGGTGTAATGGAAATCGAAATAGATGTCCTTTGCGTGGGAAATCACCGCAAGCAGGCCTATCAGCAAAACATACAGGAGCTTTTTCATAGGCCCGCTCCTGCGTCAAGGTTACGCTGTATCTGGGTTGCGATGTCGCGAACCAGTTCTTCTATGTCGCCCATTGAAATTTTTACGATAGGGCGTTCCACCTGATCGACAGCGCTGAACAGGGACCGTTGCCTTTCGTTATCCCAGAGGGTATAGGACACGATGGCTGTCAGGTTGTTAGAAGTCTTCTTTTCTGGCCCTTCGTTGTGGATGAGGGCGTAATCGAAATAGTTTTCCCTGCTCAGGTCAGTCCCTATAATGACTTCGTGGACAATCAGGATGGCCTTGGGAATGTTTCCGCTGGAATCGGCCACCATTACACCCTGCTCCGGGAATTTTCCCTTGATGAAAATCCGCTGGTCGAGCTTCAGGCTCTCTTCGGGCAGGCCATCCAACTTGCTTGACGGCACGACCTTCAATCTGCTGTAGCGTTTTTTCAGCTCATCTGTCAGAAGGTTTGCGCATTCTGTGGTGACTTTGGTCTGGATGCTGTCTGCGGAAATATTCAGCTTCTTGGCAAACCAGGCAGAACGGATTAGCACAAAGGCCTTGTCTGCTCCGACCACAGCAAGGTCGTCCCGTGGCGGAATCCTGTAGGCGGGATGGCTTTTAGTCCACTGGTAGTGCGTGCCGCAACCAAGAAGGATGCAAGCGACTATACACCAGAGGCCAAAAGTCCAGATTCCCTTGAGCATTTTCACCTAATTAGTTTGCGCCCCACTTTTCGCGGTAGGCGTAAACCTTGTCGAGAATTCTTTCGGGGGCGTTGATGGCCTTGCGGTTCTCTTCGCTTTCGAGGAACGCGATGATGTCGTTGATGTTCACGATGGAGTGGGCCACGATGCCGTATTCGTCTTGCACGGTCTGAAGGGCGGACTTGCCGTTTTCCAGTTTTTCCTTGCGGTCCACCGAAATCAAGAGGCCGACCACATTGGCGTTTTCAATCTTGGAGAGGGCCTGCATGGTCTCGTTCACGCTGGTGCCTGCGGTAATCACGTCTTCGATGATGACCACGTCGGTCTTTTCGGTGTACTTGTAGCCCACCAGAGAACCGCCTTCGCCGTGGTCCTTCACTTCTTTGCGGTTGTAGGTGAAGGTGAGGTTCTGACCATAGACGTCGGAGAGTTTCATGGCCGTTGCGGCACACAGGGGAATTCCCTTGTAGGCCGGGCCGTAGAGGTTCTGGGCCTTGCCGTCAAAGTGAACCATGAAAGTGCTGGCGTAGTACTCGGCAAGCTTAGAAAGACTTGCTCCCGTACGGAACTCTCCGGTGTTGATGAAGTACGGGGTCTCGCGACCGCTCTTGGTGATAAAGTCACCGAACTTGAGAGCACCGGATTCTACAAGAAAATGGACAAACTGGTCTTTGATATTCATAGGGGTAGGGGTTAGGATCTAGGGGTTAGTGGTCAGTGGTTAGGATTGTTGGTCTCAAGAGTTGTCATCCTCGAACCTCACAACTCACGATTCACGACTCATTTCACATGCGTTACACCGCGGCTCCGCTCAAAAGGGCAAAGATACTGGCGAATACGTTCAGTTTTTCGGTCAACACCTCGATGGCGATAAGCAGAGCAAAAACCACCACGCAAAGTCCGATGTAGAAATAGAAGGATTTCTTGAATCCCTTGACCTTCAACTTGAAGATGAGCCAGATGATAAAGCTCAAGATGGCGCTGAAAATCCAGGCGGCAGCACCGTTCAGCGAGACTAGTTGGCTCACGCCGAAGGTGAGTGCGATTCCCGGCATAAAGAAGAAGCAGATGCACAGCACGCAGAGCAGGGCGAAGCCCACATAGTGGGAAAAACCCCGTTCCTTCTGGACGATAATCTGGGGCTGGGTTTCGGAAATGGCTGGCTGCTCCGGTTCGGCGGCAGTTGTTTCAGCAGGCTTTTCGGCGGGAACGTCTGCAGCGGTTGCTGGCGTTGTTTCGACAGGCGTTTCAACAACCTTCTCTTCTTCATTCTTGATTTCTTCGGACATGGTGTCTCCTTATAAGAGTTGCTAGTTAACAGTTACTAGTTACTAGAGAATTTCGCTTTTAGACAATCTAGCAACTCATGACTGTTGACCGCTTTCTACAAAATGAATGTTCTTCCGGCATAGACGAACACGCGGTGTTCAAGCCAGAGTTTCAGGGCAGCAGAAAGGGTCCGCTTCTCGATATCCTTGCCCAGTTCCACCAGTTCGTCGATGCTGGCCGTTTCGGGCACTCGCTGGATATCCTGGCAGATGATGGGGCCCTGGTCCAGGTCTTCTGTTGCGAAATGGGCGGTAGCACCAATAATTTTCACACCCTTGTGCCAGGCCTGGTGGTAGGGTTTAGCTCCCTTGAAGGCGGGCAGAAACCCGTGGTGGATGTTGATGATGCGGTACTTGAATTCTTCGGTAAAGGCTTCGCTCAAAATCTGCATGTAGCGGGCGAGGACCACCGTATCGGTTCTGGTCTCGGCGATGATTTCGCGGAAACGGTTTTCGGGAATGGTCTTGTCCGGATTGCTGGGAACGTAGTAGAAAGGCACGCCAAAGGTTCCGCCCACGGGTCCAAGATCGGGGTGGTTTCCGACGATACAGCTGAATTCGCAAGGCAGGTCTCCGTCACGCTGTTTGAGGAGTAAATCGTAGAGACAGTGGTCTGTCTTGGACACAAAAATGGCGACACGTTCAATCTTGGAAGTATCGAACAGCTTCCAGTTGAGTTTCAGGTGACCTTCCAGGGTTTCAAGATGTTTGTAAATCTCCTGGACGTCCTCTGATTCCATCTCGAAAACGGCCCTGAGGAAAAAGGTCTCGATGTCCTTGGCCGTATGTTGTTGTAAATCAATAATATTAGCGCCCGCTTTTGCAAGGACCTGGGTAGTACCCGCAATAAGTCCTGTCTGATCCGGGCAATGAATCTGAAGGATGTACTTGTTTTTTGCCATGGCCTACAATGTAGCTTTTTTAGCTTGATTCTGCATAATGGTGATGCCATAAGTCTTAAAAAAAACTATGATTGTTGCTGTTTTTAACGAGGGGTTTTTGTGATTCGCAAAACTATCTGTTTTTTAGTCTGTCTGTCTGCAATTTGTGCCTTTGCCCTGCCCAAGTCGTGGGACTCTATTTTCAAGACCAACGAAGAGGCTAATTACGCTTCTGCAAAGATTAGCGGCAATGTCCGTCTTGGCAAGTACACCCACTACAAGAACGTGCAACCGGTATCTTTCAAGGTGGATAGCGAAGTATTCTCTTTTGCGGTCTCCGGAAACATGACCGTTCCCGCCGAAGTAATCGAAAAAGGGGACTTTTTCTCCGTATGTAACACCACCAAGGAAGCCTGGATTTCTTACTTTGGTGACCCCGAAACATACGGCAAAGAAGACCTGGTCGTGCATGTGGCAGGTGTGGATTTGGCCTGCGGAGATATCCTCTATGCTGTTGGAGACCTGAAAATCAAGTTCTTCAACAAAAAAGCCCAGGACGAATGGAACAAGAAATACGAAAAGGGCGAAAAGTACAAGCGCGAACTGCTGGTGAATTTCAGGCGCGAAGAACAGGAACACCGAGCCACCATCCGCGACAATTCCAGCCAGTTCAAGGACCCCCGCGACGGTCAGGTTTACAGGACCATCAAGATCGAGGGCCGTGAATGGTTCGCCCAGAACGTAAATTACAACGTGCCCGGGCATTCCTGGTGCTATGAGGACAAGGATAACTACTGTGTCCGTAGTGGCCGTCTTTACGATTTAGAAGGAGCCCGCAAGGCTTGCCCCGAAGGCTGGCACCTGCCCCGTGACAGGGAATGGCAGGATATGCTGACGGGCCTTACCCAATGCTACGATGGCGTTGATAAGTGCGGTGCATTTGCAAGCAAACTGAAGGCCACCACGGGTTGGCACGGCGGTGGCGGCACAGACGAATATGGCTTTACGGTTTTCTCTTCGGGCTACCGTAAGATGATCGGTTCCAAGACGGTGCGTTACGAGGATATGGGCGAGTATGCCGGTTTCTGGTCGTCCCAGAACGGCAGGAACGAAACCATTTGGCTTTGGGCCATGGGCCGCATGTCAGACCAGATGGTCCGACAGCTTGTGAACAACAAGGGCAACGCTTACTCTGTCCGCTGCATCAACGGAAACTAATCAATCGAAAAATTAGGGGTCCAACAGTTCCCCACGAATCACTTCCACCTGGTCTCCCACCAGGCTGATGATGTTCGTGGGGTTGATTTCAATAGGCCCGCAGTCCACCATCATCTCTACGGAGTGCTCGAAGGTCTTCCATATTTCGTCGGGGTCGTAAAGGTCTTCTTCGCTGAGCTTTGCCGCCGTACTTAGGATAGGCTTGTCAAAATGCTGGAACAGTTCCGTGAAGAAGGGGTGTGTCGGCATACGGATGCCGATTTCTGGACGCTTTACGTCTAGCCTCCTGGCGATGTGCGGGTCCGCAGGCAAAACAAAGGTGTAGGGCCCAGGGACTCTCGGCTTCATGATGTTGAAGGCGAAGTTATCTACGCGGGCATAGTCCGTAGCCGCCTTGATGTTTGGCACGATCAGGGCCATGAAGAATTTCTTCATAGGCTTTTTCAGAGCGTAAAGCTTGTGGATTGCCTTCGGAGATTCCGCGTTACAACCGATAGCATAACCGGATTCGGTGGGGTAGAGAACCAGACCGTCGTCTTCCAAGGCGGCAGCCGCAAGTTTAACGATTCTTGCCTGTGGATTGGCTGGATGTACTTCAAAACGCATAGACCAAATACCTTTTATTCCATCAAATTTATTGACCTTCTAACCGAACTTCTGATTCCTCGAGCGGATCCCCGACCAGGTCGGGGATGACATCTCGAACCTCAAACCACGCGCCTCGAACCTCGTACCCCCTAACCCCTAGCATTGCGGAATCACCTGCGACCCTTCGAAGGCGTTCTTGTAGTGTTCAAACTGCATGGGTTTCTGGTAAGCGCGAATAGAAAGGACGTCGAAACGGCAGGGTGTGTCAAAGCCTTTTGGGGCCTTTTCTTTTTGAGTGTAGAGGTAATGGCAGGCGGTGTTCCAGATTTTACGCTGCTTGAGTGCATTGACGCGGGCAGCGGGGTTTCCTTGTCCAGCGGTCCACACGGACTTGACTTCTACAAAAACGACGGTCTGTCCGTCTCGGGCCACAATGTCCAGCTCGCCTCCGCGGTAGGCGTAGTTTCTGTCCAGAATTTCATAACCGTTCCGCATCAGGTAGGCAGAAGCCTCCGTCTCGATAGCGTTACCCTTCTTGCGGTTGACGGACTTGACCGAATTTCGATTCACAGATTCATTTTTCATTGTTAATTCCTCAAGCGGATCCTCGCCTGCGCGAGGATGACATCCCTCAAAGCGAAGCGGCCTCACACCTCATACCCTTATCCTCTATACCCTAGCCCCTAGATCCTAGCCCCTAATCAACTTCCATCCCCAGGAGCCTTATTTCCGAAATGGCGAAATCTTCGTTTTCGCCTTCGTAGATGTCTTCCAAATAGAACTTGAGTTCTGTGGTTTCGATGGCCTGGATGGTGGGGTACTGCATGCCCTTGATATTTTCCAGATTGATTTTTTGCTTGAATCCGTCAGCAGTTTCTACCGTAATAGTTTTCGGCTTCTTGAAAATACGAAACCGGTCGCCAAACAGGTCGTCAACGGATTTTTGGTATCCGATGGCTATTCCCAGGTGGGTGACCAAGGTGTTTTTCTTGAAATAAAGGCTCAAAACGGGATTCTGCGGCTTCAGGGGCATGCTATTGAGCCATGCCGTTTTCAGGTCGCCGTCGCCCAGGTTGTCTAGACCATAGTCCACATCGCCGTCATTTTCCAGGGCCTTGGTTTCAAAATTGCCTACCGCATCGTCCCAGTCTAAATCTCGCAGGGTGCTTTCGGGTTTGTGAGTGAGCATCAGGAGCACCATCAAGATGATAATCAGCGGGAATATAGAAAGGGCAAGAGCCGTAAGCTTGCGGTGGATTTTTTTTGCCTTAGAAGGAATCTTGGTGGCCACTTCGGCAATGGATTCTCGTCCATGACTGAACAAAGAAGTTTTCCGTCCTGTAATTTTTCCTGTGCTTCGGGTGTCCTTTTGTGGGAAAACCGCATCGCAGGTATCCAAAAATTCCTGCATGTCGTGGAAACGCTCGTTCAGCTTCTTCTTGAGGCATTTGAGTATCATCTCTGCAAGCCCCTTGGGCATGTCCGGCCTGAACTGTCGCGGGTCAGGCGGTTGTTTTTGCACATGCTGAATGGCAATTTCTATGGGCTTGTTGCCGTTGAATGGGAGTTGTCCGCAGGTCATTTCAAACAAAATGATGCCCATGCTGTAAATGTCGGACTGGAGGGTCACTTCTTCGCCGTGGCACTGTTCCGGAGACATATACTCGGGCGTGCCCATGGTCATACCCGTTCTGGTAAGGCGCTGTTTTTCCATCTCCTGGATGTAAGAAATCCCGAAATCCATGATATAGACACGGTTATCGTGGGTAATCATGATGTTGGAGGGCTTCACATCCCTATGGACAATACCGTGGTTGTGGGCATACAAAAGACCGCGGGCAATCTGCTTGATAATCACCTCAATAGAAGAGAAGGGGAGTTTGCTCTGCTTTTGCAAAATGTCGGAGAGGGCCACTCCCTTCACATAGGTCATGGCAATAAAAAGCTGGTTGGCCTGCTTTCCAAAGTCGAAAATCTGGACAATGTTCATGTGGTCCAGTTCTTTCATGGCCTGGGCTTCCAGGTAAAACCTCTGGATTGCCTCTTCGTCAGAAGACGAGTCCAACACCTTCAGGGCCACTTCGCGACCGAGTCGTTTGTCTAGAGCTTTATAGACGTAGCCCATGCCTCCCCGTCCGAGAGTATCTATCAGGTCATAGTTTTCGTTAAAAGGGCGAGGGAAAGTATTTGATTGATTCTCGGGACTCATTTTGCTTTTCTAAGGAGGTGTAAATTGACGAAGGTTATAATACAAAATATAATGATGAGTGTCATCAACATAACAAAGTTCAGGCTCTCGAAAGGCCTGTCCAAAAGTAAATCCAGAAGGGCGTCTTGGTCGAACCTTGACCAAATGGCAAAGGAAAGAGCCTTTCCGATAGCCTGCATCTGGTCCAGGGGAACAAGGGCTCCGGCCAAGGCCACCTGCGGAATGATAATCAAGGGCAAGAAAGCGTTCGCCTGTCCGGGATTCTTGGAAAATGCGCTGACAAGGCAGCCCATGCATACGGCAGGAATCACCGTCAGGGCAAATACAAGGGCAAGAATCGCTAAGGTCGGATGCATCGTCACCTTGAAGGAGATAAAACCGTAAATAACGAAGGTCTGCATGAAGGCCGCAACAGAGGGAATTCCCGTTTTGGCAAGCAGGTAGGGGGCGATGGACATGCCTTTTCGCAAGTCGTTAGTCAAGATTTCTTTTTCCTGGACGATTTCTCGAATCGAAAGGGAAAGGGCAAACCAGTTGGCACAGAGGATTAAGGCAAAGCTTACAATCCCAAGGGGCGAATTATTGGAGAAAATCTGGGAGAAGACAAATCCGAGGATAAAGGGCTGAATAAACAGGGCAAAGAGTTTTCCCTTGTCGCGAAACCACTGCTTGAGAATCAATTGGATATGGTACGGGAGTAAAGCCGATTTTTTATCGGTCTTGAAATAGGTTCGGTTCTTCTTTTCGCAGTCAGCCACTTCCATAGATTTTTTCGAAGATGCCCAGCGGATAAAGGAGTCGTCGTTCAATCCCGCTAAAATACTTTCGGCACTTTTAGTATTGAAAAACCCCACCGATTCTTCGCGAGAACCATAAAAGACCTGCTTGCCCTGATGGATAACCAACACCTTGTTGGCGATGTTCAGGGCCTCGTAGCTATGGGTGGTAAGAACAACCGTATGGCCCAAGAAGGCTAGCTGTTTCAGGTGGGTGCACAAAATGTTGGCGTTGTAGGGGTCCAGACCCGAAAGGGGCTCATCCAGCACAATCAGGCCAGGAGAGCCGATAAGTTCCTGGGCCAGGGCTAGCCTTCGCATTTCGCCACCGCTCAATGTCTTTACGGGGTTGTTCTTGCGTGCGGTAAGTCCGAACAGCTCATAAATTCGGTCGGCATGTTCCTGGAAAGATTCCTTTAGCTCCTTTTTGTCCATGGAAATTTTCGCCCCATGCAGGAGTGTTTCCATGACAGTCAAGTCCTTGTGGAGTGCCGGGTCCTGCGGTAAGAAGGCTATCCGTTTGCGGATTTCTTTATTGCGGTAATCCAGCCCGGAATAAAGGACATCGCCTTCGGGAGACTTGGTGTATTCCCCTTTCAGCAGTTTTAGGAGCGAAGTTTTTCCTTGGCCGGAGCGTCCGATAATGGCAAGAATTTCTCCTGCGGGCAGGTAGAGGTTTATGTCGGACAACAGCTCTTTTTTGCCGGCATAGACATCCAGATTCCTAAGCGTCACGTCAAATCCGGACATGACCCGCTTGACCAGCAAGTCACCAGCCTGGAACCAAAACTCGAAGTTTTCAAGACGGATGGTGTCGCCTGCATCCAGGCGAATTTCGTGTCCTTTTTTGCCGTCGGAATCCGTCAATTTTTTTGCAAAATGGAGTCTGCAGCCAGAATCCAAAAGTTTCGCCTTGAACGCGGTGTTCCCGTTTTCACCTTCCAGTGTAATCTCCTGGTCTTCTGAGGTCAAGGTGTAGGATTCCGTAGAATCAGATGCATCCAAAAGCAGCAGGGAAAGGTCGTCGCCCCGTAAAGTCACTCTCAATCGGTGAAGCCCGATGACGATGATGTCGCCATCTTTCAGAGAAATTTCAGAGACGTCTTCATCGTTGACCTGGGTGACGCTATTGCTTGAAAGGTTCTTTAGATTCCATAATCCGTCGTTGAATTCTATGGTCGCATGTTCCCTGGAAACGAAAACGTCGGAGAATCGGATGTCGCAATCCTCTTTTCGTCCGATGGTAAACGGCTTTCCTTTTTCGGGTGTGACTATATGGAACATGTCGTCGGATGCCCTTTAGAACGGCTATTTCAAGCTCCTGATGGCAGCTTCGAAACGCCTGCAGGCACTTTCCAAATTTTCGTCGCTGGCAGCATAAGAAAAACGCACGCAGTTGTCGTTTCCGAAAGCTGCTCCCGGTACAATGGCAAGCCCTTGACTTTCAAGGATGTACTCGCACAAATCTACGGACCCCTTGATGGTCTTTCCGTCAGGCGTTGATTGTCCATAGACGGAGCTCACAGGGGCGAATAGGTAAAAGGCTCCCTCAGGGGCGCGCAGCTTTTGCCCCAGGGCATCGCCGATTTTTGACACCATAAAGTCCCTGCGCTTGCGGAAAACCTCCCTCATTTTGAGAGACTCGGCATTTCCCATCTCTAGAGCGCCCAAGGCGGCGTACTGGGCGATGTTGCTCGGGTGGTGCGTAGCTTGCCCTTGGATTTTCCCGATAATCTTGGCGATGGGGGCGGGGGAGGCGTCGTAGCCTACGCGCCAGCCGGTCATGCAGTAGGACTTGGAAAAACCGTTGATGACAATGGAACGGTCCTTCATCCTTTCAATAGAGGCAATGCTGGTAAATGTTCCCTGATAAACGAAGTATTCATAGACTTCGTCAGAAATGCAGTAGAGGTCATTTTCGACAATGACCTTTGCCAAGGCCTCCAGTTCCTCGCGGCTATACACGGAACCGGTGGGATTGCAGGGATTGTTCATTAAGATGGCCTTGGTCTTGTCGTTACAAACTTTTTTTAGTTGTTCGGCCGTTATCTTGAAATCATTCTCTTGCAATCCGTCAACAAATACGGGAACGCCTCCCAGCCATTTCACCAATTCAGGATAAGTCACCCAGTAGGGGGCTGGAATAATCACTTCGTCACCGGGGTTTATCAAGGCGGCAAGGGAGTTGAACACGGCATGCTTTGCGCCGCTGGTGACCGTAATCTGTTCGGGTTCATAACGGAGCCCGTTTTCTTTGGAGAGCTTTTCGCAGATTTTTTTGCGCAATTCCAAAATGCCGACGGGAGCGGTATAGCGGGTCTTTCCGCTGTCGATGGCGCAATGCGCCGCCTTGCAGATAGGTTCTGGAGTCGGAAAATCCGGTTCGCCGGCACCAAGACTAACCACATCCTTGCCTTCGGCAATCATTTTCTTGGCAAGGCTGTCAATGGCAACTGTCAGGGAGGCGGCAATATTCAGTGTTCTATTGGAGAGACTTTTGGGCATTTTCTTTTTTTTGCCTTTGCAGGATTCTGTAGTTGTCTAGAGAACCTGCAATTAACGAAAACATTGTGAACTGGGCGATTGAAATACAAATCAGTCCGATAAACGAAATTTGTCCGATGCTTTTTAGGCCCGGATGCGATGAAATCAGCAAACCGTAGGTTCCAATCATGGCGGCCATCTGGCTTATGGAAATAGAGAAAGCTTTGCCTTGCAAAAGGGTGAGGGCGGTTCCTTTCCTCTTTTCGTAATAGGCGGTCCACAACTGGATAGAACCGTCAACGCTTGCTCCAATTAAAATCGGAAAGGCGATAGTGCTATAGACAGAAAGCTTGATTCCAAGGACGTTGATTAGGGCCAAAAGCCAGCTCATTGCAAATAGGGAAGGGAGGATAGTAAAAATGGCCCTGCTGAAACGATTGTAGAAGAACAGCAAGAAGAACCACACCAGAACAGACCCCAAGAAAATGGTCTTGTCGACATTAGATAGCACCAGGTCCAAGAACTTTGCCCGCACAACAGGCACGCCCGTCATCTTGTAGGTGCTATCATCCGTGCCATTCAGGAGTGCTAGGTCGTGTGCCAGGTGCCTACATTCCAGTCCGTTGTTCGGATTGATGTTCGAAAAGATAAAGGCAAAGGCCCCTGCATTCCCGTCGATGTCGCTAAACTTCTTGCGGATATTTTCGGGTTGGTCGTCTTCATCAAAATCGAATCGGTAAAGAATCTCAGAAATCTTCGAGACATTCTGCTTTTCGGCAGAATCCAGCTGCTGCAAGATGTCGTTAGTAAAGAAAGCCTGGATTTCTTTAAGCTTTTCTTTCTTGTTGACCTGATTCTTTGGCGAGAAAGCGCTTAAGGTATAAACGTTCTCAATATTAGGAATCTTGCCCTTGGACTTGAGCTGTTTGAACCTTCTATAAAGTTCATCGCCATTGTCTTTTGACATCATGACGATGACGGGGTCATATTGAGGGAAACCGGTTTTTGCGATTAACGAATCCGCCGCCCGTTCTTCGCGGGGGAGTTCAGTCTGCCTGAAATCATAAAGGAATTTCAGGTTCACGCCGCCATAAATCAATGCTGCAAGACTCAATATGGAAAGAACGGCTATAATGATTCCATTTGTCCTATATGAAAGGATCGTTATCTTGAACACTCTCTGGAAACGGAAGCTGTTGACAGAGAAGGCTTTTTTGCGCTGGAACAAGTGCAGGAGAGATGTGGAGATAAGTATGGTGAAAATCCAGTTCAGGATGCACCCTATGGAACCGAGGATGCCGAGTTCGCGGATCCCGGCCACAGGCACGATAATCATGCAGGCGAAAAACGAAGCCATGATTCCGGCCGATACCGCTGTAGATGGACCAATCCCCAGAACGGCGCTCTCAATGCAAAGCTTGGGACTCAAGTTTCTGGACCGTTCTATAAAGTATCGGTTCAGTACATGGGTAATAACTTGACAGGCCTGTCCGGGCAGAACCAGGGCAAGCAACAGGGTGAATACGTTGATGCGTCCATACAGCAGCCAAGCCAGGGCCAGGGTGTAAAGGATCGGGAGCCCCACTGGAATCGCCGAAACCAGTATTAGCTGGGGTTGCTTATAGAAATGGATAATGAAAAGAAGCAAGATGAACAGGGCGGTGATTTTTCCTGCAAATTTTGCCTCGGGGAGTAGCGTCCGCCCCGTCTGGATGGTGTCGTAGACTTTTCCGGTGTAATAGACTTTTATGGAGCCATATTCAAGATTGTCCCTGAAGAATGACTTGACTTTGCCGAGCAGGTCACGGTTAGCCTGTAAATCGGAAAGGGAATTTTTAGGGTAGATGTCAATAACCCGAATTTTTCCGTCAATGCTGGCGTGGGTTCTCGAAAGGATGGCAAAATACTTACTTTCCAGATCAGTAAAATCAAGAATGGCCTGGTTGGTCCTGTTGTCATTTGAATCGACTGAAGTCTGTGACTCGTCGGACATGTCCACATATAGGGGATTGTGGGCCAGGGTAATTTTTTCTTGCAACGTCTGGATTCTATTGGCGACCGTGTCCAGGTCATCTTCTTCGATATAGAGCAGACTGTGCTTCTTGTAGAACTCGATATCCGTTTCAAATTCGGCAAAATGAATAGTCGAGTCTGCCTGCAATCTTTTGTATAACGACCGTGCGGCGGAATAGTTCAGGGTGCTGTCTTCGGACTCCATGACAACGGTCAGGCTTCCAAGGGCCCCGAATTTTTCTTCTATTTCTTGATGGTAAAGGGGCGAGCTCCCCTTTGAGGTCAGGGCGTCCTGTAACTGAAGTTCCCACCGCAAATTCTGGACGGGGTAGATAGAAAGTAATGCTAGGACAAAAGATATAACCAATATGGCTATCGGATATTGTGTCGTTCTTTTGATGATTTTTGTGACTAGCGAAAACATCACTTGAAATATAATTATATTGTGTTCTAGAATGTATTTGGGTCATAGAAACAAGGGGAGTAACGCATGGAATCATCAAAGGTCCATAAGACCTTTAGTTCTTTTGCTGTTCCTTCTTTTGTTTCAGCCGGTATTTGCCGAAGATTCCGTGAGTGACGAGGATTCCTGGGTATATGCACATATCATACAGCCCGTATTGAATGCTGCCGTTTATCCGTTGTCCGCCCCTGTTCGGTATGCCTTGAACAACGGTGTTGTTGAAAAGTCCGTAGAGTTGATGTCCTTTGGAGAAGACAAGAAAATTTTTGTCTATCCCACAATGAACCTAAAACCAGGAACCCAAACGCAGTTGGGTATGACATACCGTCACCGGAGTATTCTCTTTAATAGGGATTATCTGGTGTTGCAGGGTAGTTATTATGCAAATGGAGACCTGTACCTTTCGGACCGATACACCAAGCAGGAACCTTTCGGACTTCCGTTGTTTGTTGGCTTCCGTTACAAGTTGTATTGGAACAGCGACGCCAATTTTATTATTCCAGGAACCAAGGAAGCCTTTATTCAACCCGATTCAACCATGAGCTTTCAATGGAGAATCGGAGCTCCCTTGACCAAGTCCAAGAAATTGAATTTGGAACTGTCAACGAGCCAGATTTTTATCGATGCAGATCTCCCGGACAATTCAAAAGACAGTATTTTGAACGATGCAGTTTTTTCTATCGCCGATCGTGGTCTATATCAATCTTCAAAACAGTATTCCGTAGCTCTATCTCTGGTGTATGACGATTTGGACTTTTCGTACGCTCCTTCGAAAGGGGACAGAGTCATCCTCTCCGGAGAATACAATTTTGCGCCGGAGTATGGGGGAATAAGGTATGATTCTTTTGACTCTCAGCGAAGCGGAAAAGTTCCCAAGAGCCACAAGAGTCACGACTACATCTACAACAGCCTTATCTGGCAGCATTATTTCTACTTTGGAAAGGCTAAGCAATACATTCTTTCGGCAAGAGAGGCCAGGCAAAGCCGCAAGTTCTACACGGATTTTTCCTGGGACGAGGCCCTTCGCGTATGGAGACCCGAAAACATCAGGGAAACGCTCCTTGAACGAAGAGTCGTTGCCCTCCAGTTCAGAATAGAAAACATGTGGGAAATGGACAAGGGTGGAGCTCCCTTCAACGCCTTCCCGACAATGAATGCCCGGTATCCAATGCGAGGTTACGGAGACGAATGGTCGGCATATCATATCATGGGACTTAGCGCCGAATATCGTTGGCCCATTGACCGGTTTGTAGATGGAGTGCTTTTCGACGAATATGCTATGCACGCCGAAAAGGTAAAAGAATTCAGCTTTGACCGATTCTACAATTCCTGGGGTTTCGGTATTCGCGTCAGGATGCCTGAATTATACCTTTTCCGTGCCCAGGTGGGCTTCCATGGGTTGCACGGGGTCAACCTGATTTTGACCATTGCGCCGGAATTCAAATAAAATCCCTGTAATCGACCTTTTTGCCGTCTAGAATGGCTTCAACGAGAGTGCTTCCCCGGTAGGTGAGTTTCAACGAAAAGAAGGGAACATCCCGATTCAGCAGCGAAAGAAAAATCATGTCCCCGTCCCAGTGGGGGAGCTTGATTACATCTTCTTTCGGCACCCATTCCAGAACGCCCTCGTCACATTCCCGCACTTTTCCGCTAAATTCTTTGGACGTGAACAGGTGCATAAACTCGGTCTCGTTCATCCCGTCTGAAATGAAAGTGACAATGCCCCTATATTTGGGGACGATGGTCAAGCCTGTTTCTTCGCGGGCTTCGCGAATAATGCAGTCTTCGGGAGACTCGTTTTCTTCGAATTTTCCGCCAATGCCAATCCACTTGTCCTTGTTGATATCGTTTTTTTTCTTGATACGGTGAAGCAGCAGGTATTTGCCGTCCTGTTCGATATAACAAAGGGAGGTGTTGATCACTTGGATGCCTTCCAGATAGAAATCAGGCTCTTGTTCTTGCGGGTAGCAAGCCAGAGGGTAGGCCAAATCAGAATCAGGTCGCGAATCAGACTGGTCCAGGTTTCCGCCTTGTCGGCAGCACCTTCAATCTCGAAACACCCGCAAGTGATGCCCAGGTCGTGGTAAAGCGCCCAGCCGAGGGCGATAATAAAGCTTACGAACATCCAGAAAATGGCAAGAGCCGATTCACGCACAAAGGGCGAAACAATCATGGCGAGTCCAAACCACAATTCAAATTGCGGATAGACGAGGGCGAAAAAATTGTTCAGGAATTCCAGGTGAAGTGCCGGGAAAAACTGGTACTGTGCCACAAGAACCGCAAATTCGTGAGGATTCTGGATCTTGAAAATCGAGGCAAAGATGAACATGCCGCCAATGCCGATACGGCAAAGGGTTTCCAGAGCGCGGATAGTGAAATCCTTTTGAATCTTGAAGGCGGGCACAATCAGGGCTCCGCCAATAATCAGGGCACAAAGTCCCACCTGGATGTTGTAACGGTAAGCCTTGGGCCATAGGTCAATAAGCCATTCCTGGTCGGTAAAAGTCAGTATGGATTCCGGAAAACTGATTTCGGCAACGCATACGGACACAAAGAAGGTGGCCATCAGCATCAAGATGCCAGAAACAATGGAACGCTTGCGATTCTGAGGCTGAAAACAATCAATCATTTCCGCCTCCTTCTAGAGAATATCCGCCGGTTTTTCCAGAATGTCCTGGGAACCGATCCAAGTGACAGACTTGGCATCATCTACGCGGATGTTATTCACAATTGCAAGTGCAATGCAAAAAAGGGCGATGCCAAGGAGAACAATCCAATTCAGGGATTTCAGGTAGGCAAGGGTACAACCCTTGATTTTCTCAATGAGGTCTTGCATATGTTCAATATACAAAAAATAGGGAAGGCTACGCCCTCCCTAAGACCCTCCTGACACGCTCAAATACGCAACGTTCCAGCTAAACGAGTTGGAATGCGTATTTTCCCGTGGGTGCCTTACGGCACTTAATGCACTCCGTTGCCATCGGTCACGTCGCAGGTCACGGGCTTGCCGTTCACTTCAAGCGCGAGTGCGTCGCAGAACACCGCGCCACCCTTCACGGAGAGCGCAATCTTCTCGAAGTCCTTCACCTTCAGTTCACGCGGTTCGCTGGGTGCTACACCCTTGAACAGAGCGCGGTCACCGGGCTTTGCGTCTTCGGGTACGGAGACGAGCCTGCAGGTGTGTGCCTCGTTGTCGAGGTCACCCGCAAAGAGCATACCCTGGCTCATGATGCCGCGAAGAGCGCTGGGCTTCAGGTTCGCGAACAGCAAAATCTTGCGGTTCTGGAGTTCCTCGGCCTTGTAGCTGTTCTTGAGGCCGCTGCAGATGGTGCGGAGTTCGCCCTCGCCGGCGTCCACCTTAATTACATAGAGGCTGGTTGCGTCCGGATGATCGGCCACTTCCTTGATCTGGGCCACGCGCATGTCCATGGCGGCAGGCACGTCGGCGGCCATCAGGGGCTTGTTCTGCTTGGGCTTGCTCTGGGCTTCCTGCTTCTTGACTTCTTCTTCGATGCGCGGGAAGAGCGGCTTGCCTTCGCCGAACGTTTCGCCGCCCTTGAGGATACCCCAGGCGAGGTCGTCGGCGCTCTGGAAATTGCAGCCGATCATGGCGAGGCCTTCTTCCGCCTTGGCGGGAATCACCGGCCACAGCAGGCAAAGCGAGAGGCGCACGGCTTCGGCAGACACATAGAGCACGGTCGCGAGTTCATCTTTGAGAGCAGGATCCTTCGCGAGCTTCCACGGGGCCTTGACTTCCAGGTAGCGGTTGATGCTACGCACGAGCTGCATGATAGTTTCGATGGACTGCGAGAGGCGGGCCTGCGGCAGGCCTTCCTTGATTTCGGCAATCACCTTGTCGGCAAGGTCGATGACTTCCTTCTCGGCATCGCCGATGTTTGTCGCTGCGGGGAGCTTGCCTTCAAAATTGTTGAGCACCAGGCGGTGCACGCGGTTCAGCACGTTACCCAGGTCGTTGGCGAGGTCGCTGTTGATGCGGCGTACGAAGGCATCGTGGGTGAAGTTCGCGTCCTGGCCCACCACCATTTCGCGGGCGAGAAAATAGCGGAACGCATCGATGCCGTACTTTTCCATGTAGTCCATGGGAGTCACTACGTTGCCTGCGGACTTGCTCATGTTTTCGCCGCCGTTCACGAGCCACCAGCCGTGGGCGAGGATGTGCTGCGGGAGCGGAATGTCGAGAGCCATGAGCATGGTCGGCCAGTACACGCTGTGGGTGGTCAAGATGTCCTTGCCGATGAGGTGGTAAGTGGCGGGCCAAATCGGCGTGCCGTCGGCATAAGTCTTGTGGAAGGCGGTGGAGGCGCTTACGTAGTTCAGGAGCGCGTCGAACCACACGTAGGTCACGTAGTCGGTGTCGAAGGGCAGCGGAATGCCCCAGCTGAGGCGTGCCTTCGGGCGGCTGATGCACAGGTCGTTCAGCGGCTGGCGCAGGAACCCGCGGATTTCGTTCCAGCGGTAGTCCGGCACAATCCAGTCCTTGTGGCTTTCGAGGAAGTCAATCAGCTTCTGCTGGTAAGAACCCATCTTGAAGAAGTAGTTCTTTTCCTTGAGCCATTCCACCGGGCGGTGGCTGATCGGGTCGCACTTGTTTTCGTCAAGTTCGTCTTCGGTAAAGAAACGTTCTTCGCCGACGGAGTACCAGCCTTCGTATTCCTTCGAGTAGATTTCGCCCTTGTCCCAGAGCTTCTGAAGGCATTCCTGCACAAAGGCCTTGTGTTCGGGCATCGTGGTGCGGATAAAGAAGTCGTTACCGATACCCATCTTCTTCCACAGGTCTTCGAACCGGTGGTAGTATTCGTCTACGTGTTCCTGCGGGGTCACGCCGCGCTTGTCGGCGGCGCGCTGCACCTTTTGGCCGTGTTCGTCGGTACCGGTCAAGAAGAAGGTCTGGTAGCCCAGAATCTTGTGGAAGCGGGTGAGGATGTCCGCGAGAACGGTGGTGTAGGAGTGCCCAATATGCGGGGCGTCATTCACGTAATAAATCGGGGTAGTAACGTAAAAATTTTTCATGTGCGCAAAGATAGAAATTAATAGTTAATGCGGCGTAGCCGCAGTTCTAAGTTACTAGTTACTAGGCTATCCAAGCTGTTTTTGGTTTCTAATACCTATTAACTAGTAACTAGGAACTAGTAACTTTTCCATATGGTCTAACTTGAAATACTTATATTTCCTCAAAAACGAGGTATATTATGTCTTTCATGGATTTGGCTAAAAACCGCTATAGCTGCCGTGCCTTTACCGCCCAGGCGGTAGAACCCGAAAAACTCGCCCAGGTGCTGGAGGCGGGCCGCCTTTCTCCGACGGCAATCAACGCTCAGCCCGTGACGGTGAAGGTCATCAAGTCACCCGAGGCTTTGGAAAAAATCCGTGGCATTACCCGTATGGCCTACAATGCTCCCGTGGTTCTGATGGTTTGCTACGACGAACCCAAGTGCTATACCGCCGAAAAGTACAATGACAATTTCAACAGCGGCGTGATGGATGCAAGCATCGTCACCACCTCCATGATGATGCAGGCGACGGACCTCGGCCTTGCCACCCTCTGGGCCCGGGGTTTCAACGCTTCTGAAATTGAAAAAGCATTTGACTTTGCAGACAACCTAAAGCTAGCCTGCCTCCTAGATGTCGGTTATGCCGATTCCGAAAATGGGGGTGGCCCTTCGCCCAGGCATCCCGTACGTAAGAGCATGGAAGAATTCGCCGAAGCGTTGTAATTTCGTTTCGCAGTAGGTTAAAAAAAGTCCCAGACGCCATGTCCGGGACTTTTAAGTTTGGTGAGCGATTGCTTCGAGGCTTGTCGCCTCTCGCAATGACAAAATCGGGTGCAATTTCTAGTAACTAAAAACTAGGAACTGCGCCGGAGGCGCTACACCTTCGGGAGCTGCGTGAGGCTCTTGGCGATATCTTCATCTGTCGGGATGTAGTCGTTCATTTCGCCGTCGTTGAACTTCTGGTAGGCCGCCATGTCGAAGTAGCCAGTGCCGGTGAGACCGAACACGATGTTCTTGGCCTGGCCTTTTTCCTTGCACTTGAGGGCTTCGTCAATCGTCGCGCGGATGGCGTGGCTGGATTCCGGAGCCGGGAGAATGCCTTCGGTCTGGGCGAAGAGCTTTGCTGCTTCGAACACCTTGGTCTGTTCCACGGATGTTGCACGCATCAGGCCCTGATCGTAGAGCTCGGAGAGGATGCTGCTCATGCCGTGATAACGGAGTCCACCGGCGTGGTTAGCAGACGGGATGAAGCTGGATCCGAGAGTATACATCTTGGCCAGCGGGCAAACCTTACCGGTGTCGCAGAAGTCGTAGGCGTACTTACCGCGAGTGAAGCTGGGGCAGCTGGCCGGTTCCACAGCGAGAATGTCGTAGTCGGCTTCGCCACGGAGCTTCTGGCCGACGAAGGGGCTGATAAGGCCACCGAGGTTGGAACCGCCGCCGGCGCAACCGATGATGAGGTCGGCCTTCACGCCCAGCTTGTCGAGGGCGGCCTTGGTTTCAAGACCAATCACAGACTGGTGCAGCAGCACCTGGTTCAGCACGGAACCAAGAACGTAGCGGTAACCCGGCTGCTTCACGGCGGCTTCCACGGCTTCGGAGATGGCGCAGCCGAGGCTTCCGGTGGTGCCCGGGAATTCGGCGTTGATTTTCTTACCGATGTCGGTGGTCATGGAAGGCGACGGCGTTACGGAAGCTCCGTAGGTGCGCATCACTTCGCGGCGGAAGGGCTTCTGTTCGTAGGAGACCTTCACCATATAGACCTGGCAGTCGATGCCAAAGAAGGCGGACGCCATGGAAAGAGCCGTGCCCCACTGGCCAGCACCTGTTTCGGTGGTCACGCCCTTAAGGCCCTGCTGCTTGGCGTAGTAAGCCTGGGCGATAGCGGAGTTCAGCTTGTGGCTACCGCTGGTGTTGTTGCCTTCAAACTTGTAGTAGATGTGGGCCGGAGTGCCGAGAGCCTGCTCCAAGAAATAGGCACGAACCAGCGGCGACGGACGATACATCTTGTAGAAGGTGAGGATGTCTTCAGGAATAGGAATGTACGGGGTCTCGTTGTCCAGTTCCTGCTTGATAAGTTCGTCGCAGAACACGGGCTGCAGGTCTTCGAAAGTTACGGGCTTGCCAGTTCCCGGATTCAGGAGCGGAGCGGGCTTCTTCTTCATGTCGGCACGGACGTTGTACCATGCCTTGGGAAGTTCGTTTTCGTCGAGGTAAGTCTTGACCTGGCCGTCGAGCTTGAGCGAGTTTCTCATGGGTGTTCCTTTGTTTGTGGTCTATCACCAATTTTTGCATGCACAATATATTTAATGGCAAACCCATTGGCAAATCCATGGCTCCAAAACTATACAAAAAAGGCCGCCAAAAGGCGACCTAAGCACTTAACAAAAAAAATGTAAAGCCTAGTTGTGGCTGAACATGTACTTGCTCTTGTAGTAGGTCTTCATCTCGTTGATGCTCTGGAAAGCACCGTTACGAAGTGCTGCCCTGACTTCAGGGTCAGAACGGACCATCTTGTTGATTTCGGCATCGATATCCTTGAAGAACAGGTCGTTGCTGGCCATATCTACATGATCCTGGCTGTAGTCGGCATGGTAGCGACGTTCCAGAAGCTGGAACAGCTCGGTCTGGCAGGCGTTCTCAGGAGGTTCCCGCTTGGCTACCGGCATGTAGCACTTCTGGATGTATTCCTTTTTCATGGAAATAATCATCTGGTCAATAGCGGGAATGTTGTGGTCTTCGTCGTGGTCGGCAAGGCTTGCCTTGGGAGTCTTGACAGAGGAGCAGCCCATCAGAATGGCTGCAATGAGCATGAACACGACCAACGAGATTTTTTTCATTATTTCTCCTTTTTTTCCCGCTTAAAATTACATCACAAAGATATTTTTTTAAGCGGAAAATAGAAGAGCAATTTTGTAATAAATCGCAAACAAAAACCCAAAAAAGAAAAATAAAAGTTTTGTGAGGGCTTTTTGAAAACTCTTGCTGTGACGCCCGTCACATGGTCGTTCCAGCGCGAGGTTGTCACAGCTTGAGTCCCGCAGCCCAAACCACTAACGGACTACGCCCCATGGATCTTCGGTCCTAACCCCTAATACCTATAACCTACTACCTAACCCCTAAAACAACGTCGGTTTGAACCGGTAGTACCACTTCATGGGGTCGATAACCCTGTACTTCACATTCCCGATTCGCTTGTCGCCGTTAGGGTCGATAAGCCCTGTCACAATGTGGGCGTGGGGGCCGGTGGTGTGTCCTGTAACGCCTACGGTAGCGATGGGGTCGCCCTGCATCACGTCTTGGCCGTCCAGGTACAGGAGCTGGTCGCAGTGCATAAACAAGATAACGTCTTTTTGCCGAACAAGCCCGATGATAATGCCGCCTCGTTCGTCATTGCTGGTCCAGGCCTTGGCGGCAAATGGTGCAAGGATACGGGCCCCTTGGCGGCTTGCCAAATCGATACCGTTGTGCTGCCGGAATTCCTTGGTCTGTTTTTCGTGGTAAAACTCCGTAATGTAGGCGATGGAGTCCGAAACAATGGATGTCCAATACCTCCAGGCGTTGCCGATAGAATCCGAAGCCGTACTTTCAATGTATTCGGGCTTGGAAAACTTGACAACGGTTCCTTCTGGGGGAATATTCCTGTCGTTTGCAAGGCCCAGGTCTTCTGGGTAGCCATTTTCTTTCAGGGTCTCCTGCACATACTGCTTGACCATTTTCGCGTCGGTAATCACGGACATAAATCGCCCGATGGCGTAACGAGCGAGCCTCTGCATGGATTCCTTGCCGTCAAAGGTGTATTCGAATGACGGTGCAAGCGAAAGCCGGTCACGTTCCGAATTCCGTTCCCGCACATGGGAAATGCCCACATCGACGGTGGAGGGAATCAAGAAGGGTATCGCCACAACGGCAAGCACAAAGAGCAAGAAGAAATTCCTGAAAATCCTGAAGAACCCATCGAGAGGATTTTTTTTCAGGATCTCCGCCTTGAACAGCAGCGTCAGGGCCTTGGCAAAACGCTCTGGCTTCTTTGTCCAGTCAATTTTTTGAATTTCCCGACAACCCGAGTAGGACTTTTTGACAGCTTCGCTTGCATCCCTGTATCGACGCCTGTCCGGCATTCCCTTGATAAGCCAGACCAAAGCACGTTTCCGCAAAAAAGAGTAGTCCTGCAAATAGGCGGAGGCCGCTTCCCGGTTACCGCCAGCGATTATGACCACCTTCGCGATTTCTGCAATCCGCTTGAATTGCGCATTGGAAAGTTCGTCGGGCAAGATGGCAAAAATGTAGGGAACAACGGAGCGAACCGCTTCCAGGTTGCGGTAAAAAATCCTGAAGTTGAGCTCCGCATCCAATCCCATTTCCTTGCTGAGCCTGAATACCAAGCCTTCCTTGGAATCACGGATAAATTCGATTTCTTCGCCAGTAAGTTTTCTCTTGAAGAATGTTCTTAGATGGTTACCCGGAAAAAGGGACTTGTGGGAAAAGTCCATAATAACGAAAGGAGCGCCAGCGTTCAGGGCTAGCGCTACTTTGTCAATGGATTCAAAATCTACCTGGTCGCCAGGGAAGGCAAATAAGCCCAGCCCGCCTTGTTTGCACAGGTAGTCCAGGACTTTCCTCTGCATGGGGAACTATGCCTTGGCAGTGCCCCTGGGGTAAGAAAAGCCTGCGGGGGGAGCGGCAATGAACTTGTCGATCTGGATGTGCAGCTCTTCGGAAGTAGATGCAGGGTTGAAGAAAATTTCCTGATTGCGGTTGGCGTTACGGCCCTTCAGGGATTCGTTGCGACGGCCACGGGCGACAAAAGCCGTGGGCAAAACCTCGAGGGAGGGGAGGAGACCAAAGTAGCGGAAGAGGCTGAAGTTCTTCTGCCAGGTGGACTTTTCGGCCAAGAGGGCGAAAGCACCTTCGAGAATGGTCTTGGACTGTAGCAAATCGTCAGAAGTGATGGTCAGGAGTTCGTGACCGGAGGGGAAATTGTTGACGAAATTGGCGTAGTCGCCTTTCAGATAGTTGGCATCGCAAAGAAATACGAATTTCATAGACCTTACCAGTTGTGATGGTGTTTTTTCCAAAATTTAGGAGGAATTTAGCAAATTAATCACTATTTGTCATTGTTTTTGCGCCGTTGCGCCCCCTAACATCAAATATGCCAAAAATCAATTTATAAGGGCAGATTCTCTAACTTGTTGATTCTCAACGAGTTACGATTTTACACTCCCTGAGCAACGCCCAAACCGCTATTTTTTTGCAAAAAAAAGCGGTTTTTGAGAAAAAAAAAGGCCCAAAAAACTTTATATTTGGTGACTGTTATCACATTGGAAAGCAGGATTTTCATGGGAAACATTCTGCAGATGGAATTATGGGAGAACATCGATGAAACGTAAAAATTGGCCTATTACAGCTTTGTTTGCTTCTGCGGGCATTCTTGCCTCTGTGGTTATTGCACAAGAAGCCGGAGCTGATGCGGCAGCTGTAGAGAACAACGCTCCGTCCGTGAACGGGATTCCGGGTGAATCTATTCAAGAAGGCGGAAAGTTCGCAACGATTAAACTTGACCAGTACGTGTCCGACGACATGGACAAGCCTGCACAGATCAAGTGGGCAGTATCCGGTAACAAGAGCTTGAAGGTGACTATTTCCGGCGACCGTGTAGCCACAATCGTGGTTCCGGACCAATACTGGAACGGTTCTGAAGACATTACTTTCGCGGCAACCGACACCAAAGGAGCTGTCGGTTCCGAGACGGTGAACTTCTCCGTCGAGTCCGTAAACAACCCGCCTGTAGTGAAGGCCATTGCCGACCAGACCATCGACGAAGGTAAGCAGTTCACCAAGATCAAGCTCGATGATTTCGTCGAAGATCCGGACCATCCGAAAAACCAGATTCTTTGGGAAACGGACATCCAACCGGCAGGCAAGGACCAGGCTGAAGGTGACCTGAACGTGGAGATCGACAACAACCGAATCGCCACCATCCTGATTCCGGATTCCAACTGGTACGGTGCGGCCAAGATCAAGTTCACGGCTACCGACGGCGAATACGCCAGCGATTCCAAGACGGCTACATTCACGGTGAAGGCCATCAACGACGCTCCGGTGCTTCAGAAGATTCCTGACCAGACCATCGAAGAAAAGAATGAATTCGAACAGATTTCCCTGACAGATTTCATTTCCGATGTGGATAACGATGTTTCCACCATCAAGTGGGCTGCCTCTGGCAACAAGGACTTGAAGGTGAAGATTGACAAGTACGGTTCTGCCACAATTTCTACTCCCAACGAATTGTGGAACGGTGCCGAGACCATCACCTGGACGGCGACCGACCCCGCCGGTGCGTCCGTCAACACCAGTTCCAAGTTCACAGTCAAGTCCATCAACGATCCTCCGGAGTTCGTGATGGACGTTCCCGAACAGACTATCGAAGAAAAGCAGGAATTCAAGCCTATTGACCTGAGCGTTTTGGTCAAGGACCTGGACCACAAGTTCGAGGAACTGAAGTGGACAGTTTCTGGCACTAAGGACCTGAAGGTAACGGTTAACGGCAAGCAGGCGACTATCGCCATTCCCAACAAGTATTGGAACGGCTCTGAAACCGCCAAGTTTAAGGTTTGCGACCCCGAAAAGGCATGCGCAGAATCCGAAGCCTCCTTTACGGTTAACTCCGTCAATGACAAGCCCGAGTTCGTCAAGGACATCGAAGGCCAGACCATCGAAGAGAAGAAGACCTTCGGCAAGATCAAGCTGGACGAATTCGTGAAGGATGCTGACCACAAGAATTCCGAACTCTCCTGGGAAGCAAACGTGAAGCACGACGGCAAGGAACCGGAAACGGGTACGCTGCAGGTGAACATCGACGAAAACCACGTGGCCTCCGTCGAAATTCCGGACAAGTACTGGAATGGTTCTGCAACCATCACGTTCATTTGTACTGACCCCGAAGGCGCTTCTATCAAGAAGGACGCCAAGTTTACGGTGAAGTCCATCAACGACGTGCCCGTATTCAAGAAGATTCCTGACCAGACCATCGAAGAAAAGAGCGAACTCTCTTCTATCGTTCTTGACGAATTTGTCAGCGATGCCGACCACGACCTGTCCAAGCTCAAGTTCGAAGTGACTGGCAACAAGGACATCAAGGTGAACATCAACGCCAAGACTCGCGAAGTTTCCTTCAAGACTCCGAACGAACTCTGGAACGGTTCTGAAACCCTGACCTTCACGGCTACTGACCCCGAAGGAGGCAAGGCTTCTTCTACCATGAAGCTCACGGTCAAGTCTATCAACGATCCTCCTGTAATGAAGGATATTCCGGAACAGACCATCAAGGAAAAGCAGGATTTCAAGCCCGTCGAACTGAGCAAGTTCGTCGAAGACCTGGATCACCCCGCCGACAAGCTCAAGTGGACCGTCAGCGGAAACCGCGAGCTGAAGGTCAATGTGGACCCGAAGCATGTGATGACCATTACGCCGCCTTCTAAGCAGTGGAACGGCTCTGAAACCTTGACCATCAAGGTGACCGACCCCGAAGGCGCAACGGACGAACGCTCCGTGGCATATACTGTAGAATCTGTTAACGACGTGCCCGAATTTACCAAGCAGGTCGTTGCCCAGACCATCAAGGAAAAGGAACAATTCCAGCCCATCAAGCTTGGCGAAATGATTAAGGACGCCGACCACAAGATGAGCGAACTTACCATCACCACTGACGTGAAGCCCGCTCCCGGCTCCAAGAAGAAAGAAGCCGGCCTCACCGTCGAAGTGGACGCCCAGATGGTGGCCAAGATTATTATTCCTAACAAGCTCTGGAACGGTTCCGACGAGATTACCTTCACGGTAGCCGACCCCGAAGGTGCAACCGCAACCTCCAAGGCTGTGTTCACGGTGAACTCCGTCAATGACGTGCCCGTTCTCAAGAAGAT